>NZ_RCOC01000096.1:0-240332 GCF_004307515.1 Pseudomonas sp. Sample_14 | reverse complement strand
CGGCGCAATGGCTGCATGCCGTGGGCATCCACAGCGCCTCGGACTTGCGTCGCCTCGGTGCAGTGGATGCCTACCGGGCCGTGCGTACTCGGGGGTTTCGCGCATCGAAGGTGTTGTTGTATGCGATCGAGGGCGCGTTGATGGACGTGCACTGGAACGATATCCCCGCCGAGCGCAAGGACGCCTTGAACAAACAGCTCGAAGCCATTTCCGCGCGCCACAAGAACTGAACAGGCGCTGACGCCATGTATTTACTGGGGGAACAATCGGCCCACGCCGACGCATTGATCAATCGCTTGCAGAGTCTTCCCGGGCAGTGGCTGCAGGATTTGTCGCCGTGCGCGCCGGTCATCGAGCTGGAGGCAACGGACGATCTGTTTGCACAGTTGCCGGAAGATCAGTTGTTTCTGCTGAGCGAGGGCGTGGTACATGGCTGCATCGCGGGCCGTGCGCTGTTCTACTGGCAGGAAGGTGATCTGCTCGGCCTGCAACGTGGCGAGCAATGGAGCGATTGCCGCATTTGCAGCAACAGCGCTGTGCGCCTGGTGCCCTATGGGCGCGCTGAGGTTTTGCAGCATCTGTATGCCGACCCTGATCGAGCGGAGCAGTTGCTGAGCTATCTGCTCGGGCAAATGGCGCTGCTCGCCCATGCCGTGGCCGAGCTGAAACCCCGGGAGTTCCGCAGCACCAACGGCTTCAAACGCGTTGAGGCAGGCGCCGTGCTGATTCAACAGGGCGATGCAGCGGATCATGTCTTCGTGATCATCGACGGGCACGCCGAGGCATTTGTGGACGGGTACAAGGTCGGTGACGTGGCCAAGGACGAGATTTTCGGCGCCATGGCGTTGTTTACCGGCGAGCCGCGCAACGCTTCGGTGGTGACGTCCGAGCCGAGCACGTTGATGTTGATTCCCGGTGATCAATTTTTGAGCATGACCCGCAGCAATCCGAAGATCGCCCATAGCCTGATTGAGGGCATGGCTCGACGCATCGGCCAGTTGAATCGCAGGATCAAGCAGTTGACGACGCAGCGCATCTAGCGCAAAGCCCTTTATTCACAGGGCCTCACCACCGCTCGCAAAACTAAATTACAGATTTGCAAAATCAGCGGTTGACGCGGTAATGAGAATCGCTATGATTATCACAACTGGTCGCGAGATCAGTCGATATTCTGAAAAGCCCTTGGTTCGGACTCTCAGATTATCTCCTCATCAGGCTAATCACGGTTATTTGACCCGGTTTTACCGGGTCTTTTTTTGCCCGTAGAAAAGTCATTTAGCGAATTGCTGGCGCATCTGCTCGCAGTAATCCGGCTTCGGCGTGGCCGGCGTGTACCAGACGTAATCGGCCATCGCCGCCGATACCGCAGCGCCCTGCTCGGCCAGCATCAATACGATCGGCGCCTTGCCAGCGCCGAGATCCGACAGATGCAGCGGCACGCCGACATCCTTGCGCGCATGCCAGGCACCGGCCAGCAGAATCGAAGGCATCGGCGCCGGCAGCATGCGTTCGGCCATGCGTCGATCACGCTGTTGCTGAATCGCCAGCATTGCTGGCATCTGTGATTCGGGCAGCAGGCCGCAGTGGGATTCACTGATTTGCCCAAGCAAGGTTTTTTTAACCGAAAGCGCATTACTGCGCGGACCGTTCAGAGCAGGTGGATTGCGGTAGAACGCGCGGATTTCGCTGTCATCGAGATTGGCCGCCAGCAGCGGATACGGCTGCGACAGGGCAAAGCGCACGATCGGCCCGTAAAGGTTCCAGTCCCAGCCCTCTTGCCAGGCCAATGCCGCGGGCAGATCTGCCGGAACGGATTTCGGCTGGCGCGCCGCATCGACTTTCGCTTGTTGAACCGGCGAGAGCATTTCCAGCAGCAGACTGCCTTGCGCTCGCTGCTCGCCGAGCGACTGCAACAGCCACAACTGTGCGGCATGGTGATCGGCGTTGTCGTGCTGCTCACCGATGATCAAACGCTCAGGTTCAGCCAGACGCGTCAGCAATTGCTGCGCCGTAAGTACCTCGCCGCTGCGCAGATCGCGGATATCAGCGCCCACAGGCGGAGCCGCCACGTGCTGACAGCCCGCGAGCAACACCAGCGCCAACAACCACAATCCACGCATGCGACACCTCGATGATGATTCAGCGGGCGATGATCAGCGGATGCCCACGCTCCGGGTGCGGTTGCACCAAAACCTCCAGGCCGAACACTGCTTTAAGCGTATCCGGACGCAGCACCTGCTGCGGAGTATCCAGCGCAACCGGGCGCCCCTCCTCCAGCAACAGCACACGATCACAATAGCGTGCCGCCAGATTCAGATCATGCAGGATCACCAGTACCGCCGCGCCGCGATCGGCGAACTCGCGCACCGCTTGCAAGGTGGTGTGCTGATGCAGCGGATCGAGCATCGATGTCGGTTCGTCGAGCAATAAGGTTTGCCCGGCCTGGCCCGGCCAGAGTTGCGCCAGCACCCGCGCCAGATGCACGCGCTGACGCTCGCCACCGGACAACGCCAGATAACTGCGCCCACTCAGATGGCTGGCATCGGCGGCGGCCAGCGCTGCCGCGACAATCTCGTCGTCGCGCACGCGCCCGGTCTGGTACGGCAAGCGGCCCATGCCGACGACCTCTTCCACGGCGAAGGCAAAATCCAGCGTCGAAACCTGCGGCAACACCGCCAGTCGTTGTGCCCGCTGCGTTCCGCTCCAGTGGCTCAACGTCTGACCATCGAGCGAGACATTGCCGTCACTGGCGAGCAACTCACCACACAATGCGCCGAGCAAGGTGCTTTTGCCGGCGCCGTTCGGTCCCAGCACGCCAAGCACTTGACCGGGTTCGAGCCCGAGCGTAACCCCACTGAGCACTGCTTTGCGGCCACGGCGGACATGCAGATTGTGCGCAGACAACATCAGGCACGCCCTCGCAGCAGCAGATAAAGGAAGAACGGCGCGCCGATAAACGCCGTGACAATGCCGATCGGCAACTCCGCTGGCGCCAGCGCCAGGCGCGCCACCAGATCGGCGAGCAATAACAGGCTCGCACCCGCCAAAACCGAGGCTGGCAACAGAACTTTGTGATCGGGGCCGGCCAGCAGGCGCACCAGATGCGGCACCACCAGCCCGACAAAACCGATCATGCCCGCCGCCGCCACCGCCGCGCCAACACCCAGCGCGGTGCAGAACACCAGTTCGCGCTTGAGCCGTTCGACATCGATGCCCAGATGTCCGGCCTCGGATTCACCGAGCAACAAGGCATTCAATGCCTTGGCCCGACGCGGCAGCCACAGCGCCACGCCGATGGTGATGATCAGCAGAGGCCAAAGCCGCGCGTAACTGGCGCCGTTGAGGCTGCCCAGGTTCCAGAAGGTCAGGGTGCGCAGCGTGGCGTCATCGGCCAGATAAGTGAACAGACCGACCGCCGAACTGGCCAGCGCCGTCAGCGCGATACCGGCCAGCAACATGGTCGCCACATGCGTCTGACCGTTGCGCCGGCCCAGCCGGTATACCAGCGCCGTCACCCCGAGCCCGCCAAAAAACGCACACACCGACAACAGATACGGCCCGAACCACTCCGGCAGGCCGCCAAAGAACGAGCCGCCGACAATCGCAATCGCCGCGCCGAGTGCCGCGCCACTGGACACCCCGACCAGCCCCGGATCGGCCAGCGGATTACGAAACAGGCCCTGCATCGCCACCCCGGACAGCGCCAGCACGCCGCCGACCGCCAAGCCGAGCAAGGTTCGCGGCAGGCGGATCTGGCCGAGAATCAGCTCGGCCTGCTCCAATCCTTGCGGCGCCAACGGCACGCCGATCAGACGCAGCGCCGCGCGCAACGTATCGAACAGCGGCAGGCTCACCGGCCCCAGCGCCAGCGACAGCCAGATCGCCAGCAGACACAGCAATGTCAGGCCGATGAACAAGCCACGGGGTTTGACCAGTGTGGTCATTGGCCGCCCTTGGCCGGGTAGAAGCCGTCAGTCAGGGTTTGCAAAGCAGCCGGCAACCGTGGCCCGAGGCCGCCCACCAGCAGCGTCGGATCCAGCTCCATCACCCGCCCGCTCTTCGCCGCCCGGCTGGAATTGAGGATGGGGTTTTCCTTGAACAATGCCACTTTTGCGGCCTCGCCGGTCAGCGCACGGTCAGCGAACACCAGCACTTCGGGATCAAGGCTGGCGAGGGATTCAACAGAAAACGGTTTGTAGCCGCTATGCGTCGCAAGGTTGTGCCCGCCTGCCTGTTGCAGCAACCAATCGGCGGCAGTGTCCTTGCCGGCGATCAACGGCTTGCCGCCAGCGTGCCCGAGCAACAGCAACACGCCCGGAGCTTTCTGCGTGGTCTGCACTTGGGCAACGCGCGCTTTCTGCGCCTGGAGTTGCTGTTGATAACTCTGCAGCAGCTGCGCTGCCTGGCTTTGTGCGCCGAGCAACTGGCCCAGATGGGTGACATTGTTTTCCAATGTCGGCAGATCAGGCTGGGCTGAAAACAACTCGACCTTGACCTTGGCCGCTTTGACTTGCGCCAGAACCGGCGGCGGCCCCATTTCTTCGGTACCGACCAGAATGTCCGGGCGCAGGCTCAAGATGCCTTCGGCCGACAGGCTGCGCTGATAACCAATACTCGGCAGCGCCTGCAACGATTGGGGATGCTGACTGGTGGTGTCGACCCCAACCAGCTTTGACTCGCCACCCAGCGCGCTGACCCATTCCGACAGCGCGCCGCCAGCGCTGACCCAGCGTTGCGGTAAATCCGCTGCGCTCGCCTGATGGCTGAGGAAAAGGCCGACGCACAGTACGGCAACGCGGGTTTTCAGGCGCATACGCAGCTTCCTTGAACAAGGTTTCCCGGGCATCGGCGCAGCGAGCCAAGTATCCTCGGCAACGGCCAGACTCCCTGTGGGAGAAGGTCGCCATTTGATAATTGTTTGCATTTGAACGTCAAGCTCGGACATATCCAGACACGAGCGGACATTTGAGGATAGCCATGAAGTTTCTCTGCGCCGGCAGCGATCTGGTCGAAGCCGGCAGTCGCGGTTTCGAAATCGGAGGCAAAAAGCTGTTTGCCGTACGTCGGGGTGGCCAAGTCTTCGTTTATTTCAATCGCTGCCCGCATCGCGGCGTCGGGCTGGAATGGCAGCCCGACCAGTTTCTCGACCCGAGCAATAGCCTGATCCAGTGCGCTACCCATGGCGCACTGTTTCTGATCGAGAACGGCGAATGCGTCGCCGGCCCCTGCGCCGGGCAGTCGCTCACGGCAATTGAATGCCGGGAAGATACACGAGGCGTGTGGGTCGACGTTTAACCGTTTAGCCGCACGTCGAGTCGGCGGTCGATGACCATCTCTTCATGGTCTAGGCGCACGCCATACGCCAACACCTCGACACCGCAGGCGACCGCCTCACGCAGCGCCTCGGCGTAAGCCCAATCGATTTCCTCGGCCGGGCGCACGGCATCGATGCCGGTGAGGTTCACGCAGTACAACTGCACCGCCCGAATACCGTCGCGCGCCAGATGCGCCAGCTCGCGCAGATGTTTGGCGCCGCGCTGGGTCACCGCATCGGGAAACGCCGCCACCGCCGTGCCGTCGAAGCCGAGGGTGACGCTTTTGACTTCGACATACGCCGGCCCACTGGGGTATTCGAGGCGGAAGTCGATGCGGCTTTTTTCCTGTCCGTAGGCAACCTCACGCTTCAACGCGGTAAAGCCGTTCAACTCGGTGATCACGCCGGCCTGCAAGGCTTCCTCCACCAAGCCGTTGGCGCGCCCGGTGTTGACGCAAAACAGCCGGCCCTGCGGGGTTTCGCCAATTTCCCAAGTGCCGGGCAATTTGCGTTTCGGGTCATTGGAGCGACTGAACCAGACCTGCCCGCCCTCGACCTGGCAATTGAGCATCGAACCGGTGTTGGGGCAGTGAATGGTCAGCAATTCGCCGCTAACGGTCTCGATATCGGCGAGAAAACGCTTGTAACGACGAATCAGCCGCGCTTCTTCCAGAGCAGGATAAAAGCGCATCAGCCTTGCCAGCTCTTCAAGCCGCGCGCAATGCGCTCAACCGCTTCCTGCAAACGTGCGAGGTTCTGTGTGTAAGCGAAACGCACGTGATGGCCGGCCTGATAACGACCGAAATCCAGTCCGGGCGTAAAGGCAACGTGCTCGGTTTCGAGGAAATGTCGGCAGAAGGCGAATGCATCACCGCCGAAACGGCTGATATCGGCGTACAGATAAAACGCGCCTTCCGGCTCAACGGCAATGTTGAAACCGAGTTCACGCAGCGCCGGCAGGAGGAAATCGCGACGGCGCGCAAACTCGGCGCGGCGCTCTTCGAGAATCGCGATGGTGGCTGGCTCGAAACAGGCCAGCGCCGCGTACTGCGCCATGCTCGGCGCACTGATGTAGAGGTTCTGCGCGAGTTTTTCCAGCTCGCTGACCGCCGCGTCCGGCGCGACAAGCCAGCCCAGGCGCCAACCGGTCATGCCGAAATACTTGGAGAAACTGTTGAGGACAAAAGCGTTGTCATCGACTTCCAGCACACTGGCGGCATCAGTGCCGTAGGTCAGGCCGTGGTAGATCTCATCCACCACCAAGTGCCCGTGCCTGGCCTTGATCGCTGTGGATAATCCGCCCAGTTCATCGCGGGTCAGCAAAGTGCCCGTCGGGTTGGCCGGCGAAGCGACGAGGGCGCCGACGCTGTCGTGGTCCCAATGCCGCTCGACCAGATCCGGGGTCAGTTGGTAACGCACCTCCGGCCCGACCGGCACCAGCTGCGCCGCGCCTTCGACCAGCCGCAAGAAATGCCGATTGCACGGGTAGCCCGGGTCGGCGAGCAGCCAGTGTTTACCCGGATCGACCAACAGGGCACTGGCCAGCAACAGCGCGCCGGAGCCGCCCGGCGTGATCAGAATCCGCCGTGGGTCGATATTCAGGCCGTACCGCGATTGGTAGAAACCGGCGATCGCCTCGCGCAGTTCGGGAATGCCACGGGCGGCGGTGTAACGGGTCTTGCCGGCGCTCAACGCAGCTTGTCCGGCGCGGATGATCGGCTCGGCGGTGGTGAAGTCCGGCTCGCCGATTTCCAGATGGATCACGTCGTGGCCTTCGGCCTGCAATTCATTGGCCCGCGCCAGCAGCGCCATCACATGGAACGGTTCGATCGCACGACTGCGCGCACTGTAGGGGCCCATTGGAATGCCTTTGACGGAAAAAAGAGACGATTCTACCTGTCTGCCGGAACGAGCGAGAACCCGTGAAGGTCACAGCCTCAAGAACGCTGGACTGTAACGATCTGAACGTACGCTCCAGGATTGACTAAAATCAGTGATTGAACAGGTCTCCCTTCCCACAGACACGGCTTGTCAGACATCTGCAAGCGCCACCCGCCGGGGGCTCGACATCCGGGAGTAGCGCAGGCTGATTTGATCTGGTAAGTTCGCCCGCTTGCAGCCGCAGGGCCGGCAGGTGTCGGTGATGGAGCAATCCTGCGCAATGGATTACAAGAGTAGAGGCGGTCTATTTCATGTCCACCCAAGCAAAGCAACAGCAGAAAGACACGATCAGCGGCTTCGAACCTTATGTTTCGAAGGCGGGTGAAGAGTACATGGGCGCTCCAATGCGCGCGCACTTCACCAAGATCCTGAACAAGTGGAAACTGGACTTGATGCAGGAAGTCGACCGCACGGTTGATCACATGAAAGACGAAGCGGCCAATTTCCCTGACCCGGCCGACCGTGCCAGCCAGGAAGAAGAGTTCGCCCTCGAACTGCGCGCCCGCGACCGCGAGCGCAAGCTGATCAAGAAAATCGACAAGACGCTGCAACTGATCGAAGACGAAGAGTACGGCTGGTGCGAGTCCTGCGGCATCGAGATCGGCGTCAAGCGCCTCGAAGCCCGCCCGACAGCGGATCTGTGCATCGACTGCAAGACCCTGGCGGAAATCAAGGAAAAGCAGGTCGGCAAGTAATCTCGACCTGAACGAAAAACGGAGCGTGCGAACGCTCCGTTTTTGTTTCTGTGTTTTGCCAGCGGAACCTGCTTCTGCCTCTGTGGCAGCGAGCCTGCTCGCGAAAGCGTCCCTTCAGACAGCTCATTATTGCCTGACCCAGCGCTTTCGCGAGCAGGCTCGCTCCCACAGAGGTAACCTGCTCAAATTCTGAATAGCCTTTATCGCCTCCATGACTGCCAAATCCCCCGCCTACATCGGCCGCTTCGCCCCCACCCCCAGTGGCCACCTGCACTTCGGTTCGCTGGTCGCTGCGTTGGCGTCTTACCTCGACGCCCGCTCCGTCGGTGGGCGCTGGCTGGTGCGCATGGAAGATCTCGATCCGCCGCGCGAAGAGCCCGGTGCACAAGCGGCGATTCTCAAGGCGCTGGAAAGCTACGGTTTCGAATGGGACGGCGAAATGGTCCGCCAAAGCGATCGACACGCGGCTTATGCCGAAGTGCTCGATAGCTTGTTCAATCATGGCCTGGCCTACGCCTGCACCTGCTCGCGCAAACAACTGGAGCCCTATCACGGGATTTATCCGGGGTTTTGCCGCAATGCCGGGCATGAACAGCACGACGCCGCGATCCGCCTGCGCGTGCCGGAGCTGGAATACCACTTCATTGATCGCGTGCAGGGCGAATATCGCCAGCACCTGGGCCGCGACGTCGGCGACTTTGTCATCCGTCGGCGCGATGGTCTCTACGCCTATCAACTCGCGGTGGTGCTCGATGACGCCTGGCAAGGCATTACCGACATCGTGCGCGGCGCTGACCTGCTCGATTCGACGCCGCGTCAGCTGTACCTGCAAGAACTGCTCGGCCTGAAACAGCCGCGCTATCTGCACCTGCCGCTGATCACCCAGCCGGACGGCAACAAACTCGGCAAGTCCTACCGTTCGCCGCCGCTCGAAGCCGATCAGGCCACGCCGTTGCTGCTGCGGGCCTTGCGCGCGCTGGGGCAGAATCCCGGCACCGAACTGGCTCACGCTTCGCCGGGCGAACTGCTGGCCTGGGGCAGCGCACATTGGGATGCCGACGGGATCCCGCGCACACTGACCCTGCCCGAAGCGCAACTGCAATGACGACACTTGCAGTCGCGCGCCCATCCGTTACCATCGCCGCACGTTTTCGGGCACGCGCATAAAAAAGAGAGGCCGGGATGTACATCTATCGCTTGGTCCTGCTTCTGGTCGTCGGGATCTACCTGTTCTCCCCCGCCATCATGGATTGGTGGATCGACGCGACGGGCGCCTGGTATCGCCCTTATCTGCTCTGGCTGATCCTGATTGTCGTGACCTTCATCCTGCAGAGCCAAAAAGATGCCGATGAGCTTTAGCCTGACCCAGATGATCCTGATCAGCGCCGCGTACCTGGCGGCGTTGTTCGGCGTTGCCTGGGTCAGCGAACGGGGCATGATCCCGCGCGCGATCATTCGCCACCCGTTGACCTACACCCTGTCGCTGGGGGTTTACGCCAGTGCCTGGGCGTTCTACGGCACGGTGGGCCTGGCCTATCAGTACGGTTACGGCTTTCTGTCCAGTTATCTCGGCGTGTCCGGTGCATTCCTGCTGGCGCCGGTGCTGCTCTATCCGATCCTGAAGATCACCCGCACCTATCAACTGTCGTCGCTGGCCGATCTGTTTGCCTTCCGCTTTCGCAGCACCTGGGCCGGTGCGCTGACCACGATTTTCATGCTGATTGGCGTCTTGCCATTGCTTGCCTTGCAGATTCAGGCCGTGGCCGACTCGATCGGCATTCTCACCGGCGAACGTGTGCAGAGCCGCGTGGCGCTGGCGTTCTGTGCGCTGATCATTCTGTTCACGATTTTCTTCGGTTCCCGGCACATCGCCACGCGCGAGAAACATGAAGGGCTGGTGTTCGCGATTGCCTTCGAATCGATCATCAAACTGATCGCTCTCGGCGGCGTTGGCCTGTACGCGCTGTATGGTGTGTTCGACGGCCCGCAACAGCTCGAACTGTGGCTGCTGCAAAACCAGACCGCCCTCGCCGCCCTGCACACACCGTTGCAGGAAGGCCCGTGGCGCACGCTGCTGCTGGTGTTCTTCGCCTCGGCGATCGTGATGCCGCACATGTATCACATGACCTTTACGGAAAACCTCAACCCGCGCTCGCTGGTCAGCGCCAGTTGGGGCCTGCCGTTGTTTCTGCTGTTGATGAGTCTTGCCGTACCGCTGATTCTCTGGGCCGGGCTGAAACTCGGCGCCACCACCGATCCGGAATATTTCACCCTTGGTATCGGCATTGCCGCCAACAGCAAACCGCTGGCCTTGCTCGCCTACGTCGGTGGCCTGTCCGCCGCCAGTGGCCTGATCATCGTCACCACCCTGGCCTTGTCGGGCATGGCGCTGAACCATTTGGTGCTGCCGCTTTATCAACCGCCGGCCGAAGGCAACATCTACCGCTGGCTGAAATGGACCCGTCGGGCGCTGATCGTGGCGATCATCATGGCCGGTTTCGGTTTCTACCTGATGCTCGGCGTCGAACAGGACCTGGCCAACCTCGGCATCGTCGCGTTCGTTGCGACCCTGCAATTTCTGCCCGGGGTGTTGTCGGTGTTGTACTGGCCGACCGCCAACCGCCGTGGTTTCATTGCCGGTCTGCTGGCGGGGATCACGGTCTGGGTGGTGACCATGCTGCTGCCGCTGGTCGGCAATCTGCAGGGTTTCTATATCCCGCTGCTGAACATGATCTACGTGCTCGACGACACCAGTTGGCACATGGCGGCCATCGCCTCGCTGGCGGCCAACGTGCTGATGTTCACCCTGATCTCACTGTTCACCAACGCCAGCCCGGAAGAAGCCAGCGCCGCCGAGGCCTGTGCGGTGGACAACGTGCGGCGCCCGCAACGCCGCGAGCTGCACGCCGCTTCGCCGCAGGAGTTCGCCACGCAACTGGCCAAACCGCTCGGCGCCAAGGCTGCGCAGAAAGAAGTCGAGCAAGCGCTGCGCGACTTGTATCTGCCCTTCGATGAACGCCGGCCGTATGCCTTGCGCCGGTTGCGCGACCGCATTGAGGCCAACCTGTCCGGCCTGATGGGCCCGAGCGTTGCGCAGGATATGGTGGAAACCTTCCTGCCCTATAAGGCTGGCGGCGAAAACTACGTCACCGAAGACATTCACTTCATCGAAAGCCGTCTCGAGGATTACCACTCGCGCCTCACCGGCCTGGCCGCCGAGCTCGATGCCCTGCGCCGCTACCACCGCCAGACCTTGCAGGAACTGCCGATGGGCGTCTGCTCGCTGGCCAAGGATCAGGAGATCCTGATGTGGAACAAGGCCATGGAAGAGCTGACCGGCATCGCCGCACAGCGAGTGGTCGGCTCGCGTCTGAGCACCATCGCCAACCCGTGGAAAGAGTTGCTGCAAGGCTTCATCAACCTGCCCGACGAGCATTTGCACAAACAGCATCTGGCCCTCGATGGTCAGACCCGTTGGCTGAACCTGCACAAAGCGGCGATCGACGAGCCGTTGGCCCCGGGTAACAGTGGTCTGGTGTTACTCGTCGAGGATCTGACCGAAACGCAGATGCTCGAAGACAAACTGGTGCATTCCGAACGGCTGGCCAGCATCGGCCGACTCGCAGCGGGTGTGGCCCACGAAATCGGCAACCCGATTACCGGCATCGCCTGCCTGGCGCAGAACCTGCGCGAAGAGCGCGAAGACGACGGCGAGCTGACGGAAATCAGCGGGCAGATTCTCGAGCAGACCAAACGCGTCTCGCGCATCGTCCAGTCGCTGATGAGCTTCGCCCATGCCGGCAGTCACCAGCACAACGACGAACCAGTGTGTCTGGCCGAAGTCGCGCAGGATGCCATTGGCCTGCTGGCGCTGAACCGACGCAATTTCGAAGTGCAGTTCTACAACCTGTGCGATCCCGACCATTGGGTCGAAGGCGACCCGCAACGGCTCGCCCAGGTGCTGATCAATCTGCTCTCCAACGCCCGCGACGCCTCGCCGCCGCACAGTGCGGTACGGGTCAAGAGCGAAGCCGGCGAACACACGGTCGATCTGATCGTCGAAGACGAAGGCAGTGGCATTCCGTCGAGCATCATGGACCGATTGTTCGAACCTTTCTTCACCACCAAGGATCCGGGTGAAGGCACCGGTCTGGGCCTTGCACTGGTCTATTCCATCGTTGAAGAGCATTATGGACAAATCACCATCGACAGCCCGGCTGATGTACAAAGCCAACGCGGCACCCGTATCCGGGTGACCTTACCGCGTCATGTCGAAGCGACGTCCGCTGTGAACTGAGACCGTCGAGAGTATCGAATCAATGCCGCACATTTTGATCGTCGAAGACGAAACCATTATCCGCTCCGCCTTGCGCCGCCTGCTGGAACGCAACCAGTACCAGGTCAGCGAAGCCGGATCAGTGCAGGAAGCACAAGAACGCTTCACCATTCCTACGTTCGATCTGATCGTCAGCGACCTGCGCCTGCCGGGCGCTCCGGGCACCGAGCTGATCAAGCTCGGCCAGGGCACACCGGTGCTGATCATGACCAGTTACGCCAGCCTGCGCTCGGCGGTCGACTCGATGAAAATGGGCGCGGTCGATTACATCGCCAAGCCGTTCGACCACGATGAAATGCTCCAGGCGGTTGCGCGGATCCTGCGCGATCGCCAGTCGGCGCCGGCTGCCGGCGAAGCTACGGCGAGCAAGCCTGCCGCTGGCAATGGCAAAGCTGCTGTGGATAACAGCAATGGTGAAATTGGCATCATCGGCTCCTGCCCACCGATGCAGGACCTGTACAGCAAGATCCGCAAAGTCGCGCCAACCGATTCCAACGTATTGATTCAGGGTGAGTCCGGTACCGGCAAAGAACTGGTGGCCCGTGCCCTGCACAATCTGTCAAAACGCGCCAAAGCGCCGATGATTTCGGTGAACTGCGCGGCGATTCCGGAAAGCCTGATCGAGTCAGAACTGTTCGGCCACGAGAAAGGAGCGTTTACCGGCGCCAGCGCCGGTCGTGCCGGTCTGGTTGAAGCGGCGGACGGCGGCACCTTGTTTCTCGATGAGATCGGCGAATTGCCCCTCGAAGCCCAGGCTCGCTTGCTGCGGGTTCTGCAGGAGGGCGAGATTCGCCGCGTAGGTTCGGTGCAGTCACAGAAAGTCGATGTGCGCCTGATCGCTGCAACTCACCGCGATCTGAAGAGCCTGGCGAAAATCGGTCAGTTCCGTGAAGACCTTTATTACCGTCTGCACGTGATTGCCCTGAAGCTGCCGCCGCTGCGCGAGCGTGGCGCCGACGTCAACGAAATCGCCAATGCCTTCCTCGCTCGCCAGAGCGCGCGGATCAATCGCACCGACCTGAAATTCGCCGCCGATGCCGAACAGGCGATCCGGCACTATTCCTGGCCGGGTAACGTGCGTGAGCTGGAAAACGCCGTCGAGCGCGCGGTGATTCTCAGCGAAAGCCCGGAGATCTCGGCCGACCTGCTGGGCATCGACATCGAGCTGAGCGATCTGGAAGACGACGAGTTCATCGGTCTGCCGCCGCAAACCGGCGGTAACGCCAGCAACAGCAGCCATGAGCCGACCGAGGATCTGTCGCTGGAGGATTACTTCCAG
Source organism: Pseudomonas sp. Sample_14 (assembly GCF_004307515.1). Lineage (NCBI taxonomy): Bacteria > Pseudomonadati > Pseudomonadota > Gammaproteobacteria > Pseudomonadales > Pseudomonadaceae > Pseudomonas > Pseudomonas sp. Sample_14. The sequence continues at coordinate 226,767 of NZ_RCOC01000096.1, read as the reverse complement.
CACTTCGTCCTCGAGCATCAGGACCACATGACCGAGACCGAACTGGCACGCAAACTGGGCGTCAGCCGCAAATGCCTGTGGGAACGCCGCCAGCGTCTGGGCATTCCACGGCGCAAGACCGGGGTCGCCAGCGAAAGCTGAGCGTTACCCACCGCGTGCGCGGGTAACGCATGACAATGTGAAAAAACTGTTACCGCAGTCGATTCACGTAACAGAAGCCGGGGTTATCGGTAACGAAACCCCGGCTTTTTTTCGCCCCTGCAAAACGGTTATATCGACCTAACCCCTTGTTTTACTGGGCTTGGCAAAAGTTGGCACGCACCCTGCTATATGTTTGGTACAAGAACAATAACAAGCAATGCACAAGACAATAAAAATAAGACGAATCGACTCACGCACAATAAAAACAAGACGGCGAGAGGCGCAGCTAACTGATTCTTTTGGAGAGGCGTTGTATTTGGGGCTTGCCCCACGACCAGGCCGAGAACAACAAAAACTGTCCTAAGACAGAGCCTGTACTGGTTGGATCGACAGATCACTGCAATTCAGCGACCAAAGCAATCCGTTTGCTCTTGGCTCCCGATTGGGAGGGTCACGAAGGAAACACTTCGTGGCGAGGGCACTCAACAAAAACAAGAAGCCCGAATCAATAATAAAAAGAGCACGCAACTACTTCTTGGGGAGCTTCGGCTCCCCTTGTAGTTTCTCACTTCCGTGAAATCCCCCCGTTTTCCGCGCTCGACCCTTGTAGCTTGCGGCTTGCAGCTCATATCTGCCGCGTCCTACACCATCCCCCGACTAAATGCTAGAATCTGCGCCCATCATGCGGTCATTCTTTTGGTATGGCCGAACATTCCTTCAAACAGTGCATCCCATGCTGAAGAAGCTGTTCCAGTCATTCCGAACTCCCGTGCGTCGTACGCAACACATCCGCAGCACCCCTGAAGTGCTCAACAGCGGCCAACATTCGCTGCAGAAAACGCAGTTCAGCCGCTATGCGGTGAATATCGTCGAACGCCTGCAAGGTGCCGGTTACCAGGCTTATCTGGTCGGTGGTTGCGTGCGTGACATGCTGCTGGGCATCACGCCCAAGGACTTCGACGTCGCCACCAGCGCCACCCCCGAGCAGGTGCGGGCCGAATTCCGCAATGCGCGAATCATCGGCCGCCGGTTCAAGCTGGTGCACATCCATTTCGGTCGCGAAATCATTGAAGTCGCGACCTTCCGCGCCAATCACCCGGTCAACGAAGACGACGAAGACAGCAACCAGTCTTCGCGCAACGAGAGCGGGCGCATTCTGCGCGACAACGTCTACGGCACCCTGGAAGAAGACGCGCAACGTCGCGACTTCACCATCAACGCCCTGTATTACGACCCGGTCAGCGAGCGCATTCTCGATTACGCCAATGGCGTGCACGACATCCGCAATCACCTGATCCGCCTGATCGGCGACCCCAAGCAGCGTTACCAGGAAGACCCGGTGCGCATGCTGCGGGCCGTGCGTTTCGCCGCCAAGCTCAACTTCGGCATCGAGAAGCACACCGTGCAGCCGATCCGTGAGCTGGCGCCGATGCTGCGCGAGATTCCGTCGGCGCGACTGTTCGAAGAAGTGCTCAAGCTGTTCCTCTCCGGGCACGGCGCGATCACCTTTGAAATGCTGGTTGATCTGCAACTGTTCGCCCCGCTGTTCCCGGCCAGTGCCGAGGCGCTGGAATACAATCCGGAATATACCCACACGCTGATCAGCGAAGCACTGACCAACACCGACCTGCGCATCAAGCAGAACAAACCGGTGACCCCGGCGTTCCTCTTTGCCGCCCTGCTCTGGCCGGCGCTGCCGGCGCGAGTGTTGCGTCTGCAGGAACGTGGCATGCCGCCGATTCCGGCGATGCAGGAAGCCGCTCACGAACTGATTGCCGAGCAGTGCCAGCGCATCGCGATTCCGAAGCGCTTCACCATGCCGATCCGCGAAATCTGGGACATGCAGGAACGCCTGCCACGGCGCAGTGGCAAACGCGCCGATCTGTTGCTGGACAACCCGCGCTTCCGTGCCGGTTACGATTTCCTCCTGCTGCGTGAAAGCGCCGGTGAGGAGACCGATGGCCTCGGCGAATGGTGGACCGATTATCAGGACGCCAATGACAGCGAGCGTCGCGACATGATCCGCGACCTCAGCGGCAAGGGTGACGATGCCAGCGGCGCACCGCGCAAACGTCGCCGCAGCGGCGGTTCCAAGCGCAAGCGCGCCGGTGCTTCGAGCGCGACGGGCGAGTAAGCATGGAACGCATCTACATCGGCCTGGGCAGCAACCTCGCTGACCCGGCCGACCAGTTGCGCAGCGCCATCGCGGCGCTGGGCCAATTGCCGCAGACACGTCTTGCCGGCGTGTCAGCCTTTTATCAAAGCGATTCGCTGCTGCCGGGCCAGCCGCGTTACACCAACGCCGTCGCCGCCCTCGACAGCTCGCTCGCACCGATCGAGCTGCTCGACGCCTTGCAAGCGATCGAAAACGCTCAGGGCCGCGAGCGTCTTGAGCGCTGGGGGCCTCGCACGCTGGATCTGGATATTCTGCTGTTCGGCGATCGCCTGATCGATGAGCCACGGCTGAAGGTCCCGCATTACCAGATTCAGGAGCGGGCGTTCGTTCTTTATCCTCTCGCTGAACTGGCACCGCAGGATCTGCGTCTTGCCGATGGCCGCACGCTGACAGACCTGCTGGCCGCCTGCCCGTTTGTCGGCCTTGAACGCCTCTCCCAGCCCTGAAAAAAATCTGCTGTGAAATGTGGTTATGTGGCGAGGGGATTTATCCCCGTTGGGTCGCGGAGCGGCCCCATGTTGTGTACAGATAGTTCAGATTTGGGCCTGCTTCGCAGTCCAACGGGGATAAATCCCCTCGCCACAGGTCACCTGCCAATCTCCAGTTTTTGTCAGACAAAAATCCCCCGAATCAGGCCCGCCGCGCCGCTGAATCGCATCAGTAACGCCGGTAACACCGCCCGCGTAACAATGCGGTAACACACGCAATTGACTTCCTGTTGGCTCATCACGACTATAGGCGTCCCGCTGCCGCCAACCCGGTATGAACGGGCGCAATCCAGGCCTTTCAAAGCACGACACAAGACCGTGCGCCTGAGTAGATGAAGAATCACGCGCGTGACTCGCAGCAGTTTCCAGAGCGCCTGAACGAGGATTTTTTACATGCCAGCCATCACCCTGACCACGCTCCAGAGCCTCAAGCAGAAAGGTGAAAAAATCACCATGCTGACCTGCTATGACGCGACCTTCGCCCACGCCTGCAACGAGGCCGGTGTCGAAGTGCTGCTGGTCGGCGACTCCCTCGGCATGGTTCTGCAGGGTCATGACAGCACCCTGCCGGTGACCACGGCGGAAATGGCCTATCACGTCGCCAGCGTCAAGCGTGGCAATGGCGATGCCCTGATCCTCGCCGACCTGCCGTTCATGGCCAACGCCACCCTCGAACAGACCATGACCAACAGCGCCATGCTGATGCAGGCCGGCGCGCACATGGTCAAGGTCGAAGGTCAGCTGTGGCTGGCGGAGTCGATCCGTCTGCTCGCCGAGCGCGGTGTGCCGGTGTGCGCGCATATGGGCCTGACCCCGCAAGCAGTGAACATTCTCGGTGGCTATAAAGTGCAGGGCCGCAACGAGAATCAGGCGCGGCAGATGCGTGCCGATGCGATCGCGCTGGAGCAGGCCGGTGCGGCCATGCTGTTGCTCGAGTGCGTGCCGAGCGAACTGGCGGCAGAAATCAGCCAGGCCGTGAGCATTCCGGTGATCGGTATCGGTGCCGGCAACGCCACCGACGGCCAGGTGCTGGTATTGCACGACATGCTCGGCCTGTCGATCACCGGCCGCGTACCCAAATTCGTCAAAAACTTCATGCAAGGTCAGGACAGCATCCAGTCCGCGCTGAAGGCTTACGTCAGCGAAGTCAAAGCCACCACGTTCCCCGGCATCGAACACGGATTCTCTGCATGAACACCGTCAAAACCGTACGCGAACTGCGCGCCGCCGTCGCCCGCGCGCGCAGTGAAGGCAAGCGCATCGGCTTCGTGCCGACCATGGGCAACCTGCACAGCGGCCACGTCGCATTGATCACCAAGGCTACCCAGCGAGTGGATTTCGTGGTCGCGAGTATTTTCGTCAACCCGCTGCAATTCGGCGCCGGTGAAGACCTCGACAAATACCCGCGCACCCTCGCCGCCGATCAGGAAAAGCTCCTCGAAGCCGGTTGCGACCTGCTGTTTGCGCCGACGGTTGAAGAGATGTACCCGGACGGCATGGCCGTACAAACCCGGGTCAGCGTGCCGCAATTGTCCGAAGGCCTGTGTGGTGCCAGCCGTCCGGGGCACTTTGAAGGTGTGGCGACGGTGGTCAGCAAGCTGTTCAACATGGTCCAGCCGGATCTGGCGATCTTCGGCCAGAAGGATTACCAGCAACTGGCGGTGATCCGCGCACTGGTGCATGACCTGAACATGCCGATCCAGATCATCGGCGAGCCGACCGTGCGTGCAGCGGATGGCTTGGCGCTGTCGTCGCGCAACGGCTTCCTCAACGAAGACCAGCGCGCCGTGGCACCGGTGGTGTATCGCGTGCTGAGCAGCATTGCCGAAGCGATCAAGCAAGGTGAGCGCGATTACCCGGCGCTGATCACTGCGCAGTTGCAGGTGCTGGAAGCGGCGGGGCTGCGTCCGGATTATCTGGAAATCCGTCATGGCCTGACCTTGCGTCCGGCGACGGCGGAAGACCGCGATCTGGTGATTCTGGCAGCGGCGTTCCTCGGCACCACGCGGCTGATCGACAACCTGCACCTGAATCTCGATAGCCCGATTTAAGCAGCAACGAATTTCCCTGTGGGAGCGAGCTTGCTCGCGAAGGCGGTGTATCAGCGACTTATAAGTTGCCTGACACGCCGCCTTCGCGAGCAAGCTCGCTCCCACAGGTGTTTTCGGCGCATGCCGGTTGGGCGAAAGTGTTCCGGGCACCTCCGTTTGTCGGCCAGATTCCTCTGCGGATGTTAAAAAAGTACAGGGATCTGGTCAGACAAAGTCAAGACAGAACGCAGCGCGAGGTTTACTGTATTCGCCCTGTGTCCAGATCTCGTGTCGACGCAGTTGATCCCATGCGCTAAAAACCCGTGGTTGATCTGTACCGTGTTCAAAAGGCCGTTCAAGTAAAAAGGAAAACCGCAGCGATGGCGTACTACCGCACTCCTCACGACGTTACCGCTCTGCCCGCCTGGCAAGCGTTGAAAGATCACCGCCAAGCCATGCAGGATTTCAGCATGCGCGAAGCCTTCAACGCCGATCCGCAGCGTTTCAATCAGTTCACCCTCAGTAGCTGCGGTCTGTTTCTCGACTATTCGAAGAATTTGATCAACGCCGAGACCCGCAACCTGCTCGTGGGCCTGGCCAATGAAGTCGACCTGAAGGGCGCGATCAAAGCGCTGTTCGACGGCGAAATCGTCAACGCCTCCGAAGACCGCCCGGCACTGCACACCGCCCTGCGCCGCCCGGTCGGCGACAAGTTGTCGGTCAACGGCGTCAACGTGATGCCGGAAGTGCACAAGGTGCTGAACCAGATCACCGATCTGGTCGGCCGCATCCACGATGGCTTGTGGCGTGGCTACACCGAGAAGCCGATCACTGACGTGGTCAACATCGGCATCGGTGGTTCGTTCCTCGGTCCTGAGCTGGTCTCCGAAGCACTGCTGTCCTACGCGCAGAAAGGCGTACGTTGCCACTATCTGGCAAACATCGACGGCAGCGAATTCCACGAGCTGACGCAGAAACTGCGCGCCGAGACCACGCTGTTCATCGTTTCGTCGAAGTCGTTCAACACCCTCGAAACGTTGAAAAACGCGCAGGCCGCACGCGCCTGGTACCTGGCGCAGGGCGGCTCGGAAGCCGAGCTGTATCGCCACTTCATCGCTGTGTCGAGCAACAACGCCGCCGCTGTGGCTTTCGGGATTCGCGAAGAAAACATCTTCCCGATGTGGGACTGGGTCGGCGGGCGCTACTCGCTGTGGTCGGCGATCGGTTTGCCGATTGCGCTGGCCATCGGCATGTCCAACTTCAAGGAACTGCTGTCCGGTGCCTACACCATGGACCAGCATTTCCAGACCGCGCCGTTCGAACAGAACATGCCGGTGCTGCTGGCCCTGCTCGGCGTCTGGTATGGCAACTTCTGGGGTGCGCAAAGCCACGCGATCCTGCCGTACGACCACTACCTGCGCAACATCACCAAGCACTTGCAACAGCTGGACATGGAGTCCAACGGCAAGAGCGTGCGTCAGGACGGCACCTCGGTGTCGACCGATACCGGCCCGGTGATCTGGGGCGGCGTCGGCTGCAACGGTCAGCACGCTTACCACCAGTTGCTGCACCAGGGCACCCAACTGATCCCGGCCGACTTCATCGTGCCGATCGTCAGCTTCAACCCGGTTTCCGACCATCACCAGTGGCTGTACGCCAACTGCCTGTCGCAGAGCCAGGCGCTGATGCTCGGCAAGACCCTGCCGGAAGCTGAAGCCGAACTGCGCGACAAAGGCATGGGCGAAGACGACGTGCGCAAACTTGCGCCGCACAAGGTGATCCCGGGCAATCGTCCGAGCAACACCCTGGTGGTCGAACGCATCAGCCCGCGTCGCCTCGGCGCGCTCGTTGCGATGTATGAGCACAAAGTGTTCGTGCAAAGCGTGGTCTGGGGCATCAACGCCTTCGACCAGTGGGGCGTAGAACTGGGCAAGGAATTGGGCAAAGGCGTCTACAACCGTCTGGTCGGCAGCGACGAGACCGTGGCTGACGATGCCTCGACTCAGGGCCTGATCAACTACTTCCGCGGGCGTCATCGCGGCTGATAAAAGCCTTCGGGCACAACGCTGTTCCCCTGTGGGAGCGAGCCTGCTCGCGAAATCGGTGCGTCATTCAACACTGTGTTAACTGATCCGCCGCCTTCGCGAGCAAGCTCGCTCCCACAGTTGTTTTGGCGCATGACTTGAACCTGTGCAGCGCTCGGCGCATCTTTATTCGTGTCGCACCACAAGAATAAGGAACCGTCATGTTCGATATCAGCACGTTCCCCAAAGCCGATGCCGTGCGCCAGGCCGCTCAGTTGAGCCAGGACGAGTATCGGCGCCTGTACCGCGAATCGATTGAACACCCCAGCGCCTTCTGGGCCGAGCAGGCCACGCGTTTCCTCGATTGGAGCACGCCGTGGCAGACCGTTCAGCGCTATGACCTGAAAACCGGTGAAGCGGCCTGGTTTGCCGGCGGCAAGCTCAACGTCAGTTACAACTGCATCGACCGTCACCTCAAGCAACGCGGCGAGCAGACCGCCCTGCTCTGGGAAGGCGATGATCCTGCCGAATCGGCGCAGATCACTTACAACAAACTCCATCACCACGTCTGCCGTCTGGCCAACGTACTGAAAAGCCGTGGCGTGAAGAAAGGCGATCGGGTGTGCATCTACATGCCGATGATCCCCGAAGCCGCCTACGCCATGCTCGCCTGCGCGCGAATCGGCGCAATTCATTCGGTGGTGTTCGGCGGATTTTCCCCGGATTCCCTGCGTGATCGAATCCTCGACGCCGATTGCCGCACCGTGATCACCGCCGATGAGGGCGTGCGCGGCGGCCGCTTCGTGCCGCTGAAAAACAACGTCGACAAAGCCCTGCAAAGTTGCCCGAACGTCAGCACCGTGGTGGTGGTCGAGCGCACTCAGGGCCAGGTCGATTGGGTCGAGGGCCGTGACCTCTGGTACCACCAGGCCGTGCGTGAGGTCAGCGACGACTGCTCGCCGGAACCGATGGACGCCGAAGATCCGCTGTTCATCCTCTACACCTCCGGCAGCACCGGCAAACCCAAAGGCGTGCTGCACACCACCGGCGGCTATCTGCTGCAAGCAGCAATGACCTTCAAGTACGTGCTGGATTACCGCGACGGCGAAGTGTTCTGGTGCACCGCCGACGTCGGCTGGGTCACCGGCCACAGTTACATCGTCTACGGGCCGCTGGCCAACGGTGCGACCACACTGATGTTCGAAGGCGTGCCGAGCTACCCGAGCAGTTCGCGCTTCTGGCAGGTCATCGACAAGCACAAGGTGAACATTTTCTACACCGCACCCACCGCCCTGCGCGCGCTGATGCGCGAAGGCGCCGGACCGTTGAAGGAAACGTCGCGCGCCAGCCTCAGATTGCTCGGCAGCGTCGGTGAGCCGATCAACCCGGAAGCGTGGGAATGGTATTTCAATGCTGTCGGTGAACAGCGCTGCCCGATTGTCGACACGTGGTGGCAGACCGAAACCGGCGGCATCATGCTCAGCCCGCTGGTCAGCGCGCAACGGATCAAACCGGGCTGCGCGACGCAACCGATGTTTGGCGTGCAACCGGTGCTGCTTGACGAAGTCGGCAAGGAAATCAAAGGCGCCGGCAGTGGCGTGCTGGCGATCAAATCGAGCTGGCCGGCGCAGATTCGCAGCGTCTACGGCGATCCGCAGCGGATGATCGACACCTACTTCAAACCCTACCCCGGCTATTACTTCACCGGCGACGGCGCCCGCCGCGACGAGGACGGCGATTACTGGATCACCGGACGCATCGACGACGTGATCAACGTCTCCGGCCACCGCATCGGCACCGCCGAAGTGGAGAGCGCCTTGGTGCTGCACGACAGCATCGCCGAGGCCGCCGTGGTCGGTTATCCCCACGACGTCAAAGGCCAGGGCATCTACGCATTCGTCACGCCAATGAACGGCACCGAGGCCAACGAAGAGCTGAAGAAAGACCTGCTGGCGCATGTCAGCAAGGAGATCGGCAGCTTCGCCAAACCGGACCTGATCCAGTGGGCGCCAGCATTGCCCAAGACCCGTTCGGGCAAGATCATGCGGCGGATTCTGCGCAAGATTGCCTGCAATGAGCTCGACAGCCTCGGCGATACTTCGACCCTGGCTGATCCGAGTGTGGTGCAGGACCTCGTTGATAAACGTTTGAATCAATAGCTTCAAGAGCAGGCTCGCGGCCACAGGTGATCGCATTGCACATGTGGGAGCGAGCCTGCTCGCGAAGGCCATCACGCGATCCCCCGGCAAACTGTTAAACTCCCGCGCCCCAATTCCCCTCAGCAAGGCGCCCGCATGTCTTCCTTGAACCAGGCGCTGCGCGCCGCCCTCGATCAACGCCAGGACCTGCTCGCTGCGCTGCACAGCCAGGGCACCGATTGCTATCGGCTGTTCCATGGCAGCCAGGAAGGTGCCGGCGGCCTGACCATCGACCGCTACGGCCCGCAACTGCTGGTGCAGAGTTTTCACCAGACGCTCGAACGTGATGATCTGCTGCAACTGCACGCCATGGTCAACCAGACGCTGGGCTTCGACAGCCTGCTGGTCTACAACGACCGCTCCCGTGGCAACTCGCGGATCGATCGCGAGGACAGCGTTTATAAAGCCGATGACGCCGCACTGGCGGATCTGGTCGGGCATGAATGGGGTCTGAACTACCGCGTGCGTGGGCGTCATGCCGGGCAGGATCCGCTGCTGTTCCTCGACCTGCGCAACACCCGTGGCTGGGTCAAGGATCACGCGCAAGGCAAAAGCGTGCTCAACCTGTTCGCCTACACCTGCGGCGTTGGCCTCAGTGCGGCGGCGGGCGGCGCGCGCGAGGTGTGCAACCTAGACTTTGCCGAGGGCAATCTGGCGGTCGGTCGCGAGAATGGTTTGCTCAATCCGCATCTGCCGGAGATGCAATTCATTCAGTCCGATTACTTTCCGGCAATCCGCCAGCTCGCTGGCCTGCCGATCAGTCAGCGGCGCGGGCAGAAGCTGCCGAGCTATCAGCGCCTCGAACAGCGCCAATACGATCTGGTCCTGCTCGATCCGCCGGCGTGGGCCAAAAGCGCATTCGGCACCGTCGATTTGCTGCGCGATTATCAGAGCCTGCTCAAACCGGCCCTGCTGACCACGGCTGACAACGGCGTGCTGATCTGCTGCAACAACCTGGCGAAAGTCAGCATGGACGACTGGCGCGAACAAGTGTTGCGCTGCGCCGAAAAGGCCGGCCGCCCGGTGCGCGAATGGAGCGTGATGACCCCGGGCGCCGACTTCCCCTCGCGGGACCAGCAGCCACCCTTGAAGACACTGATTTTGCAGCTCTAATCCCTCAAGCATGAGCGATTACATTCCCCTGTGGGAGCGAGCCTGCTCGCGAAAGCGCAGTGTCAGTCGACTTGTTTTTCACTGAACCAGCGCATTCGCGAGCAGGCTCGCTCCCACCGGGGAGATCTATTCCTACAGAAATTTCTGAACAATCCTGTCCCACATCAAGCACTTCGGAACCAGAATCGCGTGCCATACTCCAAGGCACTCCGATTCAGACAGATGAAGCCGCACATGCCCAAAGGATTGATTCGCGCGATTGGCGCACTGCTGACAGCCCTGGCCCTCTACAGCCTGCTGGGGTTTCTGATCCTGCCGGGCATTGCCTTGCGCGTGGCCAACCAGCAACTGGCCAACTACGCGACGGTGCCCGCGCATCTGCAGCGCATCGAACTCAACCCCTTCAGCCTTGAGGTCACCCTGTGGGGCCTGATCATCGGCGAACCGGGCAAGGAGCAGGTCGGCTTCGATCGCCTCTATGCCAACCTGCAAATCGACAGCCTGTGGACCAAAGCGCTGCATCTGTCCGACATCGAACTGGACAAACCCAAAAGCGAAATCCTCTTCGCCAAGGACGGCAAGCTCAACCTGCTCGGCCTGTTCAACCTGCCGCCGAGCGAGCCGACACCCGCCGATCCCGACGCCAAACCATTTCCGCTGCGTATCGACAACATCAAACTGGCCGGCGGCGTGGTGCATTTCGAGGATATGCGGCCCAGCGAGCCGATCGAATTTCTTTACGACGACCTCAGTTTCGAGCTGAAAAACCTCAGCACCCTGCCCGAGGACAGCGCCGACATGACCCTCGTCGCCATCGGCCCCGCTGGCGGGCGGATCGACTGGACCGGCAATTTCAGCCTGATCCCGTTCACCTCCGAAGGCACCCTGAAAGTCACCGATGGCCAGATGAAATCCTTCTGGCCCTACGTGCGTGACGCCGTGCCGCTGGTACTGGAAAACGGCGTGGTCAGCCTCAGCACCGAGTACAAACTCAACCTGTCGAAACAGACCGAACTGCTGCTGAACAACGTCGCGGTGAGCATTGCGCCGTTCGCCATCAAGGCTCCGGACGGACGTCCGCTGGCCAGGCTTGAACGCCTCGACGTCAGCGAAACCTCGCTCGACCTGGCCAAGCAGCAAGTGGTGGTCGGCAAGATCCGCAGCAACAAACTGGAAACCTGGGCGGCGCTGGAAGCCGACGGCCAACTGGACTGGCAGAAGCTGTTCGCCAGCCAACCGTCGAAACCGGCGGCCAAAGCCGCTGCCGAACCTAGGGATACACCGGCCGCCGCCGACTCGCCGAAACCTGAGCCAAGCGCCCCGAGCAAGCCATGGCAGGTGCTGGTCAAGGATGTGCAACTGCGCAACTACACGGTCCATCTCGCCGACCGCTCGGCGCAACCGGCGGTGGCGCTGGACATCACTCCGTTGAACGTCGACCTGCAGGATTTCGACAGCCTCAACGGCTCGCCTTTCAAGCTCAAGCTCGACAGCGGCCTGGGCAAGCAAGGCAAGATCAGCGCCGACGGCACGGTCAATCTGGCCCCGGTCAACGCGCAGCTAAACGTGAAAACCGAGGACGTCGACCTGCGTGTCGCGCAGTCCTACATCAACCCGTTCATTCGCCTGGAACTGCGCAGCGGCATGCTCGGCAGTGACCTCAAGGTCAACCTGAAGAGCACCGAGCCACTGGCCCTCAGTGTTACCGGCCGCGCGCAGATCGATCAACTGCACACCCTCGATACGCTGAAGACCCGCGACTTCCTCAAATGGCAGCAAGTAGTGGTCGACGGTATCAACTATCAGCACGGCGACAGCCTGTCGATCGACAAGGTCAACCTGTTGCAGCCGTATGTACGCTTCATGATCAACGACGATCGCACCACCAACGTCGACGACCTGCTGATCCCGCAACCGGCGGACAGCGGTGCTAAAAGCACCGCAGCCAAACCGGCCGGCAAGGACAAACCGCTGGGCATTCACATCGGTGCGATTGCGATCAACGACGGCTCGGCCAACTTCGCCGACTTCAGCCTGACGCCGAATTTCGCCACCGCCGTGCAGCAGCTCAACGGTCAGATCGGCACCATCGACAGCCGTCAGGCAAAACCGGCCAGCGTCGACATCAAAGGCAAGGTCGACCGTTATGCGCCGGTGACCATCAAGGGGGCGGTCAATCCGTTCGACCCGATGGCCAGCCTCGACATCGCCACCAGTTTCAAGCGCGTCGAACTGACGACCCTGACGCCCTACTCCGGCAAATTCGCCGGCTACCGCATCCGCAAGGGCCGGCTCAACCTTGATCTGCACTACCTGATCACCAAAGGCCAACTGAAAGCCGAGAACAAAGTCGTCGTCGAGCAACTGCAACTGGGCGAGAAGGTCGACAGCCCTGATGCAGTGAGTCTGCCGCTGAAACTGGCGATCGCCCTGCTCAAGGACGTCGACGGCAAGATCTCCATCGAGTTGCCGGTGACCGGCGACCTGAATAATCCACAGTTCAGCGTCATGCCGATCGTCTGGCAGACCCTGCGCAATTTGATCGTCAAAGCTGCCGCCGCGCCGTTCAAGATGATCGGCGGGCTGGTCAGTGGCGGCGGCTCCGAAGACCTCGGCACGGTGTCCTTCGCGCCGGGCTCCAGCGATCTGAGCAAGGACGCCGAAGCGGCGCTGGTGAAACTGTCGCAAGCGCTCAAGGAACGTCCGGCGCTGCGCCTGGAAATCGAAGGCACTGCCGCGAAGAGCAGTGATGGGCCACTGCTCGCCGAGCAACGTCTGGAACGCGAATACCAATACAACTACTACAAGATGCTCCAGCGCCGTGGCGACAAGGTCCCGGCCCAGGCCTCGCTGCTGCAAGTGCCCGAAGGCGAGAAAGGCGCATTGCTCGAAGGGATTTACCGCACCCGCCTGAAAACCCAGCCACCGGCAGAATGGAAAGACCTGGGCAAGGAAGAGCGCACGGCGAAAATGCGCCAAGGCGTGATCGCGTTCTGGAGCGGCAGCGAGGTGCTGTTGCGACAGTTGGGCCAGGATCGCGCCAGCACCATCAAGGATTACCTGGTCGACAAGGGCAAGCTCGAAGATGACCGCGTGTACTTCATCGACGCGAACCTCGGCGAGGCCGAAAGCGATGGCCGCGTGGTCACGCAAATGCACCTGGATGCAGAATGACCGTGCGTAACTGGCTGGCTGTGCTCGCTCTGACCTGCGCCGCCGGCCACGCGTCGGCTTCGGATACATTGCGCTGCGGCAGCCAGTTGATCAGCCTCGGCGACCGCGCCAGCGAAGTGCTGCAAAAATGCGGCGAGCCGGTCAGTCGTGATGTGCTTGGCTACAAGCGCAGTGCCAATCGCCGCGAAGAGTTTCAGGTCGAGGAATGGACCTACGGCCCGAACAACGGCATGTATCAATACCTGCGCTTCGAAGGCAATCGCCTGCGGCAGATCAACAGCAAACGCGGTAACTAAGCCGAACGAAATTCACCCTGTGGGAGCGAGCCTGCTCGCGAATACGGTCTGTCTACTGACGAACTTGTCGGCTGAGACTTCGCATTCGCGAGCAGGCTCGCTCCCACATTGGTATTGCCCAAAATAGAACAGGCCCCGACACAAGTGCCGGGGCCTGTAATGGTCACATCCGTGTGACCGTTCGCATGAACTCTAAAGTTGCGGCAGACGTATTGCTCGGCCCGTCTGTCGCGTCTTCTCCCGGTTCAGGCGAGAAGTCTTGCCTTACTCGGCTTTCAGGCCGTCAGCGGAGACCGCTTTAACGCCTTTGATTTTCTTGGCAATGCCAACGGCGACTTCTTTCTGCGACTCGGTTACCGCAGTGGTCGACGACAGGGAAACTACACCCTTGTTGGTTTCGACTTTGATGTCGGTGCCTGGAATGCCTTTTTCGGTAACCAGGTCAGCTTTGACCTTGGTGGTGATCCAGGTGTCGCTGGTGTCTTGTTTCATTTCGGTAACTTCACCGGCAGCCAGAACCATTGGCGCCTGGGTAGCCTGAGCGGACTGGGCGAAAGCGCCACCAGCCATGGTCAGGGTCAGAGCGGTAGCAGCGGCAGTGATAGCGAACTTCTTCATACGAGTAACTCCTGTTTTTACTGGAAGTCTGCTGTAACGCTTGTCAGCAGGGTTACCGGAGATATTGCGAACGCTGTGCCAACTTTTTCTGGCATACAAATTCGTTTAAAAACAACGAGTTACGAAAACGGGCTATTTTCGTTTTCATGCAAAATGCATGACGTGCGTGAAAATCACATGCAAGTTGCGGTTTTTTGGAAAGTTCATAAGCTGCTGAAATTATTGGAGCTTTTAAAAACCGTTGCGTAATAAAAAGCTCCGCAATTGCGGAGCTTTTTAAGTTGCAGGTGCGTGTCAAACGCCCGGGCAGCTCGTAGTTGTATATTCTTTCGAGCCGGAGAACTTACAGGTCCAGCCAGTGGTAGGACTGCGTGTCAGCGTTACGGTCTGGCCGAGAACAGGCGCTGGAGCGTTGAGCAGCGTACAAGTAATAGTACCCGTCCCATCGGCGACTTTTCCGGATGCCGCCAACGTGCAATTCTGCGTGGCCGCTGTGCCGCCGTTCACGTTGGTGATGCTCGGGTCAGTCGATCCGGCATTGATCACGTCTTCAAAATTAACCTTAAGAGCTGATGCTTCCGCAATCCCAGCGGTCACCTTCGACCGCGCCTGATACTTCGAATACTGAGGCAGGGCGATAGTCGCCAGAATGCCGATGATCGCCACGACGATCAGCAGCTCGATCAGTGTAAAACCTTGTTGTTTTTTCATAGACACGCTCCATGCATGAGTCGAAATCTCATGATCTGAACAAGGCTCAGCACAGCCCATGCCAACGCCTTTCAAGCCCCGCCTGCTGGGCGCGCGCAATTTCCTGCGCCGTTTCCTACAACCCGCAACCGCACTATCTGACACTTTTTGTCACCTGCACCGGCCGTGTTTGGCGCTGTCACTTGACTAGGCTATAAGTCATGAACGGCAAGCGTGCGGAATCCCCATGAATGACATCGCTCTGAGCGGTCTGGCCAAGCAATTGGTCCAGGCCGAACTGCTCACGGAAACAAGTGCCCGGCAATCCTGGGCGCAGGCCCAGCGCAATCGCGTCTCGCTGGTCAATTACCTGGTACACAACAAACTGGTCAACAGCCGGCAGATCGCCGAGATCGCTTCCGAACATTTCGGCATGGCCCTGCTCGATCTCAGCTGCCTCGACAAGGAGACTCAGCCCCGGGGCCTGGTCAGTGAAAAACTGGTTCGTCAGCACTGCGCCCTGCCCTTGTGGCGGCGCGGTAACAAATTGTTCGTGGGCCTTTCCGACCCGAGCAATCAGCAGGCGATCAGCGACATCCAGTTCAGCACCGGCCTGAGCACCGAAGCGATTCTGGTCGAGGACGACAAGCTCAGCGACGCCATCGACAAGTTCTTCGACAGCCACGCCTCTGGACTGGAGGAAATGGCCGATGTCGATCTCGACGGCCTCGACGTCGAGTCCATTGATGACAACAAACAGGACGTGATCGGCGGCCTCGATGCCGACGACGCCCCGGTCGTGCGCTTCGTGCACAAGATGCTGCTCGATGCGATCAAGAGTGGCTCTTCCGACCTGCATTTCGAGCCGTACGAAAAAAACTACCGGGTGCGCATGCGCACCGACGGCATGCTGCGCGAGGTGGCCAAGCCGCCGATCCAGTTGGCCGGGCGTATTGCCGCACGTTTGAAGGTCATGGCCAGTCTGGATATTTCCGAACGACGCAAACCACAGGACGGGCGGATCAAGATGCGCCTGTCGAAAAGCAAATCCATCGATTTTCGCGTCAACACCTTGCCGACCCTGTGGGGCGAAAAAGTGGTGATCCGGATTCTCGACCCGTCCAGTGCACAAATGGGCATCGACGCCTTGGGTTACGAAGCCGAGCAAAAGGCTTTGTACCTGGCCGCGCTGAAACAGCCGCAAGGGATGATTCTGGTCACCGGCCCCACCGGCTCCGGTAAAACCGTGTCGCTGTACACCGGGCTGAATATCCTCAACACCGTTGACATCAACATTTCCACCGCCGAAGACCCGGTGGAAATCAACATGGAAGGCATCAACCAGGTCAACGTCAATCCCCGCCAAGGGCTGGACTTTGCCCAGGCGCTGCGCTCGTTTCTGCGTCAGGACCCGGACGTGATCATGGTCGGCGAGATCCGCGATCTGGAAACCGCCGAGATCGCAATCAAGGCTGCGCAGACCGGCCACCTGGTGCTGTCGACCCTACACACCAACAGCGCAGCGGAAACCCTCACGCGCCTGCACAACATGGGCATTCCCGGTTTCAACATCGCCACCTCGGTCAGCCTGATCATCGCCCAGCGTCTGGCGCGCAAATTGTGCGCGCACTGCAAGCGACCGCTGGATATCCCGCACGAAACCTTGCTCAAGGAAGGCTTCCCCGAGGAACGCATCGGCCATTTCACGATCTACGAGCCGGTCGGTTGCGATCACTGCAACGGCGGTTACAAAGGACGCGTGGGGATTTATGAAGTGGTAAAGAACACACCGGACCTGCAACGGTTGATCATGGCCGAAGGCAATTCGCTGGAAATCGACATCCAGATGCGCCGCGACGGTTTCGCCGATCTGCGCACCTCCGGGCTGCACAAGGCCATGCAAGGCATCACCAGCCTTGAGGAAATCAACCGGGTCACCAAGGATTGAACATGGCGGTCAAGGCAGCGAAAGTCAGCGTTTACGCCTGGGAAGGCACCGACCGCAAAGGCAGTAAAGTCAGCGGCGAGTTGAGCGGGCAGAACCCCGCACTGATCAAGGCGCAGCTGCGCAAACAAGGGATCAACCCGGGCAAGGTGCGCAAGAAATCCGCGTCCCTGCTGAGCTGGGGCAAACGCATCAAACCGCAGGACATCGCCCTGTTCACCCGGCAGATGGCAACGATGATGAAGGCCGGTGTACCGCTGTTGCAGTCCTTCGACATCATCGGCGAGGGCTTCGAAAACCCGGCCATGCGCAAGCTGGTCGACGAGGTCAAACAGGAGGTCGCCGCCGGTAACAGCTTCGCCACGGCCCTGCGCAAGAAGCCGCAATACTTCGACGAGTTGTACTGCAACCTGGTCGACGCCGGCGAACAGTCCGGTGCCCTCGACACTTTGCTCGAACGGGTCGCGACCTATAAGGAAAAAAGCGAAGCGCTCAAGGCCAAGATCAAGAAGGCCATGACCTACCCCACCGCCGTGGTGCTGGTGGCGGCGGTGGTGACCGGCATTCTGCTGGTCAAGGTGGTGCCGCAGTTCCAGTCGGTGTTTTCCGGGTTCGGCGCAGAACTGCCGGGCTTCACCCTGATGATCATCAGCCTGTCGGAATTCATGCAGCAGTGGTGGTGGGCGATTCTTTTTGCGCTGGTGGCAGCGTTTTTCGGCACTCGCCACGCGTTGAAGACTTCGCAGGCCCTGCGCGACCGGCGCGATGCCTGGCTGCTGAAGCTGCCACTGGTGGGCACCTTGATGTACAAGTCCGCCGTTGCACGCTTTGCCCGCACCCTGTCGACCACTTTCGCCGCCGGCGTGCCGTTGGTGGAGGCGCTGGATTCGGTGGCGGGCGCCACCGGCAACGTGGTGTTCAAGCGCGCGGTGCTGCGCGTGCGGCAGGACGTCTCGACTGGCATGCAGCTGAATTTTTCGATGCGCAGCACCGGTGTGTTTCCCAATATGGCGGTGCAGATGACCGCCATCGGCGAGGAATCGGGCGCACTGGATGACATGCTCGACAAGGTCGCCGGTTTTTATGAAGCGGAAGTCGATAACATGGTCGACAACCTCACCAGCCTGATGGAGCCGTTCATCATGGTGGTGCTGGGGGTCATCGTCGGTGGACTGGTGGTGGCCATGTACCTGCCGATCTTCCAACTCGGCTCAGCGATCTGACATGCCTATCGATGAACTGTTTGCCGTGTATCCGCTGGCCTTTGTGGTCAGCGCGCTGCTGCTCGGGCTGGTGGTCGGCAGCTTCCTCAATGTTGTGGTCTGGCGCCTGCCGAAGATGCTTGAGCGTGACTGGCGCCAGCAAGCCCATGATGTGCTCGGCCTGCCCAGCGAAACGCCCGTGCCGACCTACAACCTGATGCTGCCGCACTCCGCGTGCCCGCATTGCGGACATCGAATCCGCCCGTGGGAAAACATTCCGCTGCTCAGTTATCTGTGCCTGCGCGGGCGCTGCTCGGCTTGTTCGGCGCCGATCAGTAAACGTTACCCGCTGACCGAACTGGCCTGCGGCCTGCTGTCGGCATTCATTGCCTGGCATCTGGGCTTCGGCTGGCCGGCGGGCTTGCTGATCTTGCTGACGTGGGGCTTGCTGGCGATGAGTCTGATCGACTGCGAACATCAGCTGCTGCCCGATGTGCTGGTGCTGCCGCTGCTGTGGCTGGGGCTGATCGTCAACAGCTTCGGCGTGTTCGTGGCGTTGCCCGATGCGTTGTGGGGCGCGGTCGCGGGTTATCTGGCGCTGTGGTCGGTGTTCTGGCTGTTCAAACTGCTCACCGGCAAGGACGGCATCGGTCATGGTGATTTCAAGCTGCTGGCCTTGCTTGGCGCTTGGGGTGGCTGGCAGATTCTGCCGCTGACGATTCTGTTGTCATCCTTGGTGGGGGCGATTTTGGGCGTCGTCATGCTGCGCCTGCGCGCCCAGGCAACCTCGACGCCGATCCCCTTCGGACCCTTTCTGGCAATTGCCGGCTGGATTGCCTTGCTCTGGGGTGGTCAAATAACCGACTTCTATTGGCAGTCTGTCGGTTTGAAATGAATACCCCTGTGGAAAAACCCTGGATCCTCGGCCTGACCGGCGGCATCGGCAGCGGCAAAAGTGCGGCGGCGCAGCACTTCATCGACCTCGGCGTGCACGTGGTGGACGCTGATCATGCGGCGCGCTGGGTAGTCGAGCCGGGGCGTCCGGCGCTGGCGAAAATCGCCGAGCATTTCGGTTCCGGCGTGTTGCAGGCCGATGGCACGCTGGACCGCGCCGCCCTGCGCAAACTGATTTTTGAAGACCCTGAACAGCGGCGTTGGCTAGAGGCGCTGTTGCATCCGTTGATCGGCGAAGAAATCGCTCATCACCTGGCGCAGGCAAAATCGCCTTACGCGATTCTGGTTTCACCGTTGCTGATCGAATCCGGGCAATACGCGATGACCCAGCGCATTCTGGTCATCGATGCGCCGCAACAACTGCAGATCGAACGCACCTTGCAGCGTGACCAGACCAGCGAACAACAAGTGCAGGCGATCCTCAAGGCGCAATCGAGCCGTGAAGACCGCGTGAGCCGTGCCGACGATGTGATCGTCAACGACCGCGACCTCGCCTGGCTGCACAGCGAGGTCGAGCGTCTGCATCACTTTTATCTGACTTTATCCGGAGGCCAAGCATGAGCCAGATTCCAACCGTTGAATGCCCAACCTGCGGCGCCCCCGTCGAATTCACCCCGGCGAACAAATTCCGTCCGTTCTGCTCCGATCGCTGCAAACTGATCGACCTCGGCGCCTGGGCCTCGGAAGAGCACAAGATTCCGGTCGCCCCGGATGCCGAAGACGAGCTGTTTTCCGGCGATTTCGATCCGCGTCACTGATCGCTGATCAGGGCCGCATAAAGCCGTAGTCCTGACTGTCGTCGAGGTTCTCCGCGAGAAAGCGCAACTCGTCGGCCAGGTCTTCGGCATTGCGCACGGCCTTGCTCTGCTGCACCACGGCGCTGAGCAGGGCGCGCAAACTCAGGCCCGGGTCAAAGCCCACCTCCTGCGCCAGCTCCAGACTCTGCCGGGTTTCCTGCCGCGCCCATTCGTAAACGCCCATGCCACTGCTCCTGAAGGAATTTGCGCGAGCATGAAATCTCTGCGGCATGGCCGGTTTGATGTGGATCAAGACTTCGGATCGTCGTCCTTCCACGGCGCTGAAAGGTAACGGGTGCGGTTGAAGGTCTCCAGCCATTCCGGGCAGAACACCACCAACGCACTGACAACCATGCCGTTGATAAAGGCCTCGGGAAACAGCAGCAACCACAGGTAGCCGACGAAATCTTCCAGCCATTCCGGCATGGCGAAGAGGCCGTCGTACCACAGCAACGTCAGGCTCAGAATCAGGCACAACAGGCCTGACAACGCAGCGGCGAAGAAACCGGAACAGAAGATGTAAACGAATGGATTGCGTGGCTGCGCACGCTCGACCAGAATCGCCACGCACTCGGTGATCAGCACTGGCAGCAGAATCAGCAACGCGCCATTGACGCCCACCGCCGCCAGGTCCTGACGCCCCAGCAGCACCAGCCCCATCTGCGCAACCAGCCCGCCGACGATCGCCAGCGGCCAATCGAGCAGCAGCGTCACGGCCGTCATGCCGATGAAGTGATAAGACACGCCAGTGTCGAAATCCCTGCGCACCAGCCACAGCAGAAATAGCGCGAACACCGTGCCGAACAGCAAGTGCTGCCGGCGACTGTCGCTGAACAGCTCGACCCATGGCGCACGCATGATCGCCCAGAGCAGCACCGGCAGATAAATCAGCCAGCCGAGCGTCAGGCTTGCCGAGGACAGCAGTTCGGCACCGATCATGATTCCCTCACCTTCTCCATGGGCTTACCGCTTTGTCGCAGTCTACACCGCCGATGCATGTGCACCAGCCGATGCAAAGCTATCTGCTTGTCGCATTTGGACGCTAAGCTTGGGCTTATGGATGATTCAGATTATTTACGCCTGCTGACCATCGCGGCCGAGCAGGCCAATGCGTTCCTGTCCAATGCCCGCAAATGGGAGCGTGAGCGTTGGGTCTGCCAGCGCCTGCTGCAAGGTCTGAACATCCCCTACCGCGCCGACGAATTCGCCCCGGCCGGTGAGCCGCCGGACGTATTGTTCCGCGATGCCAATTTCGAAGTTTTTTTCGTCCTCGATGAAGGCCGCCGTCTGAATGACGAGTGGCGCGACGAATTGCAGCGTCGGCGCAGCGCATTTTCCCTGAGCCAACTGGTGCGCCGCGAAGCCAAACCCAAGCGCATCCCGGCCAACGAATTTCTCCTGCGTCTGGCGCCGACCCTGCGCAAGAAGGCGCACAACTACAAGGAACGCGGCATGGATCTGGGTGAACTTGACATCATCGCCTTCGCCAGCCTCAAGCGCGAAGTGCTCGACCTCAACAGTCATTTCCCGCCACCGACCGAATACCTGCGTCAGGGCTGGCGCTCGCTGTCGCTGGTCGGCCCGACATTCGCCCGTGTGCTGTTCGCCCACCCCGACGCACCGGACTTTCTGCGCAGCAACCTCGGCCGCAGCATTGTGTTCGACGTAGGTATCAGCCTGTGACGCCGCTGCAGCAGTTGATCGCCGAGGTTCCGCAAACGGGCCGTGTGCGCTGGATCGGTGTGCGTCCAGAATCCCGTGGGCCGATGCTTGAGCTGGACGCGGTCGAGGCGCGGCTGGAGGCCGGGCTCACCGGCGACCATGCCCGCCCGGGCATTCGCAATGCGCGACAGGTGACGCTGATCCAGTGGGAGCACCTGGCGGTAATCAACGCACTGATGGGCCGTCCCGCTGACCAGCCAATCCGGCCTGAAGATCTGCGGCGCAATCTCGTTATAAGCGGAATCAATTTGTTTAGCCTGAAGGGGCGGCGCTTTCGCATCGGGCAGGCGATACTCGAAACCACTGGCTGGTGTCAGCCCTGTGCACGCTTGCAGAACAATCTCGGCCCGGGCACTTTCCAGGCCGTGCGCGGGCATGGCGGGATCACTGCCCGGGTGTTACAAAGCGGCATTATTCGCCTCGACGATAGCGTGTGCGTCGAACCGGTTCCGGACAGTGGCTACGCTGCGTTCAATCCGGGCTGAAAACCGCTGTAGCCTGTGCTCATTCAGTAACGTCTACCTGACGAGGCAAATATGACCAGCCGCCTGAACCCCGAAGACCAAAAGCATGTCGAAGAGTACCTGCAACTGTCCCAACACCGTGTCGAGCGCCGGCCTTTCCGGCCTTGGATGCTCCTGGTGCTGGTGCTGGCAGTGACCATTGGTCTGGGCCTGTTGAGCCGATTTATCAGTTACCTGACGTTATGAGCTGCCTTGCGCTCCCTCGGGTAACCGCACCGATTTCCTTTAAAAACCTTGCGAGTTATCCCTATGTCCCATCGTATTGTCATTGTCGGCGGCGGCGCCGGCGGTCTGGAGTTGGCTACCCGTCTGGGTAAGACTCTGGGCAAGCGCGGCACGGCCAGCGTGATGCTGGTCGACGCGAACCTGACCCACATCTGGAAACCGCTGCTGCACGAAGTGGCCGCCGGTTCCCTGAACTCCTCCGAAGACGAACTCAACTATGTCGCCCAGGCGAAATGGAACCACTTCGAGTTCCAGCTTGGGCGCATGAGCGGGCTTGATCGTGCGCAAAAGAAAATCCAGTTGGCCGCGACCTATGACGAAAACGGCGTCGAGCTGGTACCGGCGCGTGAAGTGGCTTATGACTCGCTGGTGATCAGCGTCGGCAGCACCACCAACGATTTCGGCACCCAGGGCGCGGCGCAGCATTGTCTGTTCCTCGATACGCGCAAACAGGCCGAGCGCTTTCATCAACAATTGCTCAATCACTATCTGCGCGCCCACGCCGGGCAGACCGATGTGGTCGAGCAGATCAGCGTGGCCATCGTCGGCGCTGGCGCCACTGGCGTCGAACTGGCGGCAGAGCTGCACAACGCCGCCCATGAATTGGCCGCGTATGGTCTGGACCGGATCAAACCGGAAAACATGCACATCACGCTGATCGAAGCCGGCCCACGAGTGCTGCCTGCCCTGCCGGAGCGCATCAGCGGGCCGGTGCACAAAACCCTGGAGAAGCTCGGGGTCAATGTGATGACCAACGCAGCAGTCAGCGAAGTGACTGCCGACAGCCTGATCACCGCCGATGGCAACGAGATCAAGGCCAGCCTGAAAGTCTGGGCTGCCGGCATTCGCGCACCGGGCTTCCTCAAGGACATCGACGGTCTGGAAACCAACCGCATCAATCAGCTGCAAGTGCTGCCGACTCTGCAAACCACTCGCGACGAAAACATCTTTGCCTTCGGTGACTGCGCGGCCTGTCCGCAACCGGGCACTGATCGCAACGTGCCGCCACGGGCACAAGCGGCGCATCAACAAGCCTCGTTGCTGGCCAAGTCGCTGAAACTGCGCATCGAAGGCAAGACCCTGCCGGAGTACAAATACACCGACTACGGCTCGCTGATCTCGCTGTCGCGTTTTTCTGCTGTGGGTAACTTGATGGGTAACCTGACCGGCAGCGTCATGCTCGAAGGCTGGCTGGCGCGGATGTTCTATGTGTCGCTGTACCGTATGCACCAGATGGCGCTGTACGGGCCGTTCCGCACGGCGATGCTGATGCTGGGCAGCAAGATTGGTCGTGGCACCGAGCCGCGTCTGAAGCTGCACTAAGGCCAACATCTGTGGGAGCTGGCTTGCCAGCGATGGCGCCGGGTCAGTTGATATTTCTGTTGCCTGACCCACCGCTATCGCGGGCAAGCCCGGCTCCCACAGGTTTTCGTGCTGCTCGAAGATCCGGCGCATTCGCGAGCAGCCTCGCTCCCACCTTTGATCTTTATTCCAAGCCCCGCATCGCGCGGGGCTTTTTATTGGCTGTCGATCACAGCTGGAAGCGCCGCACCATGCCCTGCAGCGCATTGGCCAGCTGCGACAGTTCGTGGCTCGACGCGCTGGTCTGATCAGCCCCCGCAGCCGAACGCACCGACAGGTCGCGAATGTTCACCAGATTGCGATCCACTTCCCGCGCCACCTGCGCCTGCTCCTCGGCAGCGCTGGCGATCACCAGGTTGCGCTCGTGAATCTCGTGCACCGACGCCGTGATCGTCACCAATGCCTCACCCGCCCGCTCTGCCAGAACCAGCGTGCTCGCCGCACGAGATGCGCTGGCCTGCATTGACTCCAGCGCCTGGCTCGAACCGCTGCGCATGCCTTGCACCATCTGTTCGATTTCCTGCGTCGATTGCTGGGTGCGATACGCCAGCGCGCGCACCTCGTCGGCCACCACCGCAAAACCTCGACCGCTTTCGCCCGCACGAGCCGCTTCGATGGCAGCGTTGAGCGCCAGCAGATTGGTCTGCTCGGCGATGGCGCGAATCACGTCCAGAACCTTGCCGATGTCCTGCGACTGATTGGCCAGCGACTGCACCAGTTCACCGGTGTTCTGCACATCACTGGCCAGCGCATTGATCGCGCTGGCGGTTTCGCTGACGCGCTCCTGGCCCAATTGCGCCGACTGACTGGACTGGCGCGTGGCATCGGACGTCGACACCGCGTTGCGCGCGACCTCCTCCACCGCAGCGGTCATCTCATTAACCGCAGTGGCGGCCTGTTCGATTTCGTTGTTCTGCTCTTGCAAGCCTTGGGTGCTGTCGACGGTAACGGCGCTCAGTTCGTCAGCGGCGGTGGCCAGTTGTGTGGCTGAGCCGCTGATACCTTGCAGCGTCTCGCGCAGGTTCTGTTGCATCGTCGCGAGGGCTTTGAGCAAGCGGCTGACTTCGTCGTTGCCATGGGTTTCGATCGGTCGGGTGAGATCGCCCTTGGCGACACTTTCGGCGGCATCCACCGCGCTGCTCAGCGGGCGCACGATACTGCGCGTGAGCAACATCGCCAGCGCCACCGTGGCCAGCGCTGCCAAGGCAATGAACAGGGTTACGATGGTGCGCGAGGTTTCATAATGCGCGGCGGATTTCTCGCTTTCGGCAGCGACCTGGCGGGCGAACAGATCGGCGAGATCATTGAGCTGTTTGCCGGAGCCGTCGACCACGGTCTTCATGTCAACCAGCAACAATTTGGTCAACTCGTCACGCTTGCCTTGCTCGGCGAGGGTGAATGACTGGGCGATGCCGGTGCGATAGGCGGCGAAGGTTTTCTTGAACTGGTCATACAGCTGCTGGCCTTCGGCAGTGTCGACCAGTTTGTCGTAGGCGGCGATCTTCTCGCTCAGTTCCTTGTCGCGGGTGTCCATCTGGCCGCGATAGGTGGCGATATTGGCCGGATCCTGATCGAGCGCCATGCGCAGGGAGATGGTGCGGATGCGCAGCATCAGTTCACGGATCTCGTCGCCGCCACGGATGCTCGGCAACCAGCGGTTCTCCACCGCCACCTCACTGTCGCGAATGCTCGACATCTGTCCCAGCGCAAACACGCCGAGCAAGGCCACCAAGACCGCGATCAGGGCAAATCCCAGGGCAGCCCGGGGAGCAATATTCAACTGACGAAGCAACATGACGAACGCCCTTATTCTTGTAATGGCCAGATCAAGGGGCGAAGCGTTGGCAGTCCCCTCGTGTTAGCGGGCTATCGGCAGGTTGTATGACGACTTGAAGGGATTCAGCTTTCGGCAGGCAAAAAAAATCCCCGTATCTTTCGATACGAGGATTTTCAATATGGTCGGGGTAAGGGGATTCGAACTCCTGACATCCTGCTCCCAAAGCAGGCGCGCTACCGGACTGCGCTATACCCCGGTAAAAAAAAGGCGACCTTTCAAAGATCGCCTTCTTCGATCAGCGCTTTTGGCCTCTGATCTTAAGATTCGATCCCAGCGCAAACTGGTTTCAAAAATGGTGGGTCGTGTGGGATTCGAACCTACGACCAATTGGTTAAAAGCCAACTGCTCTACCAACTGAGCTAACGACCCAAATATGGTCGGGGTAAGGGGATTCGAACTCCTGACATCCTGCTCCCAAAGCAGGCGCGCTACCGGACTGCGCTATACCCCGGTTTGAAATTGGCTCCGTGACCAGGACTCGAACCTGGGACCCAATGATTAACAGTCATTTGCTCTACCGACTGAGCTATCACGGAACTACATATTTCAATTTACAACGGTGAAGCTTTGTTGCATTTCGCCACCCGTTCGCATCGCTGCGTTCGTGTGTCTGAGGCGCGCTATTCTACAACCTAGAACACCTCTGTCAACCCCCTAAATTGCTTTCAAGTTAATGATTTGCAACTTATTTCAGATTCCAACCCGGTGGGTTGAAACGCTGCCGGTGACTGACTGCGGGGCGCACTTTACAAGCCTTTTCCTTTGAGTTCAACAGCCTGGCGAAAAAAAGGCCTCGCAATGCGAGGCCTTCCCGGTTTCATTGCCGCTGAGGCTTAGCCGAAAACGATTTCGTCGTTCTCGACCTTGCCGGTGGCGGTGTCGCCCGGCATGAAATGACCCGACAGGATCAACTGCGCCAGCGGGTTTTCGATCCAGCGCTGGATCGCCCGTTTCAAAGGACGCGCGCCATACACCGGGTCGTAACCGACGGCGATCAGCTTGTCCATCGCTTCCGGGCTCAGCTCCAGCTTCAGCTCGCGCTCGGCCAGACGGCTGCGCAGGCGACCCAACTGGATCTCGGTAATCCCGGCGATCTGATCCCGCGCCAACGGCTCGAAGATCACCACCTCGTCGACCCGGTTGATGAACTCAGGACGGAAGTGCGAGGTCAGCGCGTCCATCACAGCAGCACGCTGCGCCTCACGATCACCGACCAGCTCCTGGATCTGCATCGACCCGAGGTTGGACGTCATCACGATCACCGTGTTGCGGAAGTCCACCGTACGCCCGTGACTGTCGGTCAGCCGGCCATCCTCAAGCACTTGCAGAAGGATGTTGAACACATCCGGGTGCGCCTTCTCGACTTCGTCCATGAGGATCACCGAGTACGGCTTGCGACGCACCGCTTCGGTCAGATAACCGCCCTCTTCATAGCCGACGTAGCCCGGTGGCGCACCAATCAGACGAGCCACGGAGTGTTTCTCCATGAACTCCGACATGTCGATCCGCACCATCGCCTCTTCGGTATCGAAAAGGAATTCGGCCAAGGCCTTGCACAGCTCGGTTTTACCGACACCGGTAGGGCCGAGGAACATGAACGAGCCGCTCGGACGATTCGGGTCGGACAGCCCGGCGCGGGAACGCCGCACGGCGTTGGCCACAGCCACGACCGCTTCTTCCTGACCGATGACCCGTTTGTGCAACAGGCTCTCCATCTTCATCAGCTTGTCGCGCTCGCCTTCGAGCATCTTCGACACCGGGATGCCGGTCCACTTCGACACGACTTCGGCAATCTCTTCTTCAGTCACCTTGCTGCGCAGCAACTGGTTTTCGCTCTTGCCGTGCTGGTCGACCATTTGCAGGCTGCGCTCCAGATCGGGGATCACCCCGTACTGCAACTCGGCCATGCGGTTCAGGTCGCCTTTGCGGCGTGCGGCTTCCAGTTCCTGGCGCGACTGTTCGATCTTCTGCTGAATCTGCGCAGAACCCTGCACCTCGGCTTTTTCCGAGTTCCAGATTTCTTCCAGATCCGAGTACTCACGTTCGTGACGCTCGATTTCTTCCTGGAGTTTTTCCAGGCGTTTCTTCGCTGCGTCGTCGCTTTCTTTCTTCAGCGCCTGGGATTCCACTTTCAACTGAATCAGGCGCCGCTCCAGACGATCGAGTACTTCCGGTTTGGAGTCGATCTCCATACGGATACGGCTGGCGGCCTCATCGATCAAGTCGATGGCCTTGTCCGGCAGCTGCCGATCCGTGATGTAGCGATGGCTGAGCTTGGCTGCGGCGATGATCGCACCGTCAGTGATCGCCACCTTGTGGTGGACCTCGTAACGCTCTTTAAGGCCACGCAGAATGGCGATGGTGTCTTCTTCACTCGGCTCGTCCACCAGGACTTTCTGGAAACGCCGCTCGAGCGCCGCGTCCTTCTCTATATATTGGCGATACTCGTTGAGCGTGGTCGCGCCGACGCAGTGCAACTCGCCGCGAGCCAGCGCAGGCTTGAGCATGTTGCCAGCGTCCATCGAGCCTTCGCCTTTACCAGCGCCGACCATGGTGTGCAGTTCGTCGATGAACAGAATGATCTGCCCTTCCTGCTTCGACAGCTCGTTGAGCAAGCCTTTCAGGCGCTCTTCGAACTCGCCGCGATACTTGGCGCCGGCGATCAGCGCGCCCATGTCCAGCGACAGCAGGCGCTTGCCTTTAAGGCCGTCCGGCACTTCGCCGTTGATGATGCGCTGGGCCAAGCCTTCGGCGATCGCGGTTTTACCCACGCCAGGCTCACCGATCAGCACCGGGTTGTTCTTGGTGCGGCGTTGCAGAACCTGAATGGTGCGGCGGATCTCGTCGTCACGGCCGATCACCGGGTCAAGCTTGCCGTCTTCGGCGCGCTTGGTCAGGTCGACGGTGTATTTGTCCAAGGCCTGCCGCGACTCTTCGTGGTTGGCGTCATTTACCGCTTCGCCACCACGCAGGTTGTTGATCGCGTTTTCCAGGGCTTTTTTGCTCACGCCTTGGCCGAGCAGCAACTTGCCAAGCTTGCTGTTCTCGTCCATCGCGGCGAGCAGCACCAGTTCGCTGGAAATGAACTGGTCGCCCTTCTGCTGAGCGAGACGGTCAGCCTGATTGAGCAGACGCGCCAGATCCTGCGACATGTTGACGTCGCCGGTCGGGTTCTGGATTTTCGGTAGTTGATCAAGCTCTTTGGTCAGCTCTTTACGCAAGCTGTTGACGTCGAAGCCTACTTGCATCAGCAACGGCTTGATCGAACCGCCCTGCTGTTCAAGCATGGCCTGCATCAAGTGCGCCGGCTCGATGGCCGGATGATCGTGGCCAACCGCCAACGACTGGGCGTCGGACAGGGCCAACTGTAATTTACTGGTTAAACGGTCAATACGCATGGGTCACCTTCCTTTTGAGCAGGCCGGACCTAAGAAACCATCCTGAATAAAGAAACCTGCCAGATACCACTGTAGATGCGGTCGATTCTGGGAGATTCAAGCGTCGGAGAGTTGATGCAGATCAGAGAGTTTAGCGGGTGAGCCAAACAAGGGAGGCGAAACGACCGGTGCGCGACGCACGGCGATAGGAGAAGAAGCGCGGATCGGTCACGGTGCAGAAACCGCCACCATAAACAGCCGTGACACCCCGTTCAGCCAGACGCAGGCGCGCCAGCAGATAGATATCAGCCATGAACTTGCCGGCATTGTTGCTCGGTACGAACGCTTCTGCTGCTTCAGGCAGTTGATTGATGAAGACTTCCCGTACTTCCGGACCGACCTCAAAGGCTTTGGGGCCAATGGCCGGGCCGAACCAGACCAGTACCTCGTGAGCAGGAACATCGAGGCTGTCGAGAGTTGCCTCAAGCACGCCCGCCGCCAGCCCACGCCAACCGGCATGAGCGGCCGCGACACGCGTGCCGGCACGATCGCAGAACAATGCCGGCAAACAGTCTGCCGTCATCGCCGCACAGGCAATACCCGGCGTTGCCGTCCAACTGGCATCTGCAGTCGCAACGATGCCCGGATCAGCATGCGCAACGGTGATCCCGTGCACTTGCTGCAACCAGGCAGGCTGTATGGAGAAGTGTTCGGTCAAGCGGCGACGATTTTCGGCCACCGCTTGCGGGCGATCATCGACGTGATCCCCCAGATTCAGGCTGTCGAACGGCGCCTCGCTGACACCACCCTCGCGGGTGGTGACACAGGCCCTGACGCTGGCCGGCGCAGGCCAGTCCGGCGTCAGCCAGTTCATCCGACGAAGGCCTCGCGATCCTGCTTGAGCAGGGTCAGCAGCCAGACGAAATCTTCCGGCAGCGGCGATTCCCAGCTCATGCGCTCACCGCTCGTCGGGTGATCGAGTTCAAGGAAGCGCGCGTGCAGCGCCTGACGCGGGAAGTGCTTGAGCGATTCCACCATGGTCGGGTTGGCCGCAGGCGGAATGCGGAAACGCCCGCCATACGCCGGATCGCCGACCAACGGGAAGTTGATGTGCGCCATGTGCACGCGGATCTGGTGAGTCCGACCGGTTTCCAGCTTCACCCGCACGTGGGTGTGCGAACGGAAACGCTCGAGCACGCGGTAATGGCTGACGGCAGGCTTGCCGCCTTCCATCACTGCCATGCGCTGGCGTTGCTGGCCGTGACGACCGATCGGCGCATTGATCTTGCCACCGGCGGTGACCACGCCGATCACGATGCACTCGTAGATACGGCTGACGCTGCGGCTCTGCAATTGTGCGACCAGCTTGGTCTGCGCCTGAATGGTCTTGGCCACCACCATCAGACCGGTGGTGTCCTTGTCCAGACGATGCACGATACCGGCACGCGGGACATTGATGATGTCCGGCACATGGTGCAACAAAGCGTTGAGCAGGGTGCCATCGGCATGACCGGCAGCCGGGTGCACCACCAGACCGGCAGGCTTGTTGATCACCAGGATGTCGTCGTCTTCATAGACGATGTCGAGCTCGATGTCCTGGGCGATCCACTCGCCCTGGGCTTCCTGCTCGGCAGTCAGCTCAAGGATGGCACCGCCATGCACAATGTCGCGCGGGCGGATCACCGCCCCGTCCACAGTCAGGCGACCTTCTTTGATCCAGGCGGAAAGGCGCGAGCGTGAGTGCTCAGCGAAGAGTTGGGCGGCGACTTGATCGAGGCGTTGGCCGCCCAATTCGGACGGCACCTCTGCGCGAAGTTCAATTTTATCGGACATGCTCGGACTGGGCGTCGGCACAGCCTTTGGTTTCGGCTGCGCGCTTGTGGTTAAATACGGCGTCTTTTGCCCCGAGGCTTTTCAACGGGGCGCTCATCATAACAGGACGGCCCCGCCCAAGACAGCGGCCGTCATAGGGACGCAAGCCGCCATGCAAGTGAAACACCTGCTGCTGATCGCCATCCTCGCATTGACCGCTGCTTGCTCATCGAAGGAAGTCGTAGACGAAAACCTCAGCGAAGCCGAGCTGTATCAGCAGGCTCAGACTGATCTGGACAACAACAGCTACACTAGCGCCACAGCCAAGCTGAAGGCTCTGGAGTCGCGTTATCCGTTCGGTCGCTACGCCGATCAGGCTCAGCTGGAGTTGATCTACGCCAACTACAAGAACGCCGAGCCGGAAGCTGCAAAGTCTGCCGCCGAGCGTTTCATTCGTTTGCATCCGCAGCATCCGAACGTGGATTACGCGTACTACCTCAAGGGTCTGACCTCGTTCGACCAGGACGTCGGCCTGCTGGCGCGCTTCCTGCCGCTGGACATGACCAAGCGTGACCCGGGCGCCGCCCGTGACTCGTACAACGAGTTCGCGCAGCTGACCAGCCGCTACCCGAACAGCCGCTACGCGCCGGACGCCAAGCAGCGCATGATCTACCTGCGCAATCTGCTGGCGGCCTACGAGATTCACGTCGCTGACTACTACCTGACCCGTCAGGCTTATGTAGCCGCTGCCAACCGTGGCAAGTATGTCGTGGAAAACTTCCAGGAAACCCCATCGGTCGGCGACGGCCTGGCGGTGATGACCGAAGCCTACCAGCGTCTGCACCTCGACGATCTGGCCGCCACCAGCCTGGAAACCCTGAAGCTCAACTACCCGGATCACCCAAGCCTGCAAGATGGCCAGTTCGTGCCACGCGTAGCCGAGGCCGACAACCGTTCGTTCCTGAGCAAGGCGACTTTGGGCCTGATCGAATCGCGTCCACCGCTGCCGCCGGGCGAAACCCGCGCCAACCAGGACGTGCAGAAGCAGTTCCAGGACGCGAAAGATGCGATTCCGAACGAGCTCAAGCCTAAGGACGAAAACGGCGACGTGATCGAAGAGCCAGAGCCGGAATCCAGCGACACCGATCGCTCGTGGTTCAGCTACATGACCTTCGGCGTGTTCGACTGATTACACCGGCTGTACGAAAAAAGGGAGATCTGCGGATCTCCCTTTTTTATTGCCGCACTTTAATAGGCTGTGCGCTGATCGGGTCCTTGGCTAAACTGCCGGATCATCAGTCGAAAAGCCGCTCATCATGCTTCGTTTATTGTTCTGGATTGCCCTGATCTTCGCCGCCATCTGGCTCTGGCGCAAATTCAAGGCCCCCGCCTCGTCCACCCGACCGCCGCGCGAACAGGACGCGCCGCCGATGGTGCGCTGCGCCCACTGCGGCGTGCACCTGCCGCGCGACCGCGCGCTGGGCAACCAGCAACAGTGGTATTGCAGCCAGGCTCATCTTGAGCAAGGCCCGGGCGCCAGTGGTCGCTGAGGTCGCCAACGCCGACCAGAAACAGGCGCAGCGTCTGCTGCGCCTTTATCACCTGTACCGTTTAAGTGTCGGCATCACTCTGGTGCTGCTGATCTCCAGCAACATGGACAACCGCCTGCTGACGTCGGCCAACGACGACCTGCTGCGCGGCGGCAGCTGGCTGTACCTGATCATCAATATGCTGCTGGTGGTGTTCCTCGAAAACACCCGGCGCCCGGCGCAGTTGTTCACCCTGGCCTTCGTCGACGTGCTGCTGTTGTGCGGCCTGTTCTACGCGGCGGGCGGCGTGGCCAGTGCGCTGGGCAATCTGCTGGTGGTCTCGGTGGCGATCAGCAACACCCTGCTACGCCGACGCATCGGCCTGCTGATTGCCGCCATTGCGGCGATCGGCATTGTCGGCCTGAGCTTTCTGCTGGGGCTCAGCCGCCCCTTGAGCGCCAACGCCTACTTGCAAGCCGGCACCCTCGGTGCGCTGTGCTTTGCCGCATCGCTGCTGGTGCAAGGGTTGATCCGCCGCCTCGAAGTCAGCGAGACCCTGGCCGAACAGCGCGCCAGCGAAGTGGTCAGCCTGGAGGCGCTGAACGCGTTGATCCTGCAACGCATGCGCACGGGGATTCTGGTGCTCGACGAGCAACGTCGGGTGCAACTGGCCAATCACAGCGCGCAGAGTCTGCTCGGCCACAGTCACCTGCAAGGTCATATGATCGACGAATATTCGCCAGCACTGGTCGAGCGTCTGCAACTGTGGCGCAACAACCCGACCCTGCGCCCGCAGAGCCTGAAAATCCCCGGCAATGGCCTTGAGCTGCAGCCCAGCTTCATCGCCCTTGAGCAGAGTCCGAACCAGCAGACGCTGGTGTTTCTCGAAGACCTGGCGCAAATCACCCAACAGGCGCAGCAACTCAAGCTCGCTGCGCTCGGGCGTTTGACCGCCGGCATCTCCCATGAAATTCGCAATCCACTGGGCGCGATCAGTCATGCCGCGCAGCTGTTGGCCGAGTCCGAGGAACTCGATAGCGCAGATCGGCGTCTGACGCAGATTATTCAAGACCACTCCCAGCGCATGAACCGAGTCATCGAAAACGTCCTGCAACTGTCCCGCCGCCAGCAAAGCGCGCCGCAACGGCTGGACCTCAAGCCGTGGCTGGAAGACTTCGTCGGCGAAATCCGCGAGCAGGCCAACGAGCGCCAGCACATTCATCTGCGGATCAATTCCGGCGATTTCACCACGCTGATGGACCCCAACCAATTGCGGCAGATTCTCGACAATCTGATACGCAACGCCTGGCGTCACAGTGCGCAACTGCACGAGCAGGCCGACGTCTGGCTGGCACTGTTCGTCGACCCGGACAGCCAGTTGGCGGTGCTTGAGGTCCAGGACAACGGCCCCGGCGTGTCGGCCGAGGAACAGGCGCATCTGTTTGAGCCGTTTTTCACTACCAGCAGCCAGGGCACCGGTCTTGGCCTTTATCTGTCCCGTGAGCTGTGCGAAAGCAACCAGGCACGCCTAGACTTCAAATCACGCCAAGGCGGCGGCTGCTTTTGCATCACTTTTGCTCACGGACGGAAACAAAGTTGAATACAAGCCCACGGCAAAAAATTCTAATCGTCGACGACGAACCGGATATCCGCGAGCTCCTGGAAATCACCCTGGGACGGATGAAACTCGAGACCTTCAGCGCCCGCAATCTGAGCGAGGCTCAGGCGCTGTTGCAGCGCGAGCACTTTGACCTGTGCCTGACCGACATGCGCCTGCCCGACGGCACCGGGCTGGAGCTGGTGCAACACATTCAGCAACGCGATCCACACCTGCCGGTAGCGATGATTACGGCGTACGGAAGCCTGGAAACTGCGATCAATGCGCTGAAGGCCGGGGCGTTCGACTTCCTCACCAAACCGGTGGAACTGCCGCGCTTGCGCGAACTGGTCAGCTCGGCGCTGCGCCTGCCGACAGCGGGCGGCTTGAGCACGGCAATCGAGCGACGCTTGCTGGGCGACTCGCCGCCGATGGCCAATCTGCGCAGGCAGATCGACAAGCTCGCACGCAGTCAGGCACCGGTGTACATCAGTGGTGAATCCGGCAGCGGCAAAGAACTGGTCGCGCGTCTGATCCACGAACAAGGTCCGCGCGCCAGCCAGCCGTTTGTGCCGGTGAACTGCGGGGCGATTCCGTCAGAGCTGATGGAAAGCGAATTTTTCGGCCACCGCAAAGGCAGTTTCACTGGAGCCGTCGAAGACAAGCCGGGGCTGTTTCAAGCGGCCCATGGCGGCACTCTGTTTCTCGATGAAGTCGCCGACCTGCCACTGTCGATGCAGGTGAAGCTGCTGCGGGCGATTCAGGAAAAAGCCGTGCGCAGCGTCGGCGGCCAGCAGGAAACGGTGGTCGACGTACGCATCCTTTGCGCAACGCACAAAGACCTTGAAGCCGAAGTTTCGGCCGAACGCTTCCGCCAGGATCTGTATTACCGGCTCAACGTCATCGAACTGCGTGTGCCGTCCCTGCGCGAACGCCGTGACGACATTGAGGCGCTTGCCATGCACGTGCTCAAGCGCCTGGCCAAAGACACCGGACAACCCGAAGCGCGCCTGCACCCGCAAGCGCTGGAGGCGCTGAAGAACTATCGCTTTCCCGGCAATGTGCGCGAACTGGAGAACGTCCTCGAACGCGCGCACACCCTGTGTGAAAACCGCACGATCGAAGCGCAGGATCTGCGTTTGAGCGAAGGCAATTGCACGGCGGACGGGGCGATGGCCGATCTGACGCAGGTCGACAATCTTGAGGATTATCTGGAGAGCGTCGAGAGGAAGCTGATTTTGCAGGCGCTGGAGGAAACCCGCTGGAACCGCACGGCGGCGGCGCAGCGGTTGAGTCTGTCGTTTCGGTCGATGCGTTATCGGCTGAAGAAATTGGGCCTGGATTAAAGGCCCCTTAGCGAGCAGGCTCGCTCCCACATTTGGAATGAGTATTCCTGTGGGAACGAGCCTGCTCGCGGCGGTCTACCCGCCTCTGACTAAATCCGGCCCTCAGGCGCATACGGCGCCGGATCAATAATCGGCGCCCGCCCCAGCATCACGTCAGCAAATAGCTGACACGATGCCGGCGCCAGCACCAGCCCGTTGCGGTAATGCCCGCAGTTCAGCCACAACCCTTCGAATCCCGGCACCCGGCCAATAAAGGGAACCCCTTCCGGCGACCCCGGCCGCAACCCGGCCCAGTGCCCGACCACTTCGGCATCCGCCAGCGCCGGCAACAATTCGATCGCCGAGGCCTTGAGGCTTTGCAGCGCTACATCGGTCGGGGTCTTGTCGTAGCCTTCGTGCTCCAGCGTGCTGCCGATCAAAATGTGACCGTCGCGACGCGGGATCGCATATCGCCCCTTGGCCAGCACCATGCTCGGCAGGAAATCAGCCGCGCACTTATAGAGAATCATCTGGCCTTTGACCGGCTCGACCGGCAGCGTCAGGCTCAGCGTCTGGAGCAGATCACCGCTCCACGCCCCCGCTGTCAGCACAATCTGATCGCCGTTGATCACGCCCGTCGGAGTCTGCACGCCGACCACGCGCTCGCCCTCGCGGACGAAGCCACTGACCTCGCATTGCTCATGAATCGTCACATTCGGCAGCGCCAGCAGCGCGGCTTTCAGCGATTTGACCAGCCGTGGATTGCGCACGTTGGCGACATCGGCCATGTAGATCGCCCGGCTGAAACCGCTGCCGAGCACCGGCACCGCGTCATGCGCCGCCGAGATATCCACAGCCCGCAGCGGGCGGCTTTCCCGCTCGGCCCAGGCCAGGGCTGCGGCTTCATCGTCCAGATCCAGCCAATACAGACCAGTGGTGTGTACCTCAGGATCAACCCCCGTGTCGGCAAACAAGCGCTCGCCGAGCTGTGGATAAAAATCCTGCGACCAATGCGCCAGCGCGGTGACTGCCGGACTGTAGCGCCACGGGTATAACGGCGAGACGATGCCGCCGCCAGCCCAGGATGATTCCTGGCCGACATTCGAGCGATCCAGCAGCACCACGCTGCGCACTTCGGAGGCGAGATTGTAGGCAGTGAGCAGGCCAATCACCCCGCCGCCGACAATCACCACTTGCTGTTGCCTGGTCATGTTTGATCCAACCGTAAAAAGACAGTGGGCGCAAAAGGCGCCCGAAAAAGAGTGCGTCAGCGGCCCCAGCAATCCTTGGCGGTCACTCCGGTGGTCGCGTTGTTCATGCTTCGCACGCCGGTGTTGGTCAGGGTGAAATCCCCGCACTTGTCGGTGGCCATGGCCGAGCCGGTTTTACGCGTCGCGGTCAGCACAAACGTCTGGTCGGTCAGCGTCGGGGTGATGGTGTAGAAATCATTGCCCGTGCTCAGTCCGGTGACGCCGGTGTAGACATTGTTGCGGGTGTAGAAACGCTCGAGGGTCTGCGCCTGCTCCGAGAGCAGCGAAACCACTTCGGCGCGACGGCCCTTCTTCACGTATTCGTTGTAGCTGGGAATGCTGATGGTGAGGATGATCCCGATAATCGCGATAACGATCATGATCTCGATCAGGGTAAAACCTCGGCTGGTTCTGCGCATGCCTCAAATTCTCGCTTACTGGATTTGTCGCCACATGATACGACGGCTGCCACCGCCACCCTTCTCTACAATGGTGGTGATGACGCCACTGGTGTCGGTCACGACCTTTCCCGTACCACCGGCGGAAATGACGTTAAGGGTCGGAATGCCGCCGGTAAAAATCACGCCGCTGGATATCGTATCGTTGCTGTCGACCAAACGGTCGCCGGTGGTGTCGATCACGGCGTAGTTGAGCATCTTACCGTTGAACGCATCGAGTTCGACCAGTCGGCCCGTACCAAAGCTCGAACACGGGTCGGTGGTATCGACGCTGGCAGTGGTGAAAACAACTCGCCCCAACACAAGACTGGCCTGATTGATCACGCGCTCGCCGGTCAGCACGTTGTTATACACCAGCGGCAGATACCAGCCTTTTTCTCCCGGATAGGTCGTTTCATTCTGGCTGGTGGTCAGAAACTGCCCGGAACTGCCGGAGAACGAACCGGTTATCGCCTGTGCTTGCAAACTGCTGACGGTGATTTGGCCGGCCCCACCCTCTGCATCCCAGATTGAATAGAACGCCTGCAGATCCTTGTTGGTCTTGTCGGCAGTCTCGTTGAACTTGCCGGTGCCAAAGAACACTTGCTTGCCGCCCTGCGGATTATCCGCCAGCAGCGGTTGCGCGGTGATCGGCTGCGTTGCCCCACCCGGGGCGGTAAACAAAGGCTTGCCGGCAAACGCCACGCCCCAGCTTTCTGCCCCGGGTGCGCTCAAGTCGAATTTCCACATACGCCCCTTCAGGTCACCAGCGTAGGCAGCCTGCACCACGTTCGAGGAATTGACCCTGAGTTTTACCGAAGACAGACCGTTAGTGGTTTCCGTGCTGTCGATGACGATTTTCCTGATCAGCGAACCATCCATTGCATCCAGTACATACAAAGCCGCAACCCCCGAATTGCTGCCGTAACCATTGGCGATGAATGTCGCCCAGCGACCATTGGCCAAGCGTGCCACTTCCGGACGGGCGTAAGCGTAACCCAGGTCATTGAAAGCGTTCGACGTATTGGCAGTGACCGGCGCACTGACCTCCCACAATGCCCTGATGACATTGCCCGCCGAGGCATCGAACAGTTGCAGCCCATAGAAGGTTTTGCCACCAGCCCCCGTTCCGCCAATGGCCAGCGTTCTCCAGGTGGTGCCAGCCTGCGCATCGAACACGCCGACCTGACCGTCCACGAGAAACTTGTGGCTGACGCCGTTGACGTAATTGGTATCCGCAATCAGCCGCAACGAGGGCAGCACGCTGGAGGGCATGTAGGCATAACGGCGGGT
Organism: Pseudomonas sp. Sample_14; assembly: GCF_004307515.1. NCBI lineage: Bacteria > Pseudomonadati > Pseudomonadota > Gammaproteobacteria > Pseudomonadales > Pseudomonadaceae > Pseudomonas > Pseudomonas sp. Sample_14. Next base: position 188,631 of record NZ_RCOC01000096.1, on the reverse strand, counting down.
GCCGTTCGCCGAATTGATCACGTTGACGAAACCGTCGTTGGCGTTCACCACCAGACTGGTATTCATGTTCGCAGTCTTGGTCGTCAGGTAGTTGGTGTAACTGCTGTCACCCGTCAGATCGGATGCGGTCTTGTCCGAAGGCGACGCGAGCACCAGCGGCGAATTGATGATGTCGCCCAGCAGCGCAGTGCGCACTTTGAGCCCTGCCCTGTTGGTCCCTTTGCTCCACTCCACCAGTTCAGTGCCGCTGATACCGGTGGGTAGGCCCTGATTCAACGTGTTCTGCTGGGCTGGGGAAAAGCTGCCGAATGCCAGAGCAATGGGCGTGTTGCTCAAGGTGTTCCATGACTGGAAAGTCGGCGCTGTGGCAGAGGGCACGATGGTGGTGTCGGTCGACCATTGCGCCGTCGAGGTATTTACCGTGCCGGTCGAGGTAAAGCCGAACGACCTGATCGTGCCGCGCCAATCCTTGGGATCGTAGGTTGTCTGGTAAAAACTGCTGCCACTGGTCAACGTACTGCTGCTGGCAACACCGGCACCACCGGAGCCGGCCTTGGAAGTGATATCGCTCAGTGCCGACGATAACGCCGCATTGAGCCCGGAGCTGTCGGTCGCCTGGTAATACCTGCCCTGCCCGTAACTGGCGGCGTCGGACAACATATCGTTATCCGCAGCGAAACCCACGGTGTAGGTGTTCATGTTCTGCCCGGGAAAATCCAACGCGTTCCAGCTCTTGCCGGCGGCGTCGGTGCCGGTCGAACGCATGTCGATGTCGAAGGCGAATTTGGCGATGTCATCCAGATACAGCGTGTCACCTTCGCCGTCACCGTTGAGGTTGTCGCCATCGTTATTCACGCCATCCCAGTTCGGTAAGCGACTGCCTCCCAGCGGATCGTTGGTCGGGAAGGTACGGTCATAGGTCGGCAAGCCATCGGTAATCACCACGCCGTAGTTTTTCTGGCAGCGGTATTGAATCGGACTGGTATAGGTCGCCGGCGTGCCGTTGTAGTAAGGCGCCAAGCCACGCATGTAGCGGGTGACTTCGTAATAGCTCTCGGCCAATGGCGTGTTGGCCACGGCGTTCAAGCCGTTGATCGATGAGATCAGCGCGTTGTAGTTGGTGTCTGCCTGGGCCTGGGTGACGCTGCCCGCGACGGGTGACAAATCGGTGATCGAGCGGGCGATGAAACCGCCGTTGCCCGGGTTGCTGCTGGTCGCCGGATTGAATGTCGACAGGCCCATGCGCAAGGTGCGGTTGCTGCTCACCAGTGCGGTGGAAACGTTGCGCGCCACGTTCATCCGGTAATCGTTGGGAATCGCCCCCGTGGTGAAGTCACGGGTGCCGTTGCTGTTGGCGAGGCTGACTATGTAGGAAATGTAATCGGCGGAATACCGAGTGTTCTCATTGCCTACGGGGTCGGGCAGTTTCAGGCACAAGGGCGCCACGCTGTTGTTGTAGAACGCATAGGCGCCTCCCGAGCAACCGGAAGTCGGCAGACTCGATAGAAACACTGTGTCGCCAGTAATCTGCGGTGCATTGAGTGCAGAGCACAAGCCGAGGAAGGCATTGCACTGCCGGGCGGGAGTGCGGTTGACGTTCGGGTCGAATCCGGCGGCGTAAATGATACTGTTCATACTCCCCGAATCATCGATCAGCAGCATCACGTTCGGCGCCACCGCAGCCGCGCTCAGCAATGGCGAATCGGAAGGCGTGAAAGCCCAGGCCGGTGCCGCCAGGTAGAAACTCAGGAGCATGCCGATCAACAACGACAGGCCGCGCTCAATACTTCGCATAGACACTCTCCACCACGCTACGCGAATTGCCGGCGATGCCGACCGCAGTGACTCGATACAACGTCGCCGAAGTGTTACTTGGTACGTTCACCGCCGTCAGGGTCGTGCCGATGTTCTGCACGCCATAAAAGCCATTACCGGCAGCGATCCAGGTCACCCCGGAGGTCGAATTGAAGCCGGCCGAGCTGACCGATGACGATTCCGCCGGCGGCAGACATTGGCTCGTGCCGCTGCACACCGCCAATGAGTAGCTGTCCAGTTGTACTGCACTTTCGCCGACACGCAATGCCGCTTCGGCCGCCTGAAACGATTGATTGCGCAAGCTGACGCTGCCGGCCATTTTCTCTTGCAGGTTGGCGCTCTGCATCGAGGACAAACCGATCAATGTGAGCAACAGCAGAAACACCAGACTGACCAACAAGACCATGCCGCGCTGTGCCTGACGTTGTTGCAAGGAAATCCTCATCGCCGCCCCCTCATGGCAAGCGGTTGCGCAATGCCGCAACCACGTTGAAGGTTTGATTGCGCACCCGATTGTTCGGGTCGGTGAGGGTCAGGCTCAGGCGCACACTGCGGATGCGCGCGGGATCGCCAGGGTTGCTGCTGTAGGTCGAGGCTGCGACGTCGGTCGCCGAACTGGCCAGGCCGAAGGTGACGTTGAAGGCGCTGACATTGTTGACCAGCACTTGCTGCGCCGGATTGCCGCTGCCGGTGCCCATGAGGATCTGGTTATTGCTGAAGCTGTAGATCAGGCGCCGGATCGGGAACGCGATCTGGCCCGTGGTCGGGTTGCGCAATCCGCTGTAGGCGACCGCGCTGTTGCGGCAATCGGAAATCACCGTCCAGGTCGGTGTGCCCCCGCCGCTGCCCACATCGGCGGTGACCAGGGTCAGCTTGAGATTGGCGTTATCCCAGTTGATCGGGATGAGTTGGGCAGTGTTGAAATCCCCTGCTGAGCTGGAGTCGACGATGGTGCCAAGGCAGCCGAACATGCCGACCATGCGGATTTCCTGAATCATTTTGCTGAGAACGAAGCGCGCGTCTTCCTGCATCGCTGCGGCGCTGTTCTGACTGACGTAAGTGTTTTTTGCGGCGATGAAAATCTGTACCACACCAAGCACGACGATCAGCCCCAAAGCCAGAGCAATCAGCAATTCGATCAGGCCGAAACCACGGCTGGCACGCTTCATGGTGTGGCCACCGGATCGACCGCCGCCCGGCTGGTCAGGACGAAACTGCGCTGGGCACTGGCAGCGTTCGCCGCGCGCGCATCGCTCCAGGTAATGGTGATGGTGTAGACCCGTTGATTGAGGGTGATGCTGCCCGTCGCGGTCGGACCGCCGAAGTTGGCGATGTTGGTGGTGAAATCGTAGAGGTCCTGGTCCCGCGCATTACTGAGATTGCCCGAGGTCGGTGGCGTGACGGTGTAGTTGGCGCCGGAATTGGCGCGGATGCGATCCATCATGTCATAGGCGATGAAGCTGGCCTGACTGGTCATCCGCGAACTGTCGGTGTACTTCAGCGCATTGAGCTGCACCGCCGCTGCGCCCAACAGCCCGACGGTGAGAATCAGCAGCGCGACCAGCACTTCGATCAGCGTCATGCCCTCCTGTGCGTTTTTTCTCCCTGCCCTCATCCGCAATTTCCACCCAGTTGAATGCGTCCGTTCAAACACACGTTCAGCGTCCTGCTTTGCGTGCCCAGCGTGTAACCGATGACTACCGCCGTCGACGGTGCCGCCAGACCACCAAGATTGTTGAAATCCAGTGCGGTCACTCCTGAGGGTAGCGCCAGAGTCGCGCCACTGCTCATTGCTGGAACAACCCGCAACACATTGGCCGGATTGCCAGTACTGTCGTAGACCGCCAGCTCACCGGTCCACACACTGCCGCCGGCGGTCGGACGCAGACGCGTGGTCACGCCGCGATTGATCGCTTCGAGCCGGGCGAAATTGATCGCTCGCTGCAAGTCGCCGACTTCGGTATCCGCCTTGCTGCTCTGGATCGTACGGGTAAAGGCCGGCACCGCCAGCGTGATCAGTACCAGGAACACCGCGATGGCGACCAGCAACTCGACCAGCGTGAAACCTTTTGTACGAAGATCCATCGGTGCCCTCCGTTGCCGTCGGCTATACCTGCTTTTACACGCTAGAACATTCGCTCGGCACGCGCCGACTGATTTGCCCTGCGCGGCGCACGGATTGCGCTGCTCATACCATTCCCGGAGGGATTTTTTATGCCGCAACACGGTTTCAGCCTGATTGAACTGCTTATGGGACTGGCGATTGGCGCAATTGTTCTGCTGCTGGTCAGCCCGGCGTTCGCCGCGCTCAAGCAAGCGACTCAGCGCGACCACGCAGCGCAGTCGCTGCTCGAAGGCATCCGCCACGCTCGCACACTGGCGATCACGCACAATCAGAGCGTGGTGATCCATGGCATCGACGATGACTGGAGTCAGGGTTGGCGGATCATTCTGGATCGAAGCGGCAAGGGGCCGGAGGACAGCAGCAATCCGCTGCTGGTTGAACGCGCCAGTGAGGCGAAGGTGCCGATTGTCGGCAACTGGTGGGTGAGCCGCTATGTGCGGTTCAGTCATTTGGGGCAACCGCTGATGCCGGGACGGCGGTTTCAGGCAGGGACAATACACGTCTGCTCGCCGCACGAGCCGGTCAGCCAGCGGCAGATCGTGCTGGCGGCGACCGGTCGCGTGCGCCTGGGCAGTCAGGAGACCGAACAGGCGCTGTGCGACAAACGCAGAAGCGTCAGATCGAACGGACGCGCAGCTCTTTCGGCATCGAGAACGTGATGTTCTCCTCACGGCCAGCCAGCTCGTCGGCACCGGTCGCGCCCCAGGCCTGCAATTGCTGGATCACGCCCCGCACCAGCACTTCCGGTGCGGAGGCGCCAGCGGTAATACCGATGCGCTCGACGCCGTCGAACCAGCTCTGTTGCAGGTCCTCGGCACCGTCGATCAGGTACGCCGGAGTCGCCATGCGCTCAGCCAGTTCACGCAGACGGTTGGAGTTGGAGCTGTTCGGGCTGCCGACCACCAGCACCACGTCGCACTCGTCGGCCAGTTGCTTGACGGCGTCCTGGCGGTTTTGTGTGGCGTAGCAGATGTCGTCCTTGCGCGGGCCACCGATGGCCGGGAAGCGCGTGCGCAGGGCATCGATCACACGGCTGGTATCGTCCATCGACAAGGTTGTCTGGGTGACGAAAGCGAGTCTTTCCGGATCGCGCACCTGCAATGCGGCCACGTCCTTTTCGTCTTCAACGAGGTAGATCGCGCCGCCATTGCTCGCGTCGTACTGGCCCATGGTGCCTTCGACTTCCGGGTGACCGGCGTGGCCGATCAGGATGCACTCGCGACCGTCGCGGCTGTATTTGGCGACTTCGATGTGCACCTTGGTCACCAGCGGGCAGGTTGCATCGAAGACTTTCAGGCCACGACCGGCGGCTTCGTTGCGTACGGCTTGGGAAACACCGTGGGCGCTGAAAATGACGATCACGTCATCGGGTACCTGATCGAGCTCTTCTACGAAAATCGCGCCACGGCTGCGCAGGTCTTCGACGACGAACTTGTTGTGCACCACTTCGTGACGCACATAGATCGGCGGCCCGAAGACTTCCAGGGCGCGGTTGACGATTTCGATCGCCCGGTCCACACCGGCGCAGAAGCCACGGGGGTTGGCGAGTTTGATTTGCATGCTGTGCCTCGTGTCTTGCGCGCGAAAACAATGGAAAACAGACTGTAGAGACCTGCTTGTTGTGGCGAGGGGATTCATCCCCGCTCGACTGCTTAGCAGTCGTAGACCGTCAACGGATTTGTCTCAGAATCCGTTGACTGGTCTGGGGGCGCTTCGCACCCCAGCGGGGATAAATCCCCTCGCCACAGAAGCTCACTCCTGCATTTTTAGATCGCTTTGACGGAAATGATTTCCACGTCAAAGGTCAGCGTCTTGCCCGCCAGCGGGTGGTTGAAGTCGACGGTCACTTGCGTGTCGTCGAATTCCTTCACCACACCTGGCAATTCAGTATTGGCCGCATCGTTGAAGATCACCAGCAGACCCGGTGACAACTCCATGTCGTTGAACTGCGAACGCGGGATGGTCTGCACGTTCTGCGGATTCGGCTGACCGAAAGCGTTTTCCGGCTCGACGGTCAGGGTGCGCTTGTCGCCGGCCTTGAAGCCGAACAGTGCGGCTTCGAAGCCCGGCAGCAGGTTGCCATCGCCGACCTTGAACGTCGCCGGGGCCTTGTCGAAGGTACTGTCGACGGTGTCACCGTTTTCCAGGCGCAAGGCAAAGTGCAGGGTGACTTCGGTGTTCTGGCCGATGCGTTGCTCAGTCGATAGCGGTTCAGTCATGAGCAGCCTCTTCGGTTTTCTTCGATTTGAACATGTCCAGTGCCAGCATGATCGCGCCAACGGTGATCGCGCTGTCGGCAATGTTGAACGCCGGGAAATACCAGCGGTTCTGCCAGTGCACCAGGATGAAGTCGATCACATGGCCCAGGGCAACGCGGTCATACAGGTTGCCCAGCGCGCCACCCAGCACCAGTGCCAGGGCGACGGCCAGCCAGGTGTCGTTGCGGCCCAGGCGCTTGAGCCAGACCACCAGCACGGCACTGACGACAATGGCGATCAGGGCAAACAGCCAGCGCTGCCAGCCGGAGCTGTCGGCGAGGAAGCTGAAGGCAGCGCCGGTGTTGTAGGCCAGCGTCCAGCTGAACAGGTCGGGAATGATCACGATCTGCTGGAACATTTCGAGCTTGGCTTCGAAGTAGAACTTGCTGGCCTGGTCAATGACCAGAACCAGCAAGCTCAACCACAGCCAGCTCAGCCGTCCGAAACGGCCAATGGCATCAGGCATAGTGACGAACCTCGCCAGCACCGCTGATGTTGTCGACGCAACGCCCGCAGATTTCCGGATGTTCCGGGTTCACGCCGACGTCTTCGCGGCAATGCCAGCAACGCGCGCATTTCGGGAACGCCGATTTGACGATCTTCAGTTTCAGACCGCTGACTTCGGTGGCCACTGCATCGGCCGGAGCCTGCACGAATGGCGCAACGCTGGCAGTCGAGGTGATCAGAACAAAGCGCAGTTCGTTGCTCAGCTTGGCCAGATCGGCGCTCAGCGCCTCTTCGGCAAACAGCGTCACTTCGGCCTGCAGGTTGCCACCGACGGCTTTCGCCGCACGCTGGATTTCCATCTCTTTGTTGACTGCAACCTTCACTTCCATGATGCGATCCCAGTAGGCGCGACCCAGCTCGAAGCCTTCCGGCAGCTCGGTCAGGCCTTCGTACCAGGTGTTGAGCATGACCGACTCGTTACGCTCGCCCGGCAGGTATTGCCACAGTTCGTCAGCAGTGAAGGCGAGGATCGGCGCGATCCAGCGCACCAGCGCTTCGGAGATGTGGAACAGCGCGGTCTGGCACGAGCGCCGGGCCTTGCTGTCGGCGCCGGTGGTGTACTGGCGGTCCTTGATGATGTCGAGGTAGAAACCACCCAGCTCCTGCACGCAGAAGTTGTGGATCTTCGAGTAGACGTTCCAGAAACGGTATTCGCCGTAGTGCTCTTGCAACTCGCGTTGCAGCAGCAGCGTGCGATCCACCGCCCAGCGATCCAGCGCCAGCATGTCTTCAGCCGGCAGCAGGTCGGTGGCCGGATTGAAACCGGTCAGGTTGGAAAGCAGGAAGCGCGCGGTGTTACGGATACGACGATAGGCATCAGCGCTGCGCTGCAGAATCTGCTCGGACACCGCCATTTCGCCGGAGTAGTCGGTCGAAGCGACCCACAGACGCATGATATCGGCGCCCAGGGTGTCGTTGACCTTCTGCGGCGCGATCACGTTGCCCAGCGACTTGGACATCTTGCGCCCGGACTCGTCGACGGTGAAGCCGTGCGTCAGCAGTTCGCGGTACGGCGCGTGGTTGTCGATGGCGCAACCGGTCAGCAACGAGGAGTGGAACCAGCCACGGTGCTGGTCGGAACCTTCCAGGTACAGGTCGGCACGCGGGCCGCTCTCGTGGCCCATCGGGTGCGAACCGCGCAGGACGTGCCAGTGCGTGGTGCCCGAGTCGAACCAGACGTCGAGGGTGTCGCTGATCTTGTCGTACTGCGGCGCTTCATCGCCAAGCAGTTCGGCGGCGTCGAGTTTGAACCAGGCTTCAATCCCTTCGACTTCAACGCGTTTGGCGACTTCTTCCATCAGCTCGACGGTACGCGGGTGCAGCTCGCCGCTTTCCTTGTTGAGGAAGAACGGGATCGGCACGCCCCAGTTGCGCTGACGCGAGATGCACCAGTCCGGACGATTGGCGATCATCGAGTGCAGGCGCGCCTGGCCCCAGGCCGGAACGAACTTGGTGTCTTCGATGGCTTTGAGCGAGCGCACGCGCAGGGTGTCGCCGCTGGTTGGCTCCTTGTCCATGCCGATGAACCACTGCGCAGTAGCGCGGTAGATCAGCGGGGTCTTGTGGCGCCAGCAGTGCATGTAGCTGTGTTCGATGACGGTGGTGTGCATCAGCGCACCGACTTCGGTCAGTTTTTCCACGATGGCCGGGTTGGCCTTCCAGATGAACTGGCCGCCGAAGAATTCCAGCGACGGCACGTATACGCCGTTGCTCTGTACCGGGTTGAGGATGTCGTCGTTGACCATGCCGTATTTCTTGCAGGTCACGAAGTCGTCCACGCCGTAGGCCGGGGCGGAGTGAACCACGCCGGTGCCAGCGCCCAGCTCAACGTAGTCAGCCAGGTACACCGGCGACAGACGATCGTAGAACGGGTGACGGAAGTTGATCAGCTCAAGTTCTTTACCGGTGGTGGTGGCGATGACCGAACCTTCCACGTCGTAGCGCGCCAGGCAGGCTTCGACCAGCTCTTCAGCCAGCACCAGCAGCTTGTCGCCGATATCGACCAGGGCATAGTTGAATTCCGGGTGCACGTTCAGCGCCTGGTTGGCCGGGATGGTCCACGGGGTGGTGGTCCAGATCACGATCGCAGCAGGTTTGCTCAGCGACGCCAGACCGAACGCGGCAGCCAGTTTGGCCTCGTCAGCGATCGGGAATGCAACGTCGATGGTCGAGGACTTCTTGTTCTCGTACTCGACTTCCGCTTCAGCCAGAGCCGAACCGCAATCGAAGCACCAGTTCACCGGCTTGAGGCCCTTGAAGACAAAACCACCCTTGACGATTTCGGCGAGGGCGCGGATTTCACCGGCCTCGTTCTTGAAGTCCATGGTCTTGTACGGATTGGCGAAGTCGCCGAGCACGCCGAGACGGATGAACTCGGACTTCTGCCCTTCGATCTGCTCGGTGGCGTAGGCACGGCACAGCTCACGGGTCTTATCCGCGCCAAGGTTCTTGCCGTGGGTCACTTCCACCTTGTGCTCGATCGGCAAGCCGTGGCAATCCCAACCCGGGACATACGGCGCGTCAAAACCCGACAAGGTTTTCGAGCGGATGATCATGTCCTTGAGAATCTTGTTCAGTGCGTGACCGATGTGGATCGTGCCGTTGGCGTACGGAGGGCCGTCGTGCAGGACGAACTTCGGACGATCCTTGCCAATCTCGCGCAACTTTCCGTACAGGCCAATACTGTCCCAGCGCTGCAGGATCTGCGGTTCGCGCTGTGGCAGGCCGGCCTTCATTGGGAAGGCGGTGTCCGGAAGGTTTAGCGTGGCTTTATAGTCGGTCATTTAAGGCTCTTCATTAGCGATGGGCGCTAGGTGCGGCTAGTGCACGGGCGGTGGCGACATCCGCATTGATCGCCGTTTTCAATGCCTCCAGAGAGGCGAAGCGCTGCTCTTCACGCAGCTTTTGGTGGAAAACCACCGTCAAACGCCGGTCATACAGATCGCCGGCAAAATCTAACAGATGGACCTCGAGGTGGGCTTTGCCATCTCCTTGCACCGTGGGGCGCACGCCGATATTGGCGACGCCGGGCCAGGTCTTGCCGTCGATGTCGACATTCACCAGATACACCCCGGTAAACGGCACGCGACGACGCTTGAGTTGAATGTTGGCAGTGGGCGTGCCCAGTTGCCGGGCCAGTTTCTGCCCATGCAGCACGCGACCGGCGATGCGGTACGGACGGCCGAGCAAGCGTTCGGCCAGGGCAAAGTCGGCCGCAGCCAAGGCGTTGCGCACCTGCGTGCTGCTGACGCGAATGCCGTCCAGCTCTACGGTTTGCGCCGCTTCGACGGTGAAACCGTGAACCTGCCCGGCCTGCATCAGAAAATCGAAATCGCCGAGGCGGTCGCAACCGAAACGGAAATCGTCACCGACCTCCAGATGCTGCACGCCAAGGCCATCGACCAGAATGGTATCGACGAACTCACTGGCGCTGAGCTTGCTCAGCCGCTGGTTGAACGCCAGGCACAGCACCCGGTCGACGCCTTCAGCGGCCAGCAATTGCAGCTTGTCGCGCAACCGCGCCAGACGTGCCGGTGCGGTATCGGGCGCAAAGAACTCCCGCGGCTGCGGCTCGAAAATCACCACGCAGCTGGGTACGCCCAACTCGAGCGCACGCTCACGCAGCCGGGCCAGGATAGCCTGGTGACCACGGTGAACACCGTCAAAGTTGCCAATAGTGGCGACGCAGCCCCGATGCTGGGGGCGCAAGTTGTGGAGGCCTCGAACCAGCTGCATAACGCGCTTCTTGCTCATAAAGTGGTCGATTATAACCACACCCGACGGCCGACGACAGGCAACACCGTAACGCAAAGTGAACGAGCCGACAAAACCGCCGGCCCGTGCCTGTTTATAAAGACTGAAACCTCAGCTCAAGGCTTTGCGATTGAAGTCGCGCAGGCGGAAACCCAGCAGCAGCAACATACCGAAATACGCCACCACGCCAGCAACCACCAGCGCGCCCAGCCGCAGGAAGCGCTCGAGCATATGCCCCTCATCCCACGCGGGCATGAAATGCATGCAGGCCAGCAACACCGCCGACATCACGGTCACTGCAACGACCAGCTTGAAACCGAATTTGCCCCAGCCCGGTTGCGGTTGATACATCTTTTGCTTGCGCAGCTGATAGAACAGCAGCCCGGCATTCAGGCAAGCACCGGCACTGATCGCCAAGGCAAGGCCGGCATGGGCCAGTGGGCCGATCAACGCCAAGTTGAACAACTGGGTACAGACCAGCGTGAAAATCGCGATTTTCACCGGGGTGCGAATGTTCTGTTGCGCATAAAAGCCCGGCGCCAGCACTTTGATCACGATAATCCCGAGCAGGCCGACAGAATAGGCAATCAGCGCACGCTGGGTCATCTCGGCATCAAAGCCACTGAACTGGCCGTATTGAAACAATGAAACCGTCAGCGGCTCGGCAAGAATCCCCAGTGCCAGCGCGCACGGCAGCACCAGCACAAAGCACAGGCGCAGCCCCCAATCGAGGATTCGCGAATACTCGTGGCGATCCTTGCTGGCGTAGGTCTTGGCCAGCGTTGGCAGCAGAATCGTCCCGAGAGCCACACCCAGCACACCCGACGGCAATTCCATCAAACGGTCGGCGTAATACATCCACGACACCGAACCTGCGACCAGAAACGAGGCGAAGATGGTGTTGATGATCAATGAAATCTGGCTGACCGACACGCCGAGAATCGCCGGCAGCATCTGCTTCATCACCCGCCACACGCCGCTGTCGCGCAGGTTCAGGCGTGGCAGCACGAGCATGCCGATCTTTTTCAGGTGCGGCAGCTGATACAGCAACTGCGCCAGACCGCCGACCAGCACCGCCCAGCCAAGGGCCATGACCGGTGGATCGAAGTACGGCGTGAGGAACAGCGAAAACACGATCATGCTGACGTTGAGCAGAGTCGGCACGAAGGCCGGCACCGAGAAGCGGTTCCAGGTATTCAGGATCGCGCCGGCCAGCGACGACAGCGAGATCAGCAATATATAAGGAAAGGTTACCCGCAACAGATCGGAGGTGAGCTGGAATTTCTCCGGGGTATCGGTAAAACCGGGCGCTGTGGCCCAGATCACCCAGGGCGCGGCGATCATGCCCAGCGCCGTCACCACCGCCAACACCAGCGTCAACAGGCCGGATACATAGGCAATAAAGGTACGCGTCGCCTCTTCGCCCTGCTGGCTTTTGTATTCGGCCAGAATCGGCACGAACGCCTGGGAGAAAGCCCCTTCGGCAAAGATCCGCCGCAGCAGGTTGGGCAGTTTGAACGCAATAAAGAAGGCATCCGTGGCCATCCCGGCGCCGAATGTCCGCGCGATCAGCGTGTCACGAACAAAACCCAGAATCCGGGAAAGCATCGTGATAGAGCTGACGGCGGCCAACGATTTGAGCAGATTCATTGAGAGAGTTTGTGCCTGTCGATAAACAGCAGGCGAACAATGCGCCTACTTGTGCGATACTCCGCGCCGCAACAGCACAGAGCCAAAGCTCGCGAGTTTACAGGTCAAGCGCCGGAAATAAATATCCCGCCTCTTTATACCTACCACTTAGCGGAACGATTCAACTGCCCTTGACAAGACAAGTCTTCATCGGCATGATTCGCGGCCTATTTTGTTTGCTATTTCCTAAAAAGTCTTTCGAGGAGCTCGACGGTGGCCAACTCACCTTCCGCCAAAAAACGTGCAAAACAGGCTGAGAAGCGTCGCAGCCACAACGCCAGCCTGCGTTCCATGGTTCGTACCTACATCAAGAATGTAGTTAAGGCCATCGACGCAAAAGACGCTGAAAAAGCTCAAGCTGCATACGTTCTGGCTGTGCCAGTTATCGACCGTATGGCCGATAAAGGCATCATCCACAAGAACAAGGCTGCTCGTCATAAGAGCCGTCTGAATGGCCACGTCAAAGCGCTGAAAGAAGCCGCTTAATCGACGTAGTCATTAAAAAACCGACCTCAGGGTCGGTTTTTTATTGCCTGTGATTTAACAAGCTACAGGCAAAAAAATGTGGGAGCGAGCCTGCTCGCGAATGCGATCTGCCAGTTGATATTTCTATCGACCGACATGACCTCTTCGCGAGCAGGCTCGCTCCCACAGTTCGGATTGATGACGCTTATTGCTGGACCGGCACCCACGGCAGGATCGGGATGGCCGTGACCGCATTCTGCGGACTGCCCTCGATCAAGCGATCGCTGTAGACCAGGTACACCAGCGTGTTGCGCTTCTTGTCGAGGAAACGCACCACCTGCATGGTCTTGAACACCAGCGAAGTGCGCTCCTTGAACACCTCATCGCCATCCTTCAGCTCACCCTTGAACTTGATCGGCCCGACCTGGCGACAAGCGATCGACGCCTCAGCACGATCCTCGGCCAGACCGAGACCACCCTTCACTCCACCAGTCTTGGCGCGTGACAGGTAGCAGGTCACGCCTTCGACTTTCGGATCGTCGAACGCCTCGACCACGATCCGGTCATTCGGCCCGACAAACTTGAACACCGTCGACACCTGACCGATTTCCTCGGCCGAGGCCAGCAATGGCATGGCCATCAGCAGGCCCAACAATCCTTTCGCTACACGCATCGAATTTTCCTTAGACCAGAATCAGGTTGTCACGGTGAACCAGTTCCGGCTCCGCCATGTAACCGAGCAAACCGACAATCGCATCCGACGACTGACCGATGATTTTTTGCGCTTCCAGGGCGCTGTAATTGGCCAGACCCCGAGCGATCTCCCGACCATCCGGCGCTACGCAGACGACCATCTCACCGCGACGGAAACTGCCTTGAACCAGCTTCACCCCCACCGGCAGCAGACTTTTGTTGCCCTTGGACAACGCCGACACCGCCCCCTCATCCAGCACCAGAGTGCCACGGGTTTGCAGGTGCCCGGCCAGCCACTGCTTGCGCGCCGCGAGCATGCCGCGCTCCGGCGATAGCAGCGTGCCGATGCGCTCGCCCGCCTTGAGACGATCAAGCACGCGCTCAAGGCGCCCGCCGACGATGATGGTATGCGCACCGGAACGCGCTGCCAGGCGCGCCGCGCGCAGCTTGGTCTGCATGCCGCCACGCCCCAGCGCACCGCCGGTACCGCCGGCGACCGCATCAAGCGTCGGATCATCGGCGCGCGCTTCATAAATCAGCTGCGCATCAGGATTGTTGCGCGGATCGGCGTCGAACATGCCGTCGCGATCAGTGAGGATCACCAGCAGATCGGCCTCGACCAGATTGGCCACCAGCGCCGCCAGCGTGTCGTTGTCGCCGAAACGGATTTCATCGGTGACCACAGTGTCGTTTTCGTTGATCACCGGAATGACTTTCAGCTCGACCAGCGCACGCAAGGTACTGCGGGCGTTGAGGTAGCGCTTGCGGTCGGACAGGTCGTCGTGGGTCAGGAGAATCTGCGCAGTGTGCCGGCCATGCTCGGCGAAGCTCGACTCCCACGCCTGCACCAGCCCCATCTGACCGATTGCAGCGGCCGCCTGGAGCTCGTGCATGGCACTGGGTCGCGCGGTCCAGCCCAAGCGACTCATGCCGGCCGCCACCGCCCCGGAGGACACCAGCACCAGCTCGACGCCCGCTTCATGCAACGCCACCATCTGCTCGACCCAGACACTCATTGCCGCGCGATCCAGCCCTTTGCCGTCAGCTGTCAGCAAAGCGCTGCCGATCTTCACGACCCAACGCTGCGCACCTGTCACCTTGCTCCGCATCATCTTCAACCTTAGCTTGAGGGCAGCGCGACCTGGCGCTGCCCGTGACGTTAATCGTGGCGATTGCTGACCAACGATCGATTTCCGGATACTAAAACGCCGCTCGATTGAGCGGCGTTCAAGTTTATCGCAACGGATCAGTCACGCACGTAAATGATTTCCGGACCGTCTTCGTCATCCACATCTTCTTCGTCCCAGTCATCGTCGCCGATGTCATGGACCGACTTCACGCCACTGCGACGCAGGGCACGCTTGTCGTCCAGCGCCTGCAACTGCGCACGGGCTTCGTCTTCGATGCGCTGATCGAGATCGGCCAGCTCTTCCTTGTACGCAGGATCTGCGGCGAGGCGATCGGCACGGTCTTCCATGTAACGCATGATGTCGTGGCACAGACGCTCGGTACCGATCTTGGCGATGGCCGAGATCACGTACACCGGACCGGTCCACTCCAGACGATCGACGATTTCCTTGACCCGAGCATCGTGCTCTTCTTCAAGGATCTGGTCGCACTTGTTCAGCACCAGCCAGCGATCACGCTCGGCCAGCGACGGACTGAACTTGATCAACTCGTTGACGATCACTTCAGCCGCGTCCGGAGCACTGGAATCATCCAGCGGCGCCATGTCGACGAGGTGCAGCAGCAGACGCGTGCGCGCCAGGTGCTTGAGGAAGCGAATGCCCAGGCCAGCACCGTCGGAAGCGCCTTCGATCAGACCCGGAATGTCGGCAATGACGAAGCTCTTCCAGCGATCGACGCTGACCACACCCAGGTTCGGCACCAGCGTGGTGAACGGGTAGTCGGCAACTTTCGGCTTGGCCGCCGAGACCGAACGGATAAAGGTACTTTTACCGGCGTTCGGCAAGCCCAGCAGACCGACGTCGGCCAGCACTTTCATTTCCAGTTTCAGGTCGCGCTGCTCGCCCGGCTTGCCCGGCGTGGTCTGACGCGGTGCACGGTTGGTACTGGATTTGAAACGGGTGTTGCCCAGACCGTGCCAGCCGCCCTGCACTACCATCAGTTTCTGACCGGCCTTGG
Organism: Pseudomonas sp. Sample_14; assembly: GCF_004307515.1. NCBI lineage: Bacteria > Pseudomonadati > Pseudomonadota > Gammaproteobacteria > Pseudomonadales > Pseudomonadaceae > Pseudomonas > Pseudomonas sp. Sample_14. The sequence continues at coordinate 173,181 of NZ_RCOC01000096.1, read as the reverse complement.
TCAGGTCGCCGATGACTTCCTGAGTGGCAGAGTCGATCACGGTGGTGCCGACCGGCACGCGCAGGATCAGGTCTTCGCCCTTCTTGCCGGTGCAGTCGGTGCTGCCACCGTTGGAGCCACGCTCGGCATCGAAGTGACGGGTGTAACGGTAGTCGACCAGGGTGTTGAGGTTTTCGTCGGCCATCATGTAGATGGAACCGCCGTCACCACCATCACCGCCGTTCGGGCCGCCGTTTTCAATGAATTTTTCCCGGCGGAAACTCATGGCACCGTTGCCACCGTCACCGGCCTTTACGCGAATCGATACTTCATCAACAAACTTCATAACCAACGCCTCTCGCCGTACGGACGAGCCGAAAAACAATCAAGACATAAGACTCTTGCAAAAATGAGCGCAGCGACCCCAAGACACGACCTGCATCGCACGCCGACAGCCCATACAAACAGCTTTGCAAGAGACTCACCCCACAAACGAAAAAGCCCCGTCGCAAGACAGGGCTTCTCCAGCGATCTCGCGATTAAGCCGCGATTACGCTCACGTAACGACGACCGAAGGCGCCCTTTACTTCGAACTTGATCACGCCTTCGATTTTAGCGAAGAGAGTGTGATCCTTGCCCATGCCAACGCCGTAGCCAGCGTGGAATTGGGTGCCGCGCTGACGCACGATGATGTTGCCGGCCTTGATGACCTGGCCGCCATACATCTTCACGCCAAGGCGTTTGGCTTCTGAGTCGCGACCGTTACGGGTACTACCACCAGCTTTTTTGTGTGCCATGAGTTCAATTCTCCTAGTGAGGAATTAGGCTGTAATTAAGCCTGAATACCGGTGATTTTGATCTCGGTGAACCACTGGCGGTGGCCCATACGCTTCATGTGGTGCTTACGGCGACGGAACTTGATGATGCGGACTTTATCGTGACGACCTTGGGAGATCACTTCAGCCTTGACGGTTGCGCCAGCAACAACTGGTGCGCCGATGTTCACGTCGTCGCCGTTGGCGACCAGCAGAACGCGATCAAAAGTCACGGATTCGCCAGTAGCGATTTCCAGTTTTTCGATCTTCAGGTATTCACCTTCAGCGACCTTGTATTGCTTACCGCCGGTAACGATTACTGCGTACATGGTATTTCTCCGATAATCCTGCTCACCCAGCTCTTTATAAGAAGAGGTATTGGCTGGCATGGCTGCATGGGGCTGGAACGGCCCAAGTGCAATTGCGTAAGGCAGGTGCTGCCCAGGAAGTTCAGGGTGCGCGATTGTACGCAAGCAATCTGCCTCGCGCAAGTGGCCGTCCATCGCGCCTTGACAGGTCTGGACGGGGGTCCTAGCATGCCGCGCAACCCTTCTGGAGCGACTCTCGCTGATGCAACCCCAAGCTTTCTACCGCGCGGTGGCGGACGATTTTAGCGCCGTCGACGGCATCATCAAGAAGCAGCTGACGTCTCGAGTGCCGCTGGTATCGAAAATCGGCGATTACATCACGTCGGCCGGCGGCAAACGCCTGCGTCCTTTATTAGTGTTGCTGTGTGGCAAGGCCCTGGGTCGCGAAGGCGACGACATGCGCCTGCTGGCCGCCACCATCGAATTCCTGCACACCGCGACCCTGCTGCATGACGACGTCGTCGACATGTCCGGCATGCGCCGTGGCCGCTCGACCGCCAACGCCATGTGGGGCAATGCCCCGAGCGTGCTGGTCGGCGACTTCCTGTATTCGCGCTCGTTCGAAATGATGGTCGAACTGGGCTCGATGCCGGTGATGAAGATTCTCTCCCAGGCCACACGCATCATCGCTGAAGGTGAAGTGTTGCAGCTGTCCAAGGTGCGTGACGCCAGCACCAGCGAAGAAACCTACATGGAAGTCATCCGCGGCAAGACCGCGATGCTCTTCGAAGCCTCGACCCACAGCGCCGCCGCGCTCGCCGGCGCGACCGCCGAACAGAGCGAAGCCCTGCGCACGTTCGGCGATCACTTGGGTGTGGCGTTCCAGCTGGTTGATGACCTGCTCGACTATAAAGGCGACGCGGAAACCCTGGGCAAGAACGTCGGCGACGATCTGGCCGAAGGCAAACCGACCCTGCCGCTGATCTACACCATGCGCGAAGGCACGGCCGAACAGGCGGCACTGGTGCGTCAGGCGATCCAGAAAGGCGGGATCGAAGACCTCGAAAGCATCCGCATCGCCGTCGAAGCGTCCGGCTCGCTGGAGTACACCGCGCAACTGGCCCGCGATTACGTGGCCCGTGCGATCAAGTGCCTCGAGGCGCTGCCGGCCAGCGAATACCGCGATGCGCTGGTGGAACTGAGCGAGTTCGCGGTAGCCCGCACGCACTGATTCATCCCCTGTGGGAGCGAGCCTGCTCGCGAAAGCAATCTGCCAATCGACTCAATGTTGACTGACACAGCGCTTTCGCGAGCAGGCTCGCTCCCACAGTTGTTTCTGCGCTATGCCCTCCTCCGCGTAAAACCCTATACAATGTGCGCCCTTTAGTCCTCCTGATACCCAAGGAACCTTAGTGAGCACGTTGCCACCCTGCCCGAAATGCAATTCCGAATACACCTACGAAGACGGCACCCAACTGGTCTGCCCCGAGTGCGCCCACGAGTGGTCTGCCAGCGGCGAAGCCGAAGTGGCGGCTGATGATGCCGTGAAGAAGGATTCGGTCGGCAACGTCCTGCAGGACGGCGACACCATCACCGTGATCAAGGACCTCAAGGTCAAAGGCACGTCGCTGGTGGTCAAGGTCGGCACCAAGGTCAAGAACATCCGCCTGTGCGATGGCGATCACGACATCGACTGCAAGATCGACGGCATCGGTCCGATGAAGCTCAAATCCGAGTTCGTCAGAAAAGTCTGAGCCTTGCGTCATCCATCCTGCGCCAGCCGTGGGATGGAGCTTTGCCCTCCCCGCTTCGGCTCAATGAATCCGCGCATGGCCATCAGCCAGTCATTTTGACCTGACACAACCTTTACCCGGAAAACTCCACGATCCGCCAATAGGCACTTGCCATTTGATGAATAAGAATTATTCTCATTGAAACCTTTCAAGGAGATGAACCCCATGACTTATTTGATCGACGCCTGGCTGGATCGCCCACACCCTTACCTCAGAATCCTCCATCGGGAAACCGGCGAAGTCTGTGCGGTGCTTGAAGAAGAAGCCTTGCATGAGCTGCAGGATCAAGGCGATCTGGACGTCAGCAGCCTCAATTCCAGCGAGCCGCTGGTGCTCAAGGAGCTGGTGCGCAATCTGTTCCTGTTCTGCTATGCCCGGGCGTTGCGCCCGACCAATGAGCTGCACAACAAGATCGAAATATGAAACGCGGTCAAAACTGTAGGAGTGAGCCTGCTCGCGATAGCGGTGTGTCAGATAGCCAATCAACAACTGACACACCGCGTTCGCGAGCAGGCTCACTCCTACATTGGCCTGCCATCAAGCAGGCTCGGTATTACAGAACGTCGAGCAGCTCGACGTCGAATACCAGAACGCTGTGCGGCGGGATGCTGCCCACGCCTTGTGCGCCGTAAGCCAGTTCGCTCGGCACGTACAGGCGCCATTTGCTGCCGGCATTCATCAGTTGCAGGGCTTCGGTCCAGCCGGCGATCACGCCGCCAACCGGGAATTCTGCAGGCTGGCCGCGCTCGTAGGAGCTGTCGAACACAGTGCCGTCGATCAGGGTGCCGTGGTAGTGCGTACGCACCTGGTCTTCACGGGTCGGCTTGGCGCCGTCGCCCTGAGTCAGCACTTCGAATTGCAGGCCGGAAGCCAGGGTGGTGATGCCGTCACGCTTGGCGTTTTCGGCGAGGAAGGCCAGGCCTTCGCCAGCCGCGGCTTCAGCCTTGGCAGCTGCTTCGGCTTGCATGATCTCGCGGATCACTTTGAAGCTGGCGGACATTTCTTCCTGGCCAACACGGCTTGGCTTGCCGGCGAAAGCGTCGGTCAGACCGGCCAGGATCGCGTCCAGGCTGACACCCGGTGGCGGGTTGTCGCGCAGCTGGTCGCCGAGTTGACGGCCGATACCGTAGCTGACGCGGGTTTCGTCGGTGGACAGATTAACTTCGGACATGACACTGCTCCGCTGTGCGGACGGCCACAGGACTTGCCGTGCGTGCACAGCGCGTCCCGGCGCGCCCGGAACCAAAAGGGCGAGCAGACTAGCACAGATACCCCGGACTTGGGGCCGAGGCTACAGGGCCGAGCGCCAGGCGAGCGGCACTTTCAGGCTTTCATCGAGGTCAGCGACCAGCCCGCACATTTCGTCATGGACTGAGGTGTGCACAAGATTGAAGGGCAGTACCGGAAAGGCATGCAGGAGATCCCGCGCGTGCTCCACTGAGCGCAGCGTCAGCATATTGCCCTTGAGATCGCTCAACGGATACGCCGTCCCATGCATCCTCGCTTCCAACAGGTAAATGCCTCCTTCCATGGAGATCAGGTTCAACTCGTCGACCTTCCTGGCAACAGCAAACGCGTTCAACTCTTGCAGGTTCATGGAAGCACCTCACACCGTGGCGAATCGCACCGTTACAGGCATAGGCCGCTGCGCTTGAAAGCACAAGCCACAAACGAAACCGCCCGTCTGTTTCGCAACAGACGGGCGGTTTTTTTGCCTTGATCGGCTGATCAGTGCTTGGTGACCTTGTCCAGGTAACCCATGGCAAACGCGGACACCACAAAAGTCATGTGAATGATCACGTACCACATCAGATGCTCAGGATCGACGTTCTTGGCATCCATGAAGATGCGCAGCAGGTGGATCGAAGAAATCGCCACGATCGACGCCGCGACTTTCATCTTCAGCGACGACGAGTCCATGGTGCCCAGCCAGCTGAGCTTCTCTTTGCCTTCGTCGATGTCCAGTTGCGAGACGAAGTTCTCGTAGCCGGAAATCATCACCATCACCAGCAGACCGCCCACCAGCGCCATGTCGATCAGCGACAGCAGCACCAGAATCAGATCCGATTCAGCCATGGCGAAGACGTTGGGCAGGATATGGATGATTTCCTGGAAGAACTTCAATGCCAGCGCCAGCAGACCGAGGGACAGGCCGATGTAGATCGGCGCCAGCAGCCAGCGGGTGGCGTACATTGCATTTTCGATAAAGCGTTCCATTGACTCTCACACAAGGGGCTGGAAATGGCGGCGAGTATAACAGCCCGCTGTGACAGCCAGAAACCGCCGGAAAATCCGCCACCTGCGTGTGTGTGACAAAGTTTTTCTGCTAGTGTCCAAAGCATTGACAGCCCAATGACAGTGGACAGGACGCGTGGAAATGGATGTGCGATCAGCCTTGACGACTGCCGGAATCTGCCTCGCCTTGCTCATCGGCGGTTGCTCGCCCGGCGATGAAAAACAAGTCGCCAACCTCGACGAAAAGACCGCCACCTTCGAACAGTCACTGGACACGATCAGCGATCCCAAGCTCAAGGACGCCATCACCGAACTCGGCGGTTCGCTGCTGTTGCTCGAACGCGCCCGGCTCAAGCTTGACGACATCACCCCGCATACCGAATACGGCGCCGACGCCCTCGCCGTGCTCAAGCACTACCCTACCCCGCAAGCGCTGGTCGATACCTTCATCGACGGCCTGTTCGTGCTGCACAAGGACGCCAGCTCGGATTACCTCACCGATCTGCAGCCGGTATTCCCGTTCAACCTGAACATTCCCGGCGGTTTCCTGTTCCCGCACGGCATCGAGTGGCACTCGGTGACGCTGAGCAACAAACGCGTGATCGCCTGGCAGCCGGAGTGGTCGGAAACCGATCCAGGCATTCAGCTCAGCCCGTCCAGCTCCAACGTGACCAACCCCGATGACCTGACGGTGACCTACCCGTTCATCGATGGCCTGAACGTCGACAAGAAAAGCCTGCCGCAACCGGTCAGCCTGCAAGGCCAGGTCGAGGTCATCGCGCCGCGTCGCCTGTACAGCTTTGACCTGACGCAGAAAGACGTCGGCCAGACCCGCAGCAACGACAATCTCAGCGTCAAACTGCTCAAGCTGGAAAAAAACTACGCCGAGGTCGAAGTCAGCAACAACCTGCCGCTGGCGGCAGAAGTCGCCGAAACCCGGATCAATCCGCTGATCGTCCAGGCCCGCGACGCCAGTGGCCAATACCTGGTGCGCGCTGGCTCGATCAACGAAAGCCCGGAACAGGTCGCGTTCTACCAGAAACAACTGGCGCAGTTACAAAAGCAAAAGAGCTGGAGCGACACCCTGGAAAAACAGCTCAGCGACGACCAGCAAGCCTTCGAGAAAGACCACCCGCGCCGCTACAACAAGGTGTATTTCCACGGTCCGATCGACACACTGGAAGTCAGCGTGCTCGACTTCTCCTCGGCAACGGTGACGCGCAAATCCCTGGATCTGCCGGTGCGCACCTTCAATCCGCACACCACGGCCAAAGCCGTGCAGCCGCTGGACCTGCCAGTTGTGGTGTATGACGATCTCGCCGCCAACTGGCTCAAAGGCGCGGACCTGACCGAGGAACAATTGAAGGCCGGCGTGCGCATTCATCAATCGGTTGAAGAGCCGAGCGCGGCACGTATCGAGTTTTCCCACCGCCGCACCTTCAATGACGAATTGCTTGGCGACGAACTCAACCCCGGCGTCAGCCCGGTGACTTTCTTCACGGAAAAGCGCGGCGGCAAACTCGACGAGCCGATCGAACTGCCGCCCGAGGCGTACCAGGTCGATCCGCTGCAAGCGACGATTACTTATGATCTGAACCTGTTTCCGGAAACCCCGGCGATTGCCGTGGGCTCGATGCCGTTGTTCCTGGCGACTGTGGCCAAGCAATCCTACGACGCGCAGTCATTGCCCAAAGGCCTGGCGATCAAGGACAACACGCTGGTGGTCGACCTGAAAACCTTCCCGGCCAACGAATGGCGTTTCTTCGTCAAGGACGACAGTGGCCATTACCTCAAGCAGATTCTTTCGGTCAGCCACGACGCCAGCACCGAAGGCCCGGCGCTACTGGGCGTGCACTACTTTTATGGTCGCCCGACTCGCGTGGAAACCTATCAGCGCACCGACCTCGCCACCGTGCAATACGGCTTTGAGGTCAAGCTCGACAACGCGCCGGTGGACCAGACAGCGCCTTAACCGTTGAGGCTGCGCCCACGACCGCCGTTGATCTGCCGCAACTGCGCTTGCAGATGCAAGCTCCAGATCTGCGGATCATCGGCCAGTTCGTAACCATGCAAGGTCAGGCTTTCAACGATGGTGTCGAGAATCGACTCGGCCGCCACCGGGCCGTGGAACGGGCCTTGGGCTTTGATCGCGGAAGGTTGTTCGCCGGCCATGCCGGCCGCGAAGAGCAGCGTCCACATGCCGTTGTCGCCGGCCAGCGGCTTGACGGCGCATTCGATCCGGGTCACCAGACCCAGGCATTGACGGGTGAGACAGAGGTTGCGCGACATGGCGGCGACCCTCGGTAAAGCCGGTATTCAGCCCCCACGGGAGGACTGGCTCGATCCAGTGATACTGTCGATATCCTTGACCTGAGAATAGAAGAAAAGTGTCCCGCGCAAGCCAAATGGAACCAGAAGGCGCCGAATGGTCATTGTGTGAATATTGGCGTCAGAGTAGTGGCACATTCCCCGAAGATCCCCGCAGAGATCAATCTGGAAAAGCACTGTGGGAGCGAGCCTGCTCGCGAAGACGATGGATCAGCCAACTCATTCGTCGACTGATACAGCGCTTTCGCGAGCAGGCTCGCTCCCACAGGGTCTGGCGTGAACTGATCAGGCCGGTTTGGCTTCGGCGAGGGCCTCCTGCGCCAGTTCCTTCTCAGCCTCTTTCAAGTCCTCTTCGCTGATCATCTCGGCGATATCGCGCAGGCGCTCGACCACTCGCGCATTGATGCTGCCTTCGGGGAATTCGCCATCGGCGTTCGGCTCCCCGGCCGGCTCACCCACCAGCAGGCTCAGCGCCTCATCGGCCTGACGCACCGCATACACGTGGAACTGGCCGGCGCGCACGGCGGCGAGGACTTTCTCATCGAGCATCAGCGTGGCGACGTTGGCCTGGGGAATGATTGCGCCTTGTTCGCCGGTCAGGCCGCGTGCTTCGCAGAGGCGGAAGAAGCCTTCGATCTTCTCGTTGACCCCGCCGACTGCCTGCACCTCGCCGAACTGGTTGATCGAACCGGTGATGGCAAAACATTGCTTGAGCGGGGTTTTCGACAGTGCCGAAATCAGCGTGCACGCCTCGCCCAGCGATGCGCTGTCGCCGTCGACGTAACCGTACGACTGCTCGAGCGCAATGCTCGCCGAGATCGCCAGCGGGAATTCCTGGGCGTAACGGCTGCCCAGATAACCGGTGAGGATCATCACGCCTTTGGAGTGAATCGGCTGGCCGAGGTTGACCTCACGCTCGATGTCGACGATGCCGCTGCCGCCCGGGTAGACCGTGGCGGAAATCCGCGCCGGCACGCCGAACGCCGAATCGCCGACCTCCAGCACTGTCAGCCCGTTGCACTTGCCGACCGCCGCACCGTCAGTGTCGATGAGGATAATTCCGGCGAGCATGTCGTCGAGAATCCGCGCCGAGACGCGCCCGGTGCGGGTGGCCTTGGCTTTCAGGGCGCGTTCGATATGGCCTGCGTCGGTCATTTCATCGCCGGCCAGATGGCGAATGAAATCCGCCTCGCTGACCAGTTGGAACAGATCACCAATGCGCGCCGACAAGCGCCCCTGATGCTCGGCCAGCCGTGCGCTGTAGGTCGCCAGTCGTGCCACCGCATCGGCGGTCAGCGGCGCCATGCCTTCTTCCGAAGTACGGGTTTTCAGGAGCTGGGCGAACTGCTCGAGGCTTTCGTCGACCATCGGGATGTCTTCGTCGAAGTCGACCAGAACGCGGAACATCTCCTGGAAGTCCGGATCGAGATCCTGCAGCGTGTAATACAGCTGCCGCGCACCGATGATGATGACTTTGACCTGCAGCGGAATGTGCTGCGGGTTCAGGGTCATGGTGGCGAAGCGGCCCATCTCGCCCAGCGGCGATTCCATTTTCAGTTTGCGCGATTGCAGGGCGCGTTTGAGCGCATCCCACACGAACGGCTCGCTGAGCATTTTCTCCGCTTCGAGAATCAGGAAACCGCCATTGGCGCGGTGCAGCGCACCCGGACGCAACTGCCGGTAAGTGGTGTAGAGCGCGCCCTGATCGGTGGTGTACTCGATGCGGCCGAACAGGTTTTCGTAGGTCGGATGCGGTTCGAACACCACCGGTGCACCGCCGCTGGCCGGATGCCCGACCACCAGGCTCGGTGCGTATTGTTCTTCCAGCAACTTGCGCGCGACGGCGTCGGTCTTGCTGTCGTCAACCAGTTGCTCGACCACGGTTTTCAGCAGATACACCTGCATCGCTTGCAGGTAACCGCAGACCCCGGCGTTCTCCGCGTACTTCTCCGACAGCGGCGCCAGCAACGGCTGCAAGGCCAGGGTGATGGTTTCTTCGTTGAGCGAACGCAGTTGATTGTTCGACTCGCGCTTCCACTGCGGCAGGCTGGCGAGTTCTTCGTTCAGGCGCTCTTCGAGGCCGGAAATGTCATCGTGAAAACGCTCGCGCTCGGCTTCCGGCAACTGCGCGAATTCGGCTTCGTCCAGGGCCTTGCCGTCGAGCATCGGCGTGAAGGCGATATTGCTGCTGTCGCGGTACAGGGCGACGTCTTTTTCCAGGGCCAGCCGCTCGATGATGTCCAGCGCCTTGTCGTAGCGCTGGTTGAAGGCACGGTCGATGGCGCTTTTTTTCTGCTGGTAAGACGGGTGTTCGAAAACCGCCGGAAAAGTCGCCAGCAGGTTGTCGATCAGGCCGTTGATGTCACCGATGAACGAGGCCGCCGTGCCCGATGGCAGCTCCAGTGCACGTGGTTCGCGCGGCTCATCGAAGTTGTTGACGTAGACCCAGTCCGCCGGGGTCTGCAGGCGCTTGCCTTCGGCTTTCAGGTAGCGTTTGACGAACGAGAAACGGCCGGTGCCGGGCTCGCCCATGACGAATACGTTGTAACCGGGGCGTGGCATCGCCACACCGAACTGCAAGGCTTCGACCGCGCGTTCCTGGCCGAGCACACCGCGAAAGGGCTCCAGATCATTGGTGCTGGTGAAGCTGAACTGTTCAGCGGAAAACGGACGAGTCAGCGCTTCGGGCGCAAGACGCAGGCTGGCAGCGACAGGATCAGGCATCGGGCTTCCTTAACAATCAGGCGGGGCAGGTAGCGGCATTCTGGCGCTGCCCGTGCCCCACTGGCAAGGCGCGCCACATGACAAAGCATAGACAAGCGCGCGGCCGGCCGACGCGTCCCGATAAATCAGAGGTTTATTCCAAATATTTTGCAAAAAGTCACGGAACCGCTGGAACGTGCCTAAACTCCAAACTGCGCGGCTGGAACTAATACCGGCCCACTGACACTTTCGGCTTTGTCCTCGGGCAGAGCACGAAGGGCCAGAACCCTGTCCATTGGTATGCACATAAAGAGAACAAAGCTATGAAACGGATTCTTCTCGGTACTCTCTTCACCGCTGTATCCATCAACGCAATGGCGCAAGCCCCGGGCGGCCCGGATTGCGGTTGGGGCAACATGCTGTTCGAAGGTCAGCGTGGCACCCCGGCGCACTTCCTTGCTTCCACCACCAACGGCACTTCCGGTAACGCTACCTTCGGTATGACCTCCGGCACCAACGGCTGCTCGACCAACGCGTCCCTGACTTATGGCGGCAAATCCTGGTTCGCCATGAATGGCATGATGAACGAGCTGTCCGAAGACATGGCCAAAGGCAATGGCGAAGCGCTGACCACTTATGCCGTGGTCCTGGGCGTAGCACCGGAAGATCGTGCGCACTTCGCGCAAGTCACCCACGAGCACTTCCAGCAGATCTTCAGCAAAGCTGACGTGACCGCTGAAGACGTGCATACCAACACCCTGGCAGTACTGAAATCGGACCCACGTCTGGCCAAGTACGCAACTCAGGCTTAAGCTCGACCCCGCCCGCTTCCTTCGGGAAGCGGGTTTTGTTTTTTTTGGCCCGCCCCTCTTTGGGTCTTTATTACTTTCCTGTTCAAGTTGCCGACTATGCTCAAACGCCTTGCCTGGCTGGCGCTCTGTGTCTGCGCCCCGCTGTCCGCCGCGCCTCACATCGATCCTCAACGTTTGCAGCAACTGGCCAACGACCGCTTCTGGATTTCCCTCGGTCATTACGAAACCGCCAAGCTCGGCGGCTGGCGCAGCTATGTCAGCGACAAGAAGTTCTTTCTCGCGCCCGACGGCAATGAACATCCGGACCGCGAACTGGCCGCCACCGTGCAGGCGTTGTACGCCCCGGCCAGCCTCGGCGAGCAACACGCACAATGCGTATACCCCGCGCGCACGCGCTGGCTGAAAGCGCAGCTCAATCTCGCTGACCTGCCAGCGCCGGAATGCGCCGAATACAAGCAATGGTTCAAGGACGTCTCGCCGCACAGCGCGGTGATGATTTTCCCGGCGGCGTATCTCAACAGCCCGTCGTCGATGTTCGGCCACACCCTGCTGCGCATCGATCAGGCGGATGTGCAGGCCGACAAGACCTCGCTGCTCAGCTACGCGATCAACTTCGGCGCCTACATCGAAGGCTCGGACAACAGCATTCTGTATGCCTGGAAAGGCTTGATGGGCGGCTACCCGGGGCTGTTCGCGCTGGTGCCGTATCAGGAAAAACTGTCGGAATACCGCAGCCTGGAAAACCGTGACCTGTGGGAATACCGGCTCAATCTGACACAGGAAGAAACCGCACGCATGGTCGAACATGTGTGGGAGCTCAAGCAGATCCAGTTCGACTATTTCTTCTTCGACGAAAACTGCTCGTATCGCTTGCTGGAACTGCTGCAAGTGGCGCGGCCGAGCCTGCGCCTGACCGAACAATTCCCGCTGACCGCAATCCCCACCGACACCGTCAAAGCGGTGAAAGAGGCCGGGCTGGTCGAGCACATCGAATATCGCCCGTCCCGCGAACGTGAACTGCTCAGCCGCGCCGAGCCGTTGAGCGATGATGAACAGCAATGGGTGCTGAAAGTCAGCGCCGATCAAAAAGTCCTGCAAGAGCCAACGTTCAAAGCCCTGCCGCGCGCACGTCAGGCGCTGATCGTCGACGCCGCCTATCGTCTGGAGCGCTACCGCGCCAACGGCCAGGAGCGCGACCCGCAACGGGCGCAGCGCAGTTTCGAACTGCTGCGGGCGATCAACAAGAACCCGGCGCCGGAGCTGGAAATACCGCAACCCGGTCTGCCCGAAGATGGCCACGAGTCCCGCACCTGGCAGGCCGGCCTCGGTACGCGCGGCGATCGCGCGTTCGGCGAATATGGCCTGCGCATGGCTTATCACGACCTCAATGACAATGCCGAAAGCTTCCCCCTCGGCGCGCAGATCGAGATCCTGCAACTGAAGCTGCGCCAGTACGAAGGCAATGACTGGCAGCTGCAGCAACTGGATCTGGCCACCATTCGTTCGCTGACACCGCGCAACGAGCTGCTGCAACCGCTGTCGTGGCAAGTCACCGGTGGCCTTGAGCGGGTGCCGGGAAAGCATGACGACGAAACGCTGGTCAGCCATGTCAACGGTGGCGGCGGCGGCACGTGGCAGTTGGGCGAAGACGTGCTCGGCTTCGCGCTGGGCACGGTGCGCGTGGAACACAACAATGACTTCGCCGAGTTTGTTTCCCCGGCCGGCGGCTTCAACACCGGCGTGCTGTGGAAAAACCCGCTGGGCAATCTGAGCCTGGAAGCCAAGGGCGACTATTTCTTCAACGGCGAAGTGCGCCGCAGCCTGAGCCTGAATCAGCAGTGGGAGCTGTCGCGCAATCTCGGTTTGCGCCTGAGCGCTCAGCGTGAATTCAGCCAGCTCGCCAGCCCGGAAACAGAAGTCATGCTGGAAGTGAAGTGGTATCACTACTGATCCCGAGCCTGTGTAAATCTCCCTGTGGGAGCGAGCCTGCTCGCGAAAGCGGTGGTTCAGTCAATAGTAGTGTTGCCTGACACGACGCCTTCGCGAGCAGGCTCGCTCCCACAGGTGCTTTGTGGTGTGCAATGGATTTTTCACAGGCCTTCGACAGCCGCCTCATGAATCCCCTTCTAGACTTTCCTTATGAGCCGAGTATCGGCGCGGGAGAGTGCGATGTGGCGGTGCGTGGGATTGTTGGCCGTTGTATTGGCGCTGGCCGGTTGCCAGACCACCCATGAAGACTTGATCGCCAAGGGCTATCCACCGGCCTTCGCCGATGGTTTCGATGACGGTTGCGTCAGCGGCCGGCAAGCGGCGGGCTCGATCAGCGGTGAGTTTCGCAAGAACGTGCCGCGCTATCTCAAGGACCAGCAATACGCCGACGGCTGGGTCGACGGCTTCCGCCAATGTCAGGCGATGCTCGAAAACAGGGATCGCGAGCAATATCGCAACGAACATTGGGACGAACGCGAACGCGCCTGGCAGCAGCAGAAGGACCAGGACGTCGGGCGGGCCTATCGCTCGCAATAGGTCGCTTGCAGACATCCAGTGAAACCAAACGCCGGCAATCATGGCCCAAATCCTTTAACAGGAGGACTTCATGAGTCGCGCATTCGTCAACGAAGACAACGCCGCCGCGCAGGCCGATCAGCCGGTCGAACGTCAGGTCAGCACGCAGCCCAACTACGTCACCCCGCAAGGGCTGGCGCAGTTGCAGGCGAAAGTCATCGAGTTGCAGAGCCTGCACGCCGAGCAAACGGCCAAGGGCGAGCAGGCCGACAAACAACGTCTCGCCGATCTGCAACGGGATCTGCGTTATTTCACTCAGCGCCTGAGCAGCGCCCAAGTCGCAGTCGCTGCGACCTCCACCGACAAGGTGCAGATCGGTAGCTGGGTGACTTTTGCCGATGAACACGACACTGAACACCGCGTGCAACTGGTCGGCGAGGATCAGGCCGACGCCAGTCAGGGCCTGATCAACTGGGCCTCACCGCTGGGCCGGGCCTTGCTCGGCGCCCGGCTCAACGATGAAGTGCTATGGCAGCGACCTGCCGGCGATCAACTGATCGAAGTGATCCGCATCGAACCGGCTTAAACCACGCCTTGCGCCAACATCGCATCGGCGACTTTGACGAAGCCGGCGATGTTCGCGCCCTTGACGTAATTGACCTGACCGTTGTCTTCGCCGTAATGCACGCAGGCGTGGTGGATCGACTGCATGATCGCGTGCAGCTTGCTGTCGACCTCGCCCGCCGTCCACAGCAGGCGCATGGCGTTCTGCGACATCTCCAGACCACTCACGGCCACACCGCCGGCATTCGACGCTTTGCCCGGAGCGAAGAGAATGCCGGCCTCGATAAAGATATCCACAGCCGCCAGCGTGGTCGGCATGTTCGCGCCTTCAGCCACACAGACGCAGCCATTGCGCAGTAGAGTGCGCGCGGCTTCGGCGTCGAGTTCGTTTTGCGTCGCGCAGGGCAGCGCGATATCGCACGGCAGCGACCACGGATGTTGGCCGGCGCGGAATTCCAGACCATGGGCGCTTGCCAGTTCGCTGATGCGCCCGCGCTTGATGTTTTTCAGCTCCAGCAGCGCCAGCCACTGTGCTTCGCTCAATCCTGCTTCGCAGTACAGCGTGCCTTCGGAATCGGACAGGGAAATCACCTTGCCGCCCAGATCCATGACCTTGCGCGCCGCGTACTGCGCGACGTTGCCGGAACCGGAAATCGCCACGCGCTTGCCTTCCACGCTCTGCCCGCGGCGCTTGAGCATTTCTTCGGCGAAGTACACGCAGCCGAAACCGGTGGCTTCCGGGCGAATCAGGCTGCCGCCGTAAGTCATGCCCTTGCCGGTGAGGACGCTGGTGAACTGGTTGCTCAGGCGCTTGTACTGGCCAAAGAGGAAACCGATCTCCCGCGCACCGACACCGATATCACCGGCCGGCACGTCAACGTCGGCGCCGATGTGGCGATACAGCTCGCTCATGAACGCCTGGCAGAAACGCATGACTTCAGCATCGCTCTTGCCCTTCGGATCGAAGTCCGAACCGCCCTTGCCACCGCCCATGGGCAGGGAGGTCAGCGAGTTCTTGAAGGTCTGCTCGAAGGCGAGAAATTTCAGCACGCCGAGGTTCACCGACGGATGAAAACGCAAGCCGCCCTTGTACGGGCCGATGGCGCTGTTCATCTGGATACGGAAGCCGCGATTGACCTGGACCTTGCCCTGATCGTCGACCCACGATACGCGAAACACCAGCGCACGCTCCGGCTCGCAGATGCGCTCCAGAATGCCCGAAGTCAGGTAATGCGGATTGGCTTCAAGAAACGGCCACAGACTGCGCAGGACTTCTTCGACAGCCTGGTGGAATTCGGGTTGGTCCGGGTCGCGTTTTTTCAGGCGCGCAAGGAAGGATTCGACGGATTCGATCATGGGCAAAGTCTCGGCAAATTTATTGTCGTTGGAGGAGATTGGGCCGGACTGTAACAAACGAATTGCGCACAGGAACAGAGCAAGATGTCGCAGTTATGAAATTAAATGGTGCACAGGATATAAATCCAAGGGGTTTTTGATCCGTTTTTGCACCTGAGTGGGGAGCACAGATTCAAGACTTGCACCAACAGCTACACCATCTTCGCGAGCAGGCTCGCTCCCACATTTGGAATGCGTTACCCCTGTGGGAGCGAGCCTGCTCGCGAAAGCCGCAACTCGGTATATCAGGAAAAAACCAGGGCAAAAAAAACGGAGCCCGAAGGCTCCGCTCTTGTGCAACCAACCCGAATCAGGCCAGTTTCTTGTGACGTACCCGGTGTGGCTGGGCCGCTGCTTCGCCGAGGCGTTTTTTGCGGTCGGCTTCGTACTCGGTGTAGTTGCCTTCGAAGAACACCGCTTGCGAGTCGTCTTCGTACGCCAGAATGTGCGTGGCGACACGGTCAAGGAACCACCGATCGTGAGAGATCACAATGGCGGCGCCCGGGAAGTCCAGCAGGGCTTCTTCCAGCGAACGCAGGGTTTCCACGTCGAGGTCGTTGGACGGTTCGTCGAGCAGCAGGACGTTGCCGCCCTCCTTCAGGGTCAGCGCCAGATGCAGACGACCGCGCTCACCGCCGGACAGATCCTTGACGAACTTCTGCTGGTCGCCGCCCTTGAAGTTGAAGCGACCGACGTAGGTGCGCGACGGGATCTCGTAGTTGCCGATGCGGATCTGGTCGGAACCGTCGGAAATCTGCTGGAACACGGTCTTGCTGCCGTCGAGGTCTTCACGGCTCTGGTCGACGCAGGCCAGTTGCACGGTTTCACCGATTTCGATGCTGCCCGAATCCGGGGTTTCCTTGCCCATCAGCATGCGGAACAGCGTCGATTTACCGGCACCGTTACCGCCGATCACGCCGACGATGGCGCCCTTCGGCATGGAGAACGACAGGTTGTCGATCAGCACGCGATCGCCGTAGCCCTTGGTGACGTTCTTGAATTCGATGACCTTGTCGCCCAGGCGTGGACCGGCCGGGATGTAGATCTCGTTGGTCTCGCTGCGCTTCTGGAATTCCTGCGATTGCATTTCTTCGAAGCGTTGCAGACGTGCCTTGGATTTCGACTGGCGGGCCTTGGCGCCTTTGCGCACCCACTCCAGTTCTTCTTTCATGGCTTTTTCGTGAGCCGACTGCTGCTTGGATTCCTGGGCCAGACGATCGGACTTGGCTTCGAGCCAGCCCGAATAGTTGCCCTCGTAAGGAATGCCCGCGCCGCGGTCGAGTTCCAGAATCCAGCCGGCGACGTTGTCGAGGAAGTAACGGTCGTGCGTGATCGCGACCACGGTGCCCGGGAAGTCGTGGAGGAAATGCTCCAGCCACGCCACCGAATCGGCATCCAAGTGGTTGGTCGGTTCGTCGAGCAGCAGCATGTCTGGCGCGGACAGCAGCAGACGGCACAGGGCGACACGGCGCTTTTCACCACCGGACAGGTGTTCGACTTTCGCGTCCCAGGCTGGCAGACGCAGCGCATCGGCGGCGACTTCCAGCTGCCGCTCAAGGTTGTGGCCGTCGCTGGCCTGCAGGATCGCTTCGAGCTTGGCCTGTTCAGCAGCAAGCTTGTCGAAGTCGGCATCCGGGTCGGCGTAGGCCGCGTAGACCTCGTCCAGACGCGCTTGCGCATCCTTGATCACGCTGACCGCTTCCTCGACCACTTCACGCACGGTCTTGGCAGGGTCGAGCTGCGGCTCTTGCGGCAGGTAACCGATGTTCAGGTCCGGCATCGGACGGGCTTCGCCTTCGAACTCGGTGTCGACGCCGGCCATGATTTTCAGCAGCGTGGATTTACCCGAACCGTTGAGGCCGAGCACGCCGATCTTGGCGCCGGGGAAGAAGGACAGCGAAATGTTCTTGAGGATTTCCCGCTTCGGCGGAACAACTTTGCCCAGCCGATGCATGGTGAAGACGTATTGAGCCATGGAGAACCTTGGGTCAGTGACAGATGAATGATTGGAGCGCAGGCGATGCCTGGCCAGACTGTGCGCGTCGTTCACTTGATCGCGATCAATGCGTGCGCGCTGGAAAAAGTCTGATTGTAGGGGCTGGAACGCCCCCGGTCTAACCGGCAAAGCTACCTTAATGCTGGAAGGCAGTCCAGCCGAGAGGGGCTGGCACTTCGCCACGAGTCAAGGCATGCTAGCCGCCCTTCGGGCGTCCGGCTTATAGTGCACGTCGCGCCAGTCCAGCCAAATCGCAGGATCACAGCTTGACCAATGTCACTCCGCCAGCCTCTGTGAGCAGCACCCCACCGGCGCCCGGCTCGCCCCTGCGCGGGACATTGAAGGGTGCGCTGGCCACCCTCGTGCTGTTATTGCTCGCGTTGCTGTTCTGGCAACTGCTCGATCAATTGCGCGAAACTCAGAAAAATCAGCGTCAATACACCATCGATTACACCGCCGACCTCGCCGCTCAGGTCAGCCTGAACATGGCGCTGAATGCGCAAATCGCCCTCAATCTGCTACCGATCGTCGAACAACCGCAAACTGCCGACGAACAGCAGATGCTCCTGCGCAAACTGCAACGCTCGCTGCCAGATCTGCGTAGCATGGCCCTGCTCTCGCCCTCCGGCCGGATCATCAGCGACAGCGCCACCGACAGTTCCGACGCCGATTACCTGACCGAACTGGTGCGCCGCAGCCGTGCCCAGGCGCATTACTTCAGCAATGCCGATGACGGCTCGGTGGTGCATCTGCTGTTGCATCAGGCCAGCGGCAGCAGTCGCGGTTACTGGGCCTTGCGTTTGACGCCAACCTTCTTCGACTCGCTGACCAAACAGGACGCCACCGCCCTGCGCCCGTTGTGGCTGGTGGAAAACCGCCTCAATCACCAGATCATCAGCCGCGACGCCGGGCTGCCCTCGGTCAAGGCTGGCGGGCTGACGCCCGACGATGTCGCCAACACCGTGCTGACCGTGCCGCTGAGCAGCAGCGACTGGCAATTGCGCGGGCTGTTCGACCGCCAGCGCGTACTCGAAGAATTGCTGCCAGCGTTCATCGGCAAATGCCTGCTCGGCCTGGCGTTTTCGATGTTGCCGGTGATCGCGCTGCTGAACATGCGTCGGCGCCAGCGTCAGGTGCATGAAGGCCGGCGGCGTTATCAGGATATTTTCGAAGGCACCGGCGTGGCCTTGTGCGTACTCGACCTGTCCGGCCTCAAGCAGACGTTCGACAAGGCGCAGATCCAGACCAGTGACCAGCTCAAGGCCTGGCTCGACCAACCGCAGCAGCGCCAGCAGTTGCTTGCGGAAATGCGCGTCACCGAAGTCAACCAGGTCGCCCTGCAACTGCTCGATGTGCACTCCTGCGACGATGCCTGGCAACTGCTGATCGATGGCCAGCGCCATCCGCAGTGCGCGATCGGTCAGCAGATCCTCGACGCCGTCCTGCAGCAGCAGAAACAGCTGGAACTGGAAATCAAACTGCCCAACAGCAACGGTCGCGACCAGCATCTGTGGATGGTTTTGCGCCTGCCGAGCGAGCAGCACGACTATAAAGCGGTGATCCTCAGCATCAACGACATCACCAGCCGCAAGCTGATCGAACTGTCGCTGCTGGAGCGTGAAGGTTTCTGGTCGGACGTGGTGCGCACCGTGCCCGATCATCTGTATGTGCAGGACGTGATCAGCCAGCGGATGATTTTCAGCAACCACCACCTCGGCCAGACCCTCGGCTACAACCGCACTGAACTGCATCAGATGGGCGAATACTTCTGGGAAATCCTCCTGCATCCGGAAGACGCCGACTATTACCATCGCTCGCGGCAGTTGCAGCGTCACGCCGGTTACAGCCAATTGTTGCAATGCCAATTGCGCTTCCGCCATCGCGACGGCAAGTGGCGGCGCTTCGACATCCGTGAACAGGCGCTGGCACGGGACAAGCACGATCAGGTCACGCGGATCATCGGCGTGGCCAAGGACATCACCGAACAGATCGAGGCCAGCGAATCGCTGCGTGACAGCGAGCAGCGTTACCGCATGCTCGCCGAAAGCATCAGCGACGTGATTTTCTCCACCGACAGCAAGCTCTCGCTGAACTATGTCAGCCCCTCGGTGCAGGCCGTGCTCGGTTACAACGCCGAATGGATTTTCCAGAACGGCTGGCAATCGATCATCGCCAATCCCGGGCAACTGAACGGCATTCATGTGCTGATGGACCGCGTCAGCAAGGCGCTGGACAAGCCCGAGCAACTGGCATTGCTGCGCAGTCAGGTGCAAACGCAGCTGTTCCTCTTCGATTGCCTGCGTGCCGACGGCCGCAAGATTCCGATCGAACTGCGCCTGGTGCTGGTGTGGGACGAGCACGGCGCGTTCGAAGGCGTGCTCGGCGTCGGCCGCGATATCAGTCAACAGCGCCGTGCCGAAAAAGATCTGCGCATGGCCGCCACGGTATTCGAGCACTCGACTTCGGCAATCCTGATCACCGACCCGGCCGGCTACATCGTCCAGGCCAACGAAGCGTTCAGTCGGGTCAGCGGCTACAGCGTCGGCGAAGTGCTCGACCAGTTGCCGAACATGCTCACTGTCGACGAGCAGCAGGACGCGCACTTGCGCTACGTGCTCAAGCAGTTGCACGAGCACAGCACCTGGGAAGGCGAAGTGTGGATGAAGCGCCGTAACGGCGAACATTACCCGGCGTGGGTCGGCATTACTGCCGTGCTCGACGATGAGGGCGATCTGGCCAGTTACGTGTGTTTCTTCAGCGACATCAGCGAGCGCAAGGCCAGCGAGCAGCGCATCCACCGCCTCGCCTATTACGACGCCCTCACCCACCTGCCGAACCGCACGCTGTTCCAGGATCGTCTGCACACCGCGCTGCAAGCGGCCGAACGGCAGAAGTCGTGGGTGGTGCTGATGTTCCTCGACCTCGACCGTTTCAAACCGATCAACGACTCCTTGGGCCACGCCGCAGGCGACCGCATGCTCAAGGACATGGCCACGCGCCTGCTGGCCTGCGTCGATGACGACGATACCGTCGCGCGCATGGGTGGCGACGAATTCACCTTGCTGCTGCAGCATCGTTCCAACCGCGAACTGGCGCTGAACCGGGCGATTCACGTAGCCGAGCAGATTCTCGCCAGCCTGGTGCGGCCGTTCGTGCTCGAGGGCCGCGAGTTCTTCGTCACCGCCAGTATCGGCATCGCCCTGAGTCCGCAGGACGGCAATGAACTCAGCCAGTTGATGAAAAACGCCGACACGGCGATGTACCACGCCAAGGAACGCGGCAAGAACAACTTCCAGTTCTATCAGGCCGACATGAACGCCAGTGCGCTGGAGCGTCTGGAACTGGAAAGCGATCTGCGCCATGCGCTGGAGCAGAACGAATTCGTCCTGTATTACCAGCCGCAGTTCAGTGGCGACGGCAAGCGCCTGACCGGCGCCGAAGCGCTGCTGCGCTGGCGCCATCCGCGTCGCGGGCTGGTGCCGCCGGGGGATTTCATTCCGGTGCTGGAAGAGCTTGGTCTGGTGGTGGACGTTGGCGACTGGGTCATCAGCGAGGCCTGTCGACAGCTGAAAACCTGGCACCAGCAACGGGTGCGGGTGCCGAAGGTGTCGGTGAACATTTCCGCACGGCAGTTCTCCGACGGCCAGTTGGGCACGCGAATCGCGACGATCCTGCGCGAAACCGGCCTGCCGCCGGCGTGTCTGGAGCTGGAACTGACCGAAAGCATCCTGATGCGCGAAGTCAGCGAGGCGATGCAGATTCTTGCCGGGCTGAAAAACCTCGGCCTGAGCATCGCGGTCGATGACTTCGGCACCGGTTATTCATCGCTGAACTACCTCAAGCAATTCCCGATCGACGTGCTGAAGATCGACCGTACTTTCGTCGACGGCCTGCCGTCCGGCGAACAGGACGCGCAGATCGCCCGGGCGATCATTGCCATGGCCCACAGCCTGAACCTGGCGGTGATCGCCGAGGGTGTGGAAACCCATGAGCAACTGGACTTCCTGCGCGAGCATGGCTGCGATGAGGTGCAAGGATATCTGTTCGGCCGGCCGATGCCGGCGGGACGGTTTGAAGCGCAGTTCTGTAACGACGCGCTGTTCATGTTCGACTGACGATCTGCGGCGCGCCCGAAAAGATCGCAGC
Source organism: Pseudomonas sp. Sample_14 (assembly GCF_004307515.1). NCBI lineage: Bacteria > Pseudomonadati > Pseudomonadota > Gammaproteobacteria > Pseudomonadales > Pseudomonadaceae > Pseudomonas > Pseudomonas sp. Sample_14. The sequence goes on along the minus strand of NZ_RCOC01000096.1, from coordinate 151,602 downwards.
CTTCGATCGTTCCCACGCTCCGCGTGGGAATGCCTCACTGGACGCTCTGCGTCCGCTTCGGCAGTTGACGCGGAGCGTCACGGGCTGCATTCCCACGCAGAGCGTGGGAACGATCAATGCCCCTCTGCTCGCGAAGGGGCCGGCAAAAGCACCGCACATCTGTCATGAACGCCACTTGTCTGCGACATGACGTCGTTTCATATGTCATCCAAAAGCGGTTGGGTTAGAATGCCCCCCTTTTCTGCCCCCGATCCTTGAGGACCGCCATGTTCAGCCGTGATTTGACTATTGCCAAGTACGACGCCGACCTTTTTGCCGCCATGGAGCAAGAAGCTCAGCGTCAGGAAGAACACATTGAGCTGATCGCTTCGGAAAACTACACCAGCCCAGCGGTGATGGAAGCTCAAGGCTCGGTCCTGACCAACAAGTACGCCGAAGGCTATCCGGGCAAGCGTTACTACGGTGGTTGCGAATACGTGGACGTGGTTGAACAACTGGCCATCGACCGCGCCAAGGAACTGTTCGGCGCCGATTACGCCAACGTTCAGCCGCACGCCGGTTCCCAGGCCAACGCCGCTGTTTACCTGGCTCTGCTGCAAGGTGGCGACACCATTCTGGGCATGAGCCTGGCCCATGGTGGTCACCTGACCCACGGCGCCAGCGTTTCCTCCTCGGGCAAGCTGTACAACGCCGTTCAATACGGTATCGATGCCAACGGCCTGATCGACTACGACGAAGTCGAGCGCCTGGCGGTCGAGCACAAGCCGAAAATGATCGTTGCCGGTTTCTCGGCCTACTCGCAGATCCTCGACTTCCCGCGCTTCCGCGAAATCGCTGACAAGGTCGGCGCTTACCTGTTCGTCGACATGGCTCACGTCGCCGGTCTGGTTGCCGCGGGTGTGTACCCGAACCCGGTGCCGTTCGCCGACGTCGTGACCACCACCACCCACAAGACCCTGCGCGGTCCACGTGGCGGTCTGATCCTGGCCCGTGCCAACGCCGAGATCGAGAAGAAGCTCAACTCCGCAGTATTCCCGGGCGCCCAGGGTGGCCCGCTGGAGCACGTGATCGCGGCCAAGGCGATCTGCTTCAAGGAAGCGCTGCAGCCTGAGTTCAAGGCTTACCAGCAACAAGTGGTGAAGAACGCCAAGGCCATGGCCGAAGTGTTCATCGCACGCGGTTTCGACGTGGTTTCGGGCGGTACTGAAAACCACCTGTTCCTGCTGTCGCTGATCAAGCAGGACATCTCCGGTAAAGATGCCGACGCCGCTCTGGGCAAAGCGTTCATCACCGTGAACAAGAACTCCGTGCCTAACGATCCACGCTCGCCGTTCGTCACCTCCGGCCTGCGCTTCGGTACTCCGGCTGTGACCACTCGCGGTTTCAAAGAGGCTGAGTGCAAAGAGCTGGCCGGCTGGATCTGCGACATCCTGGCTGACCTGAACAACGAAGCGGTGATCGACGCCGTTCGCGAGAAAGTCAAAGCCATCTGCAAGAAACTGCCGGTGTACGGCGCTTGATGCCTCGTTAATCCGCAATAAAAAACCGGTCACGATGGCCGGTTTTTTATTGCCATGAATTCAATAAAAAAATACCACCCGAATAAAGCAGCAACCTGCTAATCCCGTCCAGCAGGATTGTTCATCTCGTTGTTCAAACCAAACTCTTGCAACACACATGCAAACCGCCATAGATGAAAACCGCTTAGTCTGAAACCCGACTTGATAAATGGATTTCATCATGACGGGCAATATCGAAAAATCTTTCATCGCAACATTGAGAATGTTCGACCACAGGGTCGGCTTTCTTGAACAGCTGTACGGCAAACCGGCGATGGCTACCATCAGTCTGTTCAGCGGCGGTTTCTATACCGGACGCCCGCAAACACGGGATCAGTCCCACCTGCTCGGCATCCGGAGCAACGAGCAGAGCGGCCGGATAAAACCGCTGAAGCTGCATTTCGCTCATACCCCTGACGGCTACATCCTCACCGTGAAAAACCAGGGCAACTATTTCAATCAGGTAATCAGCAATCACTGGCTGGACACCGTCGAGGCCGTCAAGCCAGAGACTGACAACTTGAGCACTTTTATTCTTGTCGACCGTAGCGGCACCGCTATAACGCTGGACAACTTAACGGGTGTACATACAGCTGTTTCTCTCAAACTGAAAAATCATGCCTATCTGGGCGGTATAAAAATCAGAAGTCTGCCTTACGTCTATCTGGGCAAAACCGAAGAACGTTCAAAGATCACTTTCATCCTGAGCATCGTCGAAAGACATGTACCAGTCATCAAAACGTGACTCACGCCCCGCCCAGAAAAAAAGGCATAGCCGCCAATTTTTCTCAAATGCTCAAGACCGGGCCATCCAGACAACTGGTAAGACCGGTCATGCCAATTTTCTAATTTTCCCTTGCGATCCGCGAAAACCTGCGCCTAGACTGCGCCTGCACTGGACATACCGGTAAGACCACAATAATTAAGTCCTGAATCCGCTGCGCCACGCGTACGGCAGCCAGGACACCGACCCAGGATTCCTCCCATGCTCAGATGGTGCTCGCGTTCAATCTTCCTTCAAGTGGTTCTCGGACTGATGCTCGGCATCGTCTGCGGGCTGACCCTTCCTGAATACTCCGCCCAGCTGAAACCGCTCGGCGATGGCTTCATCAAATTGATCAAGATGCTGATTGGCCTGATCGTGTTCTGTGTGGTGGTCAGCGGCATCAGCGGCGCGGGCGATCTGAAGAAGGTCGGACGCATCGGCCTGAAGTCGGTGATCTACTTTGAAGTGCTGACCACCATCGCTCTGGTGATCGGTCTGGTGTTCGCCTTCAGCACCGGCATTGGCAGCGGCGCGAACATTCATCTGGAGCAGCTCTCCAGCGCCGACATGGGCGACCTCGCCGAGCGCGGCCAGCACATGCACACCACCACGCAATTTCTGATGGACCTGATCCCGACCTCGGTGATCGGCGCCTTCGCTGACAACAATATTCTGCAAGTGCTGCTGTTCTCGGTGCTGTTCGGCAGTGCGCTGAATCTGGTTGGCGAAGCCGCTTCCGGGATTTCGCGATTGATCAACGAACTCAGCCACGTGATCTTCCGCATCATGGGCATGATCGTGCGTCTGGCGCCGATCGGCGTGTTCGGTGCCATCGCCTTCACCACCAGCAAATACGGTCTCGACTCGCTGCAGCACCTGGGCAGTCTGGTCGGTCTGTTCTACCTGACCTGCGTCGCCTTCGTCGCGCTGATCCTCGGTCTGGTGATGCGCGTTTCCGGTCTGCGCATGTGGCCGCTGCTCAAGTACCTGCGGGAAGAACTGCTGATCGTGATGGGCACCGCCTCTTCCGACGCCGTGCTGCCGCAGATCATGCGCAAGCTCGAACACCTCGGTATCGGCAGTTCGACGGTCGGTCTGGTGATCCCGACCGGGTACTCGTTCAACCTCGACGGTTTCTCGATCTACCTGACCCTGGCCATCGTGTTCATCGCCAACGCCACCGGCACACCGCTGGCGATGACCGACTTGCTGACGATTCTGCTGGTGTCGCTGATCACCTCCAAAGGCGCCCACGGCATTCCCGGTTCGGCGCTGGTGATTCTCGCCGCGACGCTGACGGCGATCCCGGCGATTCCCGTAGTCGGTCTGGTGCTGGTGTTGGCGGTGGACTGGTTCATGGGCATCGGCCGCGCGCTGACCAATCTGATCGGCAACTGCGTCGCCACCGTGGCCATCGCCCGCTGGGAAAAAGACATCGATGTACAGCGCGCGAACAAGGTGCTCAACGGTGAGCAGGGCTATAACTTTCAACCGCGAAAAACCGTCGCTCAGGCGGCGGCCAAAGAATTCTGAATGAGTGCCGTGCCTGCCAATATGCAGGCACGGCGCAGGGAGCCAATACGTGATTACAACTTCAACCGTCGTCAATTCAGTGGTGGAAAAACTCCGCGCCGCGTTGGCCCGTGGCCAATGGCGCTCCGGCGACATGCTGCCGGGCCAGCGCGAACTGGCCGAACAGCTGGGCATCAGCCGGCCCAGCCTGCGCGAAGCGGTGATCGTCCTCGAAACCCTCGGCCTGGTGCGCTCGATGCCGGGCAAAGGCGTAGTCGTGCTCGACGCACAACTCAGCGACAGCCAGAGCCACGACAGCGCAGTCGCCGGCGCCAGTCTCGAAGACGTGCTGCAACTGCGCTACACCCTTGAGCCGTTCATCGTCGGGCTGGTCGCGCAATCGATCAGCAGCAAGGAAGTCGGCCAATTGCGCCTGACCCTGATGGACATGCGCGAAGCCCTCGAGGCCGGTGACAGTGAGGCCGGAGTCAGTGCCTACATCGCTTTCCACGAAGAACTGTTCACGCTGACCTCGAACCCGATTTTCCAGAGCGTGGTACAGCAGACCAGCAACGCCCTCAAGCAAAGCGCCGAGGTATTGCGCAATTCCCCGGAACATCTGGCCGAACGCCTGGAAGAAAACGAAGCGGTAGTCCGCGCGATCCGCAGCAAGAACAGCGCTCAGGCCAGCGCCGAAATGCGTCGGCACATTCTGCGCGAAGGCCAGCGCATGGGCGTTGAGCTGAATATTCCGGACGACAACTTGCCCACCTGATTTGCCAGGAGAACGGCCATGAACAGTTTTGCTTCAGCCTCGCATGCCAATTCGACCGCCCTGCCCGTCTCTCGCCTGGGCACGCCGACGGAAGATCTGTATCCGCGAGTGTTCGACGCGATTCTCGAGCAGCGTATCGATGAAGACAGCCGGTTCACCGAGGACACTCTGCAGGCGATGTTCAACGCCGGCCGCGCCGATGTGCGGCGGGTGCTGACGCAGTTGTCCCACGAGCAGATCGTGGTATTGCGCGCCAATCATCGACCACGAGTGGCCGCGCCTGATCGGGAGCTGATCCGGCAGACCTTGCATGCGCGACGGCTGGCTGAGCACACCTTGGTGCGGTTGGCCTGTCAGCGTCCGCAGCCAGACGATCTGAAATGTTTGCGCACGTTGATAGAGCGCGAGAAGCGCGCCACCGAGCAGGCTCGGCGCGGGGCGGCGATTCGGTTATCGGGGGAGTTTCATTTGCAGTTGGCACGGATGGCGGGGAATGTGCCGTTGGCGCATTTTCTGCGCAGCCTGGTGCCGCTGACGTCGTTGGCGATTGCGCGGAGTCATTTTTCGACGCAAAGCTGTTGCGCATGGCAGGAGCATTTGTCGTTGGTTGAGGTTGTGGAGCGAGGTGATGTTTCCAAGGCCTGCATGTTGATGGATCGGCATCTGGATCATCTTGAGCAGACACTGCTCGGTCCAGACCTTGAGCATTGTGCTGTCGGTTAGACCGCCTTCGCGAGCAAGCTCGCTCCCACAGTTGACCGCATTTCTCTGGACGGAATACGGTCTCCTGTGGGAGCGAGCTTGCTCGCGAAGACGCCATCACTGACAACCAAGATCCATCAGGCAGAAGCAACCCTGGCAAACCCCGCCCGAATTTTCTCTTCCGGCAAATCATCGGCAATAAACACGATCACACTCTCGCGCGCCTCGCCCTCGGCCCATTCGGTGTCCCAGTCGAAACCATAGAGTTTCAGCACACCCTGAAACACCAACCGCCGATCTTCGCCGGCAATGTTCAGCACGCCTTTGTAGCGCAGCAACTGCTTGCCGTGCTCTTCCAGCAACTCGTTCATGAATTCGCTGAGCTGATCGATATCCAGCGCCTGATCGGTGCGCAGCACCAGGCTGGAGATGCGATCGATCGACGGTGCCTTGCTCACCGGACGCAGGCTCAAACCGCCGCCCAGGTCAGCATTGAGGTTGAAGCCGCGTACATCCAGCAGTTCGGCCAGATCGATATTGCCATGCTCGACCACGCGGATCGGCGCGCGGCGGTTGATTCGCGTGAGGCGTTCGCTCAGCGCAGTGAACGTCGCCTCATCGACCAGGTCGGTCTTGCTCACCAGCAAGCGATCGGCGAAACCGATCTGCGCCTGGGCAATGGTCTGGGTCAGGTGCACGTCGGCGTGAGCGGCGTCGACCAGGGTGATGATGCCGTCGAGCAGATAACGCTCGCGCAGCTCTTCCTCGATGAAAAAGGTCTGTGCCACCGGCGCCGGATCGGCCAGCCCCGTGCACTCGATCACCAGACGATCGAAGGCGATCTCGCCACTGTCCAGGCGTTCGAGCAGCAGGTACAGCGCCTTGGTCAGATCGGTGTGAATGGTGCAGCAGACGCAGCCGTTGGCCAGGGTCATGACTTGCACCGGCTCGTCACCCAGTAACTGAGTGTCGATGCCGGCGTCGCTGAATTCGTTTTCGATCACGGCGATTTTCAGGCCGTGCTCGGCTTTCAATAAATGACGCAGCAAGGTGGTCTTGCCGGCGCCGAGGAAACCGCTGAGAACCGTTACCGGAATGGGAGAAGACAAAACCCGATCTCCTGAAAAGAACACAAAAACAAATGTGGGAGCGAGCCTGCTCGCGAAAGCGGTGTGTCAGTCAAATCATTCATCAACTGACACTCCGTATTCGCGCGCAGGCTCGCTCCCACAGGGGATTACCTCAACCTGATGCTGTCAGCTCAACAGCACTTCGGCCCACCCTTGCCACCGTAACGGGCTTCCTGACGTTCGCGAAAGAACATCTCGTAGCTCATCACCGGTTTGTCCGGGTGTTTGGTTTGCATATGCTCGACGTAGGTGTCGTAGTCGGGCATGCCGACCATCAGGCGCGCGGCCTGACCGAGGTATTTACCGAGGCGACTCAGGTCATTGAACATGCTGCAATCCTCTGGTTACGCATCCGGCAGGGCCTGGAATGGCGATTCTTTATCCGTACGCTCTTTTTTGCCCCAGGCGGCGATGCCGACCTTGAGCGCATAGAACAGGATGCTGAACACCACGAACAGGAACAGCGCGGTGAGTGTGGCGTTGGTGTAGGCGTTGAAGATCACGTGCTGCATCTGCTCGACGCTTTTAGCCGGTGCCAGCACCTGACCGTTGGCCAGCGCATCGCTGTACTTCTTGGCCAGGGACAGGAAGCCGATCGCCGGGTTGGCGTCGAACAGCTTGATGAAGCCAGCAGTAGTGGTGCAGATCAACAGCCAGGTGGCCGGCAACAGGGTGACCCAGATGTAGCGCTGGCGCTTCATCTTGATCAGGACCACGGTGCCGAGCATCAGCGCAATACCGGCGAGCATCTGGTTGGAGATGCCGAACAATGGCCACAAGGTGTTGATGCCGCCCAGTGGATCGATCACGCCCTGATACAGCAACCAGCCCCACATCGCCACACAACCGGCGGTGGCGATCAGGTTGGCGCCCCACGATTCGGTGCGTTTCAGCGCTGGTACGAAGGAACCGAGCAGGTCCTGCAGCATGAAACGCCCGGCACGGGTGCCGGCGTCCACAGCGGTGAGGATGAACAGCGCTTCGAACAGGATCGCGAAGTGGTACCAGAACGCCATGGTGTTTTCACCCGGCAGGACACTGTGCAGGATCTGCGCGATACCGACCGCCAGAGTCGGCGCACCACCGGCACGGGCCAGAATGGTGGTTTCGCCGATGTCATGGGCAACCGCTTGCAGCGCTTCCGGTGTGATCGCAAAGCCCCAGCTCGTGACAACCTGCGCCACCGAAGCGACGTCACTGCCGACGACTGCGGCCGGGCTGTTCATGGCGAAATATACACCCGGCTCGATCACCGAAGCGGCAACCATGGCCATGATCGCTACGAACGATTCCATCAGCATGCCGCCGTAACCGATGTAGCGGGCGTTGATTTCGTTATCCAAAAGCTTCGGCGTGGTGCCCGACGAGATCAGCGCGTGGAAACCCGATACCGCGCCGCAGGCGATGGTGATGAACAGGAACGGGAACAGACCGCCCTTCCATACCGGCCCGGTGCCATCGACGAACTGGGTCAACGCCGGCATTTTCAGCTCGGGCATGGTGATCAGGATGCCGATCGCCAGGGCGACGATGGTGCCGATCTTGAGGAAGGTCGACAGGTAGTCACGCGGCGCGAGAATCAGCCAGACCGGCAGCGATGCAGCGACGAAACCATAGCCGACCAGCATCCAGGTAATCTGCACACCGGTGAAGGTAAAGGCTTTGGCCCATACCGGATCGGCAGCGATCTGCCCGCCCAGCCAGATCGAACCGAGCAGCAGCAATACACCGACCACGGAGATTTCGCCGATGCGGCCGGGGCGGATGTAGCGCATGTAGATGCCCATGAAAATCGCGATCGGGATGGTCGCCATCACGGTGAAGATGCCCCACGGGCTCTCGGCGAGGGCCTTGACCACGATCAGCGCCAGCACCGCGAGGATGATGATCATGATCAGGAAGCAGCCGAACAGTGCGATGGTCCCGGGAATCCGGCCCATTTCTTCACGCACCATATCGCCCAGGGAACGGCCGTTGCGTCGGGTCGACATGAACAGGACCATGAAGTCCTGCACCGCGCCCGCCAGCACCACACCGGCTATCAGCCAGAGTGTGCCGGGCAGATACCCCATCTGCGCCGCCAGCACCGGACCGACCAGTGGCCCCGCGCCAGCGATGGCCGCGAAGTGATGACCGAAAAGAATGTGTTTGTTGGTCGGCACATAGTCCAGACCATCGTTGTTGAGCACGGCGGGGGTGGCCCGACGCGGATCCAGTTGCATCACGTTGTTGGCGATGAACAGACTGTAGTAACGGTACGCAACCAGATAAATGGCCACGGCAGCGACCACAATCCACAAGGCGTTGATCGCCTCGCCGCGGCGCAATGCCACTACGCCCAGGGCGCACGCTCCTACGATTGCCAGCACGAGCCAGGGTAAGTGGCGCAGCAGGCTATTATTATTTTTCATTTTATTATTCCAGCCAGGGTGGACAAGAAAGACAGCCACCCCGAGTTTAGCGCTTACGGCGCCAAAGGCCATACCCCGACATAGGTCTAGACGCTTGAGCGATTGGCTGGCGCCCGCATTCGCGGTCTATAGTCAGCGAACCTTCATGAGGATTGCGCCATGAGCGAGCACCCCGCCAATCGACGTCGTTTCAAACGTATTGCGTTCGATGCCCGAACCGAGCTGAAACAGGGCGAATACATCTGGCCGGTCAAACTGATCGACCTGTCGCTCAAGGGACTGCTGATCGAGCGACCGGAGCCGTGGCTCGGGGATAAAGAGCAGGACTTCTTCGTAGACATTCATCTGAGCGAAGACGTCGATATCGAAATGGACGTGCATCTGGCCCACGAGGAAAACGGCCACTTGGGGTTCATCTGCCGGCACATCAGCCTGGAATCGATCCAGCGCCTGCGCCGCTTGATCGAACTGAATCTGGCGGATGAGGCCGAGCTGGAGCGCGAACTGGGTGCCCTGATCGAAATCTAGCGCCACCCCCAACCCCGAATTGGAATGCCCTGTGGTGAGGGGAATCTATGTGGTGAGGGGATTTATGGGGTGAGAGGATTTATGTGGCGAGGGGATTTACCCCGTTGGGCTGCGCAGCAGACCCGTTTTTTCAGGGCCGCTACGCGCCCCAACGGGGATAACCCCCCACAGAGGTTCGGCGTTCACTCAAACAGTGCGTCAAGTGCTTGTTCAAGGCGGCTCACGGCGATGATCTGCAAGCCGGGAGGCGATTCCTTCGGTGCGTTACCCTTGGGCACGATCGCGCGTTTGAAGCCGTGCTTGGCCGCTTCCTTCAACCGCTCCTGCCCGCTCGGCACCGGGCGCACCTCGCCAGACAGGCCGACTTCGCCGAACACCAGCAGATCATGGGGCAGCGGCCGGTTGCGCAAACTCGACATCACCGCCGCCATCAACGCCAGATCCGACGCCGTCTCCAGCACCTTCACGCCACCCACCACGTTGAGGAACACGTCCTGATCGTGGGTCGGAATCCCGCCGTGGCGGTGCAGCACCGCGAGCAACATCGCCAATCGGTTCTGATCCAGCCCCAGCGTCACCCGACGCGGGTTGGCCAGATGGCTGTCATCGACCAGCGCCTGCACTTCGACCAGCATCGGTCGGGTGCCTTCCCACGTCGCCATGACCACACTGCCCGGGACTTCTTCCTGAGCACGGGTAAGAAAAATCGCCGATGGGTTGGAGACTTCTTTCAGGCCCTTGTCGGTCATGCCGAACACGCCCAACTCGTTGACCGCTCCGAAACGGTTTTTCACCGCCCGCAGCAGACGCAGACGACCATCGGATTCACCTTCGAAATACAGCACCGTGTCGACCATGTGTTCCAGAACACGTGGACCGGCCAGCGCACCTTCTTTAGTGACGTGGCCGACGAGGAAGATCGCCGTGCCGCTCTGTTTGGCATAACGCACCAGCAGCGCCGCACTCTCGCGCACCTGCGACACGCCGCCCGGGGCCGATTGCAGTTGTTCGGTGAAGATGGTCTGGATCGAGTCGATCACCATCACCTTGGGCTTTTCCTGGCGGGCAGTGGCAATGATGGTTTCGATGCAGGTTTCGGTCATCACCCGCAGTTGATCCTGCGGCAGGCCGAGACGGCGAGCGCGCATCGCCACTTGCTGCTGGGATTCTTCGCCGGTGACGTACAGCGCTGGCATGCTCTTGGCCAGATTGCACAGGGTCTGGAGCAGGATTGTCGACTTGCCGATCCCCGGATCACCGCCGATCAGCACCACCGAGCCATCGACCAGCCCGCCGCCGAGCACGCGGTCGAGCTCACCGGACGCGGTGGAAAAACGTGGAATCTCTTCGATGCTGACTTCGGCGAGCGTCTTGATCTGCGCCTGCTGGCCGGCCCAACCGGTGCGCCCGGTGGGTGCCGTGGCGCCGCCGCTTTCGATCATGGTTTCGGTCAGGGTGTTCCAGGCACCGCACTCACCGCACTGCCCGGCCCACTTGGGAAAGGTTGCGCCGCACTCGGTGCAGCCGTACATGCGCTTGGCCTTGGCCATCAGAACCCCCGGAACAAAAGACGCGATGATAACGCAGCCATCGCCGATCAGCGCGGCGCAGCGGTACGGATTTCGCCGCTGGCCAGACGCGCGGCACTGTTACCCAGCGGATCCTCGGCGTTGAGGTCGGCGCCCTTGGCTTTCAACGCATCAAGCAATTCCAGACGCTTGAACAGCCCGGCGTACATCGCCGCTGTTTGTCCGGCGCCGTTACGTTGGTCGGGGCTGCAATCGGTGGCCATCAGGCGCCGGGCGATCTGCAACTCGCCTTTGAAAATCGCGCCCATCAGCGCCGTGTTGCCGCGTTGATCCTGAGCACAGGCGTTCGCGCCCGCTGCCAACAGTCGCTCAACCGCCGGCGCCTGACCGTGGTAGGCGGCCAGAATCAGCGCGGTGTAACCCTTGCTGTCGCGGGTATCGAGGGAATAGCCGGACTCGATAAAGGTCTCGAGCATTGGCACATCGCCACGGCGAGCGGCGTCGAAGTAGTAATCCTGCAACTGCGCCTTGATTGCCTCGGGGCTTTGCTCGACCGGTGCCGCCCACACGGTGAACGACAGGCACCCGGCCAGGCACAAAAGAAAAATACGCATCGGGCTCTCCTTGAGCGCACGCGAGGCGGGACAGCCCTCGCGTGCGCCGCATCGCTATCAGTCGGTCAGTTTGGCCGCCAGTGCTTTCACACGGCTGAGGTCGCCCTTGGCCACTTCGGTCACACCGCTGCCGTACTCGGGGTCAGCCTTGTACAGGAAGGACAGGATGATGTGCTTGCTCTCGTCATCGGTGGTGGCCAGCGAGCCGCCGAAGCTGTCGATCAGGTCGCGGCGTTCCTGCTTGCTGTACGAGCGATACAGATCACCGGCCTGCTTGAAGTTCTGCTCACGCTGGATCTTCGCCTGCTGCGTGCTGCCCGCCAGCGCCGACTGGCTGTAACGCGCCGCTGGCGTTTCTTCACGCGGTTGCAGGCGGCTTGGCTGGTAGTTGACGCCGGACTGGCTGGCGCCAAAATTCATCGCGCCATCCTGATTGCCATTGTTCACTGCGGTTTTCGGTGCGTTGATTGGCAATTGCAAAGCGTTGGCGCCGAGGCGATACATCTGCGTATCGGCGTAAGAGAACACTCGGCCCTGCAACAAACGATCTTCCGAAGGCTCGATACCCGGAACTACGTTGGCCGGTGCCATGGCAACTTGTTCAGTTTCCTGGAAGACATTGGCCGGATTACGGTTCAAGACCATTTGTCCAACTTTGCGCTCGGCAATACCCGGCCAGATCTTGGTTGCATCCAGTGGATCGAAATCAAACTTGGACAAATCCTGCGGCTTGAGAACTTGCACGTACAAGTCCCACTTCGGAAAGTTGCCCTTGTTGATATTACTCACCAAGTCGTTGGTCATATGACTGTAATCCTGACCTTGAACTTCACTGACTTGCTTTGGCGTGAGGTTCTTGATGCCTTGCAAACTTTTCCAGTGAAACTTCACATAGTGAACTTCATTCTTGGCATTGATCAGCTTATAGGCATGAACACCATTGCCATCCATCTCTCGATAACTGGCCGGAGTGCCGTAGTTGGAATACAACTCGGTCAGTGTGCGGGTGGCTTCCGGTACATGGGAGAAGAAATCGAATCGGCGCGAATCGTCGTCGAGGTTGGTGCGTGGATCGGGCTTGAAGGCGTGGACCATATCCGGGAATTTGATCGCATCGCGGATGAAGAAGGTCGGGAAATTGTTGCCGACCAGATCCCAATTACCGTCAGCGGTGTAGAACTTGGTGGCGAAACCACGCGGGTCACGCAGGGTTTCCGGGGAATGGTTGCCATGCACCACCGCCGAAAAACGCACGAATACCGGCGTGCTCTGGCCTGCGGCGAACACCTTGGCCTTGCTCAGGTCGCTGAGGTCATCGGTCACGGTGAAGGTGCCATGAGCGCCGGTGCCGCGTGCATGTACCACGCGCTCGGGAATACGCTCACGATCGAAGCGTTGCAGCTTCTGGATCAGTTGCACGTCCTGCAGCAGCACCGGGCCAGTGGCGCCGGCAGTTTGCGAGTTCTGATTGTCACCGACAGCAGCGCCGTTATCGCGGGTCAGCGGAGCGGCGTTGACCGAGAAGGTCAGCAGGCTGGCGGTGAGAACGCCGAGGGTGCGGCGATGGGGAAAAGCCCCCAGTCCAAGAGCGGAAGTCATATCAGGTTCCTCTGGTTTTATTGGGCGCATCCAGGTGCGCCACAGCAAGGCTAGAGGCCCGTGCCGAGGAACATAAATAGAAAGAACGTAACGCCATGATTGAAGAAATTGGCTTTCCCGTCAGCGGGTTAGCGCGTATTCCGCGCGCGATTGCTGGCATTTTGCAAACTAATCGTCAATTGATGTGTCGATAAAAACGGGCATTGTAAGAAGGTGTTTCGCGCAGGAGGCGTTTCGCTGATTTACACTGCCTACACCAAACTCATCTGTAACAAGGAAATAACTATGGGCGTGCTTAGCGAGTTCAAGGCCTTCGCGGTCAAAGGCAATGTGGTCGACATGGCCGTCGGTATCATCATCGGCGCGGCGTTCGGCAAGATCGTTTCGTCGTTTGTCGGCGACGTGATCATGCCGCCGATTGGCCTGTTGATCGGTGGGGTGGACTTCAGTGATCTGGCTGTCACGCTCAAAGCCGCCCAGGGCGATGCGCCCGCCGTGGTGCTGGCTTACGGCAAATTCCTGCAGACGGTGCTGGATTTCGTGATTGTCGCGTTTGCGATCTTCATGGGCGTCAAAGCCATCAACCGCCTCAAGCGCGAAGAAGCCGTGGCGCCGACCGCGCCGCCGATCCCGAGCAAGGAAGAGCAACTACTGGGCGAAATCCGCGACCTGCTCAAGGCGCAGAACGAGCGGCCCTGAGGCATTCGCTACACATCAAAACGGCACCCGCGGGTGCCGTTTTCGTTACCAGTAATTCTCCACCGCAACCTGCCCCGGCTTGCGCGTCAGGCTCAGGCGCATGTCGCGCTGTTTCAGCAAGGCGCGGGTGTCGTCAATCATCTGCGGATTGCCGCACAGCATCACTCGCGAATGCTCTGGCGAGAGCTCAACCCCTGCCGCTCGTTCCAGTTCGCCGTTTTCGATCAACGTGGTAATCCGGCCCTGCAATGCGCCTGGGTGGGCTTGGCGGGTGACAGTGGGGATGAATTGCAGCTTGTGGGCGTATTCACTCAGATAGTCACGTTGCGCCAACCCGCCGATCAACTCTTGATAGGCCAGTTCCCGCGCCTCCCGGACGCTGTAAACCAGAATGATCCGCTCCAATTTCTCCCAGACCTCGAAGTCCTGCAGGATCGACAGAAAGGGCGCCACCCCGGTGCCGGTCGACAATAACCACAGGTCTCGGCCGTCGACAAAACGATCCAGCGTCAGGTAGCCGAACGCCTGGCGCTCGACCATCAAGCTGTCGCCGACCTGTAGCCGGCTCAGCTCACTGGTGAATTCGCCGCCCGGCACGACGATGGAAAAGAACTCGAGAAACTCATCGAACGGCGACGACACCATCGAATAGGCGCGCCAGACCGTGCTGCCATCGGCCTTGGTGACGCCCAGCCGGGCGAACTGGCCGGCACGGAAGCGAAAGCCGGGATCACGGCTGGTGCGCAGCGTGAACAGGTTCGGCGTCAACGGTTGCACATCGAGCAAGGTCTGGGTGGTGTACTTCTCGGCACTGGCAGTCATGAGGCACTCCTTGAAACGATTGCCCACAGTGTCCCGCAAAATCGCGCTGCCAAACACTCGTGATTGGTAATGGTATTGACGGGATCAGCGCTAAACATTCGATTCGCTGGCAATGCTGGATCTAGAGCAATAACTTTAAGATGCCAGTTAAAATATAACAGCCTGTATTGCTAAGAACACTTTATAAAAAACATCAAAGTTTCAATCTCGAAAAAATGTAAGGCGTTTCGCAGGAAAGATCCTACACTTCGATTCGTGCCGGATTTTTTGGATCCATTTGGCGCCCCTATATCAGGATGGAGGCAAAGTTCATGGAAACGTGGAAGGAATCACAATTGAAACAACTGACATTTGCCAAAGGCATTGAGGCGGCATACCCGATACTGCTGAGATTTGCCGAGAATCTGGGCTTTAACTATTGTGCGATAGCGGTCACCTCCCCCCATCGCGATGTCCATTTGAATGCCTTGCAAATCAATAACTATCCGAAAGAATGGAACATCCAGTACAACAAAGAGAACTACCGGAATATTGATCCGGTAATAGCGCATTGCAATCATTCGGTATTGCCGATCGTCTGGGAAGAAAGAGTATTCACCGATGCGCCAGAATTGTGGCAGGCGTTGAAACAGAATGGACTACAGCATGGCTGGTCGCAGGCCTTTCATGACGAAACCAGTGGTTTGTGCAGCATCATCAGCCTGGCGCGCACCCACTGCCCGATCAGCCCGCTCGAACTGTATGAGCATTACGGTTATCTGTTTTTTGCCAACCGACACTTCAGTGACCTGTATGCCCGCACCGTTCCCACACCGGCCAAGCCCAGCAAGCCGAGGCTATCGTCCCGGGAGCTGGAGATCATGAAACTGTCCGCCGTGGGCAAGACCGCTCACGATATTTCGCGAATCCTCAGCCTGAGCGAACGCACCGTTAACTATCACGTACAAAACGTCATCGAAAAATTCAACGTCTGCAACAAGATTTCCGCAGTGATTGCCGCCGCTCGTGCCGGCATTATCTGACAGCTGAGCGTTATCGCGCGGTAATCCTGCGAGTATTTAGGCGCAAAAAAACGTACCATTCAGGCCTTTCCGAGTGATGACGCAACCTGCTTGCATCGCAGTCCACTCGATCGGATCCCGTCGCACCATCTGCCGGCAACGGGATATCTGCCGAATATCCTGAGTCCCCGCCCCATGCCTTTGCTCGAAACGCCTTTCGCCCAGCTCGACCTGATCCGCCAGCCTGAACAGCAGAATGAACCACTGCAAGCCTTCGATGCGGCGGACGAATACCTGCTCAATCATCTCGCCAGCGAACAACCTGCGAGCAGCACCCGCGTGCTGGTGCTCAATGACAGCTTTGGCGCCTTAGCAATCAGCCTGCTGGGCAAGGTCGAGGTGAGCAGCAGCGGCGACTCGTTCCTGGGTTTCGTCGGGCTGGAAAAGAATCTGCTGCGCAATGGTCAGGCGTTCGATGCGATTCGTCCGATTCCGGCCAGTGAGCCCTTGGTCGGGCCGTTTGACCGGGTGCTGATCCGCGTCCCCAAAACTCTGGCGCTATTGGAAGAACAGCTGATCCGCCTGCAAGGACAACTCGCTCCCGGCGCGCAAGTGATCGCCGCCGCCATGGTCAAGCATCTGCCGCGCGCTGCCGGCGACTTGCTGGAGCGCTACGTTGGTCCTGTGCAGGCATCGCTGGCAGTGAAAAAGGCGCGATTGCTGATCGCCACACCTGAAAGCAAAGCGCCCGCCACATCGCCCTACCCGACTCGCTATCGCCTCGACGAACCAGCGATCGAATTGCTCAACCACGCTAACGTGTTCTGCCGCGAAGGCCTCGACATCGGCACTCGCGCGTTTCTGCCGCATCTACCGAAAAACCTTGGCCACGCGCGAGTCGCCGACCTCGGTTGCGGCAACGGTGTTCTGGCAATCGCCAGCGCCTTGCAGAACCCGGATGCACATTACACGCTGGTCGACGAATCGTTCATGGCGGTGCAATCGGCTGCCGAGAACTGGCGCGCGGCATTGGCCGATCGCGAAGTCACCGTGCGCGCTGGCGATGGTCTGGCCGGGCAGGCGCCGCAGTCGCTGGACGTGGTGCTGTGCAACCCGCCGTTCCATCAGCAGCAGGTGGTTGGCGATTTCCTCGCCTGGCGCATGTTCCAGCAGGCGCGCGAGGCACTGGTGGTTGGTGGTGCGCTGTACATCGTCGGCAACCGGCATCTGGGCTATCACAGCAAACTGGCGCGCCTGTTTCGTGGTGTCGAGCAAGTGGCGGCGACGCCGAAATTCGTCATCCTCAAGGCGCGCAAATAAAACTGCGGCGTAAAAAAACCCTCCGTGAGGAGGGTTGCAAATCCATACCCGAAGGCGCCGGGACGGGATGTTTCAGTGGGTGGTCAAACCTGCGGCATTCATGAACATGCGCATCAGGCTGGCGGCGATGAACAACACGCCGACACTGCCAACCCAGATCAGGGCCAACCAGCCGAGCCGCTGCCACAGTGGCTTTTTTTCGGCTTCTTCAATGTCGTGCAGGGAATGTTTGCCGGTCATTGCATCGATCTCCGTTAAGCCGAGGCGTCACTGCGGACGCCTTCGCGAGCAGGCTCGCTCCCACAGGGCAAGCCCAGCATGGGATTAGTGGTAACCGTCTTCGTGGGTGACCTTGCCGCGGAACACGTAGTAGCTCCAGAAGGTATATCCCAGGATGAACGGAATGATGAACAACGTGCCGACCAACATGAAGCCCTGACTTTGCGGCGGCGCGGCGGCGTCCCAGATCGATATCGACGGCGGCACGATGTTCGGCCACAGGCTGATGCCCAGACCGCTGTAGCCGAGGAAAATCAGCACCAGGGTCAGCAGGAACGGCGTGTAGTTGGCATTACGTGCCACCGCGCGAATCAGGCCGTACAAGGTGACCAGCACCAGAATCGGCACCGGCATGAACCAGAACAGATTCGGCATGCTGAACCAGCGCGAGGCGATTTCCGGATGCGACAGAGGCGTCCACAGGCTGACGATACCAATCACTGCCAGCAGGACGAATGCCAGCGGTCGCGCCAGATCATGCATCTGTTCCTGCAATTTGCCTTCGGTTTTCATGATCAGCCAGGTGCAGCCGAGCAAGGCATAGGCCACCACCAGCGCCGCACCGCAGAACAGCGTGAACGGCGTCAGCCAGTCCAGTGAACCACCGGCGAACTGGCGATTGACCACCGGCAGACCATCGATGAACGCTCCCAGCGCCACGCCCTGAAAGAACGTCGCCGCGATCGAACCACCGATAAATGCCTTGTCCCACAGGTGACGCTTTTCATCCTTGGCCTTGAAGCGAAACTCGAAAGCCACGCCGCGAAAAATCAGGCCCATGAGCATGAAGATCAGCGGCAGGTACAGCGCCGACAACACCACCGAATAGGCCAGCGGGAAGGCGCCGAACAACGCCGCGCCACCCAGTACCAGCCAGGTTTCGTTGCCGTCCCAGACCGGGGCGACGGTGTTCATCATCACGTCGCGATCGGTCTTGCCGGGTACGAACGGGAAGAGAATGCCAATGCCCAGGTCGAAGCCGTCCATGACCACGTACATCATGATGCCGAAGATGATGATCACGGCCCAGATCAGCGGAAGATCGATACCCATGAGTCAAATCTCCTTGGTCAAGCGAGTGTTGTCTTCGTGCTCGCCCTCGGCCGGATCGTCGGCTGCGGACAACGGACGCGCCGGGGTGCGTTTCTTGCCTGGACCACCGTCCGGTGTTTCGCTGCCTTCGCTGATCTTCGGCCCTTTGCGCACCAGGCGCATCATGTAGCCGAGACCGGCGCCGAACAGGGCGAAATAGACCACGACGAACATGATCAGGGTGATGCTCATCTGCATGAAGCTGTGGTTGGACGAAGCATCTGCGGTGCGCATCAGGCCATAGACCACCCACGGTTGACGGCCGATTTCCGTGGTGAACCAGCCAGCGAGAATCGCGATCAGACCGGACGGCCCCATCCACAAGGCCAGATGCAGGAACGGCCGCGAGGTATACAGCGAGTCACGCTTGCGCAGCCACAGGCTCCACAACCCGGTGAAGATCATCAGGAAACCGAGGCCGACCATGATCCGGAACGACCAGAACACGATGGTCGAATTCGGCCGGTCTTCCGGTGGAAATTCCTTCAGCGCCGGCACTTGTTTATCCAGCGAGTGGGTGAGGATCAGGCTGCCGAGGTATGGAATCTCTACGGCGAACTTGGTGCGTTCCTCTTTCATGTCCGGCCAGCCGAACAGGATCAGCGGCGTCGCTTCGTCGCCATGGTTTTCCCAGTGGCCTTCGATCGCCGCGATTTTTGCCGGCTGGTGCTTGAGCGTATTGAGGCCGTGGAAGTCGCCGATCACAGCCTGGATCGGCGCGACGATCAACGCCATCCACATCGCCATCGACAGCATGGTGCGGATCGCCGGGTTGTCCCTGCCGCGCAGCAGGTGCCAGGCCGCCGACGAGCCGACGAAGAACGCCGTCGCGACGAACGCGGCCGTGGCCATGTGCATCAGCCGGTAAGGGAATGACGGGTTGAAGATGATTGCCAGCCAGTCGGTGGGGATCACCTGACCGTTGACGATTTCAAAGCCTTGCGGGGTCTGCATCCAGCTGTTGGAGGCGAGAATCCAGAAGGTCGAAATCAGCGTGCCGATCGCTACCATCACCGTCGAGAAGAAGTGCAGGCCGCGCCCGACCTTGTTCCAGCCGAACAGCATCACGCCAAGGAAACCGGCTTCAAGGAAAAACGCCGTAAGCACTTCATAGGTCAGCAACGGCCCGGTGACGGCACCGGCGAAGTCGGAGAAACGACTCCAGTTGGTGCCGAACTGATAAGCCATGACCAGCCCGGAAACCACGCCCATGCCGAAGTTGACGGCGAAAATCTTCGACCAGAAATGGTAGAGATCGCGGTAGGTGTCGTTGCGGGTCTTCAGCCACAAGCCTTCGAGCACCGCCAGGTAACTCGCCAGGCCGATGGTGATGGCCGGGAACAGAATGTGGAACGAGATGGTGAACGCGAACTGAATTCGGGCGAGATCGAGAGCCTCTAAACCGAACATATGGCTTCCTCTGTCAGGTAATACGGGTAGCTGGCCCGGAGGCCTGCACCACTGCCCCCACGGATATGGAGTGCGGCGAATTCGGATTCGTTCTTTTTTTGCAACCATCGCAACGCAGGGAGTCTGGCCAAATGGCCGCCAGATCAGTTCCGGTCGGGGTCTTGATCTGGATCAAGCAACGTTGAAAGAGTAGTCCCATTTTTGCCAATGAACTGCGTGGTGGTTTGCCGCGTGACAAGTTGCCTCACTCCCCTGTGGCGAGGGGATTTATCCCCGTCCGGCTGCGCAGCAGTCGTCGTTTCGAGATTTTGGGGCCGCTGCGCGACCCAACGGGGATAAATCCCCTCACCACAGGGCTGATTGTCAGCATGAAAGATCGATGTCTGGCTAACTGAATTGTTTCTCGTAGCAACTTCCTGTTACAGACTGGTGATAATCTCGCCGTTCACTCGTCCAAGACCTGCCTTCAGATGCCCACACAAGAGCCCCTGCTGTTACGTCACCATCGTCCGTTCATGGCTTTCTGGCTGGCGCGGATTTTCACCGCCAGCGGGTTCCAGATGCTCACCGTGGCAATTGGCTGGAACCTGTATCAACTGACCGGCAACGTGCTGGATCTGGGCCTGGTCGGGCTGGTCGAATTCGCCCCGCGGGTGCTGTTCATGCTGCACACCGGGCATGTCGCTGATCGCTACGATCGGCGCAAGGTCGCCGCGCTTTGCCAGTCGTTGCAGGCGTTGATTGCCTTGGCGCTGGCCATCGGCAGCGCCACCGATCACGTCACCCGCGAGATGATTTTCATCCTCGCCTTTCTGCTCGGCGCCGCCCGTTCGTTCGAGATGCCGACGACTCAGGCGCTGCTGCCGAGCATCGTCCCAAGTGCGCTTTTCCCCCGCGCAGTTGCCGCCGCGCAATCGGCGCAGCAGTCGGCCACTATCGTCGCCCCGGCCCTCGGCGGTTTGCTCTATGCATTCGGCAGCGTCTGGGTCTACGGCCCGACCGTGCTGCTGTATGTGATCGCCTGTTCGCTGATGCTCAACCTGCCGGCACGCCAGACGCCATTGAATAAAGGCAAAGCCACGCTGGACTCGCTGCTGGCGGGGATTCGCTTTATCCGCAGCCGCCCGGACATCCTCGGCGCGATCTCGCTGGACCTGTTCGCCGTGTTGCTCGGCGGCGCCACGGCGTTGCTGCCGGTGTTCGCCAAGGACATTCTGCTGACCGGCCCGTGGGGTCTTGGCCTGTTGCGCTCGGCGCCGGCGGTGGGTGCGTTGCTGATGTCGCTGTTTCTCGCGCGATTTGCCGTAGAACGCAATGTCGGCCGGGTGATGTTCACCGCCGTCGGCATCTTCGGCGTCGCCACTATCGCGTTTGGTTTGTCGACCTCGTTCTGGTTCTCCCTGGCGGTGCTGGTGGTGCTCGGCGCAGCGGACATGATCAGCATGGTCATCCGTGCCTCGTTCGTACAGCTGGAAACTCCCGACGAAATGCGCGGCCGGGTCAGCGCGGTGAACGGCCTGTTCATCGGCGCATCGAACCAGTTGGGCGAATTCGAATCCGGCATCACCGCCCACTGGTTCGGCACCGTGCCGGCGGTGGTGATGGGCGGGATCGGCACCCTGGTGGTGACGGGGACGTGGATCAAACTGTTTCCGACGTTGGCGAATCGGGACCGGATGCATGTGCCGGTGGAAGAGAAGGTCTGAGCTTTTTTGGAAAAAACTCACCTGCTCAGCACATATCAAGCGACAACGTGCGGTACATAGTTACCGCACTGAGTGTAATGTATCGCCTTACACTCGCCGCCATGATCAAATCCTTTCAGCACAAAGGCCTTCGTGGCTTCTATGAAACAGGTACGACTCGTGGAATTCGTGCCGACCATGCAAAACGGCTGTCGCGCATGTTGCAGTTCATGGATCGAGCGACACTTCCCGGCGATCTGGACTTGCCGGGCTGGCGCCTGCATCCGTTGAAAGGCGAGCTGAGTGAATACTGGTCGCTCAGCGTTTCAGGCAACTGGCGAGTGATCTTTCGTTTTGTCGGTTCGGATATCGAATTGGTCGATTATCTGGACTACCACTGACAGGAGGCAGGCTCATGCCCATGCACAACCCGCCACACCCCGGTGAAACCCTGCTGCTGGATGTCTTGCCCGAGCTTGGTATCAGCGTGAGCGAATTGGCCCGGCACCTTGGCTTTGCACGCCCGCATCTTTCGCGCGTACTGCACGGACACGCGCCAATCAGCCCGGATCTGGCAGTACGACTTGAGCGTGCAGGGATCGGCAAGGCGCGCGTTTGGCTAGGCGTCCAAACCGACTACGATCTTTGGCAAGCGGAGCACCGTGAGCAACCAATGATAGAACCCCTCGCAGCCCACGGCTGACCCGTCAGGCCATCAACTCCCCCGCCACCCTCGCCCGCAACGCCTTGCCACCAAGCTGCTCGACCAGGGTCAGGGCAAATTCCAGCGCCGCGCCCGAGCCTTGGGCGGTGATGCAGTTGCCGTCGACCACCACCGGTTGATCAACAAACGTACAGCCGGACAACTGATGGCTGGCGCCGGGCAGGCAGGTCATGCGTCGCTGGCGCAGCACGCCTGATGCCTGGAGGGCGGTGGCTGGGGCTTCGCCGATGGCGGCGAACAGGCGGCCGGCGCTGGCTTGGTCCTTGAGCAACTGCTGCAAGGGCTGATGCGCCGCCAGATGCAGGGAACCGACGGCACCGCCCGGCAGGGCAATGAGGTCAAAAGTCTGTGCCAGTACATCGACGAGCATGCCGTCGGCAGTCAGCCGGGTGCCGCGTGCGCAGGTCAGCATGCGCCGGCCTTCGATGCTGGCGGCGACCACTTCGATGCCGGCGCGGCGCAGCACGTCGATCAGGGTCACGCTTTGCAAATCGTCGATGCCTTCGGCGAGGGCAATCAGGGCTCTGGAAGTCATGGGCGCTTTCCGCTGGGTAGTCAGTCAAGCGTAGTCAGCTTTGTCCCACCTTGTTCGCAGACAGCCGTTACTTGATGTAAAGCTGAGTCGAAAGCGTGTTGCGCGGAGCGTTGATCGAGGTGTTGCTGAAGTTGAAGGTGCCTTGCTGTTTGCCGGCCAGATCGAAGGTATAAAGAGAACCGACGGTTTTGCTGCCAGGGGTGCATTCAGTGAGATTGCCATTATCGAAGGCGCACACCGGACCTCGGGTGCCGTTGACCTCGAAGCCATCCAAAGTCACGTGTGGCTGGTTCTGGCCATAGCCGACTTCCAGCACATAGACCTTGATATTCGGCCCGCTGTGATTGCATTGGGTTTGCGGCTGGTTATCGGCAATATCTTCCAGACCGCAGGATGGCGATTGCACTTTGATCACCTTCACCTCGGTGAGCGGCGGCGCCGATGCCGCGAACGCCGGAGCTGTCAGCAGCAGTGCTGCAATCCATCCGAAAATCCTGATCCCGCCGTTGCGCATGCCTGCCCACTCCAAAAAATCAGCGCGCAGTATGGCGCAGTTGTCGGCTGCGCAAAACTTCGCCGACGATCGACACCAACATCCGCCAAATTCCTCACGCGGCTGGTATGATGCGCGGCTTTTTCCGACCCACGACAATTTCCCAGGCGCTTGCGACGGTCTGTGCTTTGCTGTTGAGGTCGATACATTCACGGCGCCACGCGCGCCACGGGGAGCAGACATGCTGGAAAGGCTGTTTCAACTCAAGGCACACAACACCAACGTGCGCACCGAAATTCTTGCGGGCGTCACGACTTTCCTGGCCATGGCTTACATTCTGTTCGTCAACCCGAGCATCCTCGGCGAGACCGGCATGGACAAGGGCGCAATTTTCGTCGCCACCTGTCTGGCGGCCGCCATCGGCTCGACCGTGATGGGCCTGATCGCCAACTACCCGATCGCCCTCGCTCCGGGCATGGGCCTGAACGCCTTCTTTACCTACACCGTGGTGCTGCACATGGGCCACACCTGGCAGGTGGCGCTGGGTGCGGTGTTCATTTCCGCCGTGCTGTTTTTCCTGCTGTCGATCTTCCGCATCCGCGAATGGATCATCAACGCCATTCCGCTGCCACTGCGCTCGGCGATTGCCGCCGGTATCGGCCTGTTCCTGGCGCTGATCGCCCTGCACAACGCCGGTATCGTGGTCAGCAACCCGGCGACCATGGTCGGCCTCGGCGATCTGACCAAACCGGCACCGATTCTGGCCACCGTCGGCTTCGCCGTGATCGTCGCCCTCGAAGCGCTGAAAGTGCGCGGCGCGGTGCTGATCGGCATTCTCGCCGTAACCATCGCCTCGATCGTACTGAACGTCACCGAGTTCGGCGGCATCATGTCGATGCCGCCGTCGCTGGCGCCGACCTTCCTGCAACTGGACATCAAAGGCGCACTGGACATCGGTCTGGTCAGCGTGATCTTCGCCTTCCTGTTCGTCGACCTGTTCGACAACTCCGGGACCCTGATCGGCGTCGCCAAGCGCGCCGGCCTGATGGGCAAGGACGGCCACATGCCGAAAATGGGCCGTGCGCTGATCGCCGACAGTACGGCGGCCATGGCCGGCTCGCTGCTGGGCACGTCGACCACCACCAGTTACATCGAATCCGCTGCCGGCGTCAGTGCCGGTGGCCGCACGGGCCTGACCGCCATCGTCGTGGCAATCCTGTTCCTGCTGGCGCTGTTCTTCTCGCCCTTGGCGGCCAGCGTTCCGGCATTCGCCACCGCGCCAGCGCTGCTGTTCGTCGCGGTGCTGATGACTTCCGGCCTGGCGGAAATAGACTGGGACGACATCACCGTGGCAGCACCGGTTGTGGTTACCGCACTGGCCATGCCGTTCACCTATTCGATCGCCAACGGCATCGCCTTCGGCTTCATCGCCTGGACCGCCATCAAACTGCTGTCCGGCCGTGCCCGTGAGCTGAACCCGGCTCTGGTGATTCTGTCGATTCTGTTTGTGATCAAGTTGGGTTGGTTCAACGCATGAGTTTCGATTCCCAAGCCTACGCCGAACAACTCGAGGCCAAGGTCACGCGCTTGCGTGATCTGCTGGCATCGTTCGATGCACCCGAGCCGACGGTGTTTGACTCGCCTCTGCAGAACTTCCGCCTGCGCGCCGAATTCCGCCTGTGGCGCGAGGGCGGCGAGCGGCATTACGCGATGTTCTCTCAGGACGACAAGCGCACGCCGATACTCATCGAAGAATTCCCGATTGCCAGCCTGCGCATCAACCAGTTGATGCCGCAGTTGAAGGCCGCGTGGCAAGCCAGTTCGGCGCTGAGCCACAAGTTGTTCCAGGTCGAATTCCTGACCACGCTGGCCGGCGACGCGATGATCACCCTGTGCTATCACCGTCCGCTGGACGAGCACTGGCATGCGGCGGCAACTCAGTTGTCGGCGGATCTGGGCGTGAGCATCATCGGCCGCTCCAAAGGCAAGCGCGAAGTGCTCGGTCAGGACTATGTCGTGGAGAAACTCGAAGTCGGCGGCCGCACCTTCAGCTATCGCCAGCCCGAAGGCGCGTTCACCCAGCCCAACGGCACGGTGAACCAGAAGATGCTCAATTGGGCATACGAAGCCTTGGGCGATCGCAGCGACGATCTGCTCGAGCTGTACTGCGGCAACGGTAACTTCACCCTGCCGCTGGCGACTCGCGTGCGCAAAGTGCTCGCTACCGAAATCAGCAAGACTTCGGTCAACGCGGCCCTGAGCAATCTCAGCGAAAACGCTGTGGATAACGTCACGCTGGTGCGCTTGTCCGCCGAGGAACTGACCGAAGCGCTCAACGAAGTGCGCCCGTTCCGTCGCCTGCACGGCATCGATCTGAAGAGCTACGAATTCGGCAGCGTCTTCGTCGACCCACCGCGCGCCGGCATGGATCCGGACACCTGCGAACTGACCCGGCGCTTCGACAACATCCTCTACATTTCCTGCAACCCGGACACCCTGGCGGCTAACATCGCCCAGTTGCATGACACCCACCGCATTACCAAGTGCGCGATGTTTGACCAGTTCCCGTGGACCCATCACATGGAATCCGGTGTGCTGCTGACCCGGCGTTGATTGCGGGTAGCTGATACGGAAAAGCCGTCGTGATTGACGGCTTTTTTGTGGGGAATCTTTTGATCTGTGCGATCACCGAACATAAAACGCCAAGGTCATTTCTGTCCAATTGACCGATGTAACCATCTAGTACATTTTATCTCCACAGGCTGAACCCTCTCGGCCGATGCCAAAAACAAGAAGTGGAGTTACCCCATGTCCCCTACCGTTCTGGTGCTTAACGGCCCGAACCTGAACCTGCTCGGCACTCGCGAGCCGGCGACTTATGGTCATGAAACCCTGGCGGATATTTCCGCGCTGTGTGGTCGCGCGGCTGACGAGTTCGGTCTGACCGTGGAATTTCGCCAGACCAATCATGAAGGCGAGCTGCTCGACTGGATTCACGCCGCGCGTGGTCGTTGTGCCGGGATCGTGATCAATCCGGCGGCGTGGACGCACACGTCCGTGGCGATTCGCGATGCCTTGGTCGCCAGCGAGCTGCCAGTGATTGAAGTGCACCTGTCCAACGTCCACGCCCGTGAGCCGTTTCGTCATCATTCATTTGTTTCCGACATTGCCACGGCGGTGATGTGCGGGTTCGGCAGCCATGGCTATCGCCTGGCGCTGGAGCATTTCAGCCAGCGGTTGCAGAGGTAAGAAACCATGTCGCGTTCCAAGGTGATACTCGCCGGGCTGATCGGCGCCGGGATTCAGGCTTCACGCACGCCGGCACTGCATGAGCACGAAGGTGATGCGCAGGGCCTGCGGTATCTGTACCAGCTCATCGACCTCGATCAATTGCGCCTCGACAGCACGGCCCTGCCCGACTTGCTGCAGGCGGCGGAGCGAATGAATTACACCGGGCTGAACATCACTTTCCCGTGCAAACAGGCGGTCATCCCGCTGCTCGATGAGTTGTCGCCGGAAGCCCGTGGCATCGGCGCGGTGAACACGGTGGTGCTGAAGGACGGCAAGCGTGTCGGCCACAACACCGATTGCCTCGGTTTCGCCGAGGGTTTTCGCCGGGGTCTGACAGACGCTGCCCGTGAACGCGTCGTCCAGATGGGCGCCGGTGGCGCTGGCGCGGCGGTGGCCCACGCGCTGCTCAGCGAAGGCGTACGGCAATTGACGATTTTTGATGTCGACCGCGAGCGTGCCGAGAGCCTGGCAAACAATCTCAATCAACATTTTGGCGCCGGTCGCGCACAGGCGGGGCGGGATTTGCCCGTGGCGCTGGCGCAGGCCGATGGTCTGGTCAACACCACGCCGATGGGCATGGCCAAGCTGCCGGGTTCACCGGTGCCGGCCGGGTTGCTGCGCAAGGAAATGTGGGTCGCGGAGATTGTGTATTTCCCGCTGGAAACCGAACTGCTGCGCGACGCCCGCGCCTTGGGTTGCCGCACGCTGGATGGCGGCAACATGGCGGTGTTTCAGGCGGTGAAGGCGTTTGAACTGTTCAGCGGCGTGGTGCCGGATGCGCAGCGTATGCTCGAGCATTTTCAGAGCATGAATGGCTGAACAACAGGGTAACTCTGTGGGAGCGAGCTGCTCGCGAAGGCGTCGATTCAGTCAACGAACAGGGCGACTGACACACCGCTTTCGCGAGCAGGCTCGCTCCCACAGGGAAGATCGAGTCAGGCCTTCAGGTAGCGCAACACCGATTCGCAGATCATCTCGCGGTGGCGCTGCTTGATGGTTTCGTCCGGCAGGTCGATCTGGAAGATTTCCCCCAGCGTGTGGCGGTTCGACACGCGATAGAAGCAGAACGAACTGATCAGCAGATGCACGTCCAGCGCATCGATGCCTCGCCGGAACAGACCTTCGTCCGCGCCCCGTTGCAGAATCCCGCCCAAGGTATCGAGGATCGTGTTGTTTAGCGCCTTGATCGCATCGGAACGCTTTACGTACTCGGCGTTGTGGATGTTTTCGATGCTGACGATGCGCACGAAATCGACGTTGTGGTCATGGTGATCGAAGGTGAATTCCACCAACCGACGGATCGCCAGCTCGGGCGGCAGCTCGTCCAGGTGCAGGCGGTTTTCCGTGCTGCGGATATCGCCGTAAAGCTTCTCCAGCACCTCGACGTACAACTGCTCCTTGCTGCCGAAGTAGTAATAGATCATGCGCTTGGAGGTGTGGATACGCTCGGCGATCGCGTCGACGCGGGCGCCGGACAAGCCCTGCTGGACGAACTCGACGATCGCCTCCTGCAGAATGTTCTCGCGGGTCTTTTCCGGATTGTTCTTGCGACTCTTGCGCGGCACTGCGTCGGACTCGACAGCAGCGGCGGAAAGTTCTGAATTCATGGTCATCGCGGGCTCACGGCCATCACTGCACAAGCTGGCGATTATGGGCCGCGCGGGACAGTGAAGGAAGCCGCGCAGCCGGTGTTTGATCCCGCGTTTACGAATTCCCTACAACTTCGCCTGACGCACCGCACCGCTGCGGGATTTGGCCATCGCCGCCAGCCGCACCGCAACGTTGGCCGCGCCGTAGCCGGCATAGCCATTCTTGCGCTGGATGATCTCGAAGAAGAAACGCCCCTCGAACGGCTCGGTGTAGACGTGAAACAACTCGCCGCCCTGGGCGTCACGGTCGTAGAGCACGTTGTAATAGGCCAGCTCGCTGAGAAACTCATCGTCGAAATCGAAACGCGCCGCAAGGTCGTCGTAGTAATTCAGCGGGATGTCCAGCAGCGGCACGCCAGCCTCTTTGGCGCGACTGACCTGGGTGAAGATGTCGTCACAATCGAAGGCGATGTGGTGCACACCGGAGCCGCGATAACTCGACAGCGCATGCGAAATGGCGGTGTTGCGGTTCTCGGAGATGTTCAGCGGCAGCCGGATCGAGCTGTCGCGACTGCGCAGTGCGCGGCTCTTCACCAGACCGTACGGATCGGGCAAGACCACCTCATCGTCGGCTTCGAAATCCAGCAGGCTTTTGTAAAACAGCACCCAACTGTCGAGGCTGTCGGCAGGCAGGGCCATGGCCATGTGATCGATACGCTTGAGGCCGCCGCCGGTCTGCGCGTCCGGCAACAGATTGAAATCGGTGCCGTACACGTCGGCGTCCGCATCGACCAGATAAATCAGGCTGCCGTCCGGTGCGCGCACCGCCGCCAGCTCCAGTTCATTCGGCCCGACCAGCCCGCGATAGGGCTGCCCCTTGTAAGCGACGGCGCGGGCCAGCGCACTGGCGCTGTCCTTGACCCGCACCGCCGTGGCGCACAGCGACGGGCCGTGGGCTTCGAAAAAGCTGTGGGCGAACGAATACGGCTCGGAGTTGAGGATCAGGTTGATATCGCCCTGACGCAGCAGGCTGACGCTCTTGGAGCGATGCTGCCCGGCCTTGGCAAAACCGAGGCGTTGCAGCCAGTGACTGAGCTTCGCGCCCAACGCTTCGTCGACGGCAAACTCGAGAAATTCAACCCCGTTGTATTCGCTGGCCGGCGGCGTTTCGAAAAGAATGTCACGGTTGGCCACCGGCGGCGCTTCCTGCTCGAGACGCTGACGGGTCTTCTCTTCCAGATACAGCAGCGAGCGCAATCCGTCGGCGGCGTTAGCTCGCGGGGGCGCGGCGCGGAAGCCGTCGTTGAAGATTTCCAGTGACAACGGCCCGGTATAGCCACTCTTGATGATCGGTGCGAGGAAACCCGGCAGATCGAATTCGCCCTGCCCCGGGAAACAGCGGAAATGCCGGCTCCACTCCAGCACGTCCATGGCCAGGATCGGCGCGTCGGCCATTTGCACGAAGAAGATCTTGTCGCCGGGAATGTCGGCGATCGCGCTGGGATCGCCCTTCAGCGACAGGGTGTGAAAGCTGTCGAGCAGCACGCCGAGGTTGGGGTGATCAGCCTGACGAACGATGTCCCAGACCTGTTGATAAGTATTGACGTGACGGCCCCACGCCAGCGCTTCGTAACCGATGCGCAAGCCACGGGCGCCGGCGCGTTCGGCCAGCAGGCGCAAATCATCGACGAGGATTTGCTGATCGCCGACACTGTCCGGCGAGGCGTTGCTGCAGACCAGCACCAGGTCGGTGCCAAGTTCCTGCATCAGATCGAATTTGCGCTCGGCACGCTCGAGGTTGCGCGCCAGGCGATCGCGGCGGCAGCCTTCGAAGTCACGGAACGGCTGGAACAGGGTGATGGCGATCCCCAGATCGGCGCACATCTGTTTAATTTCCCGGGGACTGCCGTCGTAGTACAGGAGGTCGTTTTCGAAAATCTCCACGCCGTCGAACCCGGCGGCGGCAATGGCTTCGAGTTTTTCCGGCAGGGTGCCGCTCAAGGAAACGGTGGCAATGGAACGCTGCATGTTTCAACTCCCGTTTGGAGACGGCGGCTGCGTGAGCCGCGCCGCTTTTATAGGATGAGCAAATTATTGGCTGCATCCCTGCGCGCAGCAATTTAAAGTGTACTACCCGGTTAGTTTTGCGTGCGATTATCGAACACTAAGGCGATTTAGCGAATTGACGATTTTTTGTTCACTGCCCAACATCGGTTGCACATCGAGTCCGGCCACTAACCACCGGGCAAGGTGTTCGACAGAAAAGAACACCAAATAACAAATCCAAAAACGGGTGGAACACATGATTCCTTCACAGACTTCCCGCATGGCTCCGGCCATGAGCACTGCCACGGGTGGCATTGGCGACAAGATCCGCGGCGCCATGGCTGTCGGCAAGACCCGCTGGGGCATGCTGGCGCTGGTGTTTTTCGCCACCACCCTCAACTACATCGACCGCGCCGCCCTCGGCGTCATGCAGCCGATCCTCGCCAAGGAAATGAGCTGGACGGCGATGGATTACGCCAACATCAACTTCTGGTTTCAGGTCGGCTACGCGATCGGTTTTGTCCTGCAGGGACGCCTGATCGACCGGGTCGGCGTCAAGCGCGTGTTCTTCTGCGCCGTGCTGCTCTGGAGCCTGGCGACCGGCGCCCATGGCCTGGCGACCTCGGCAGTCGGCTTCATGGTCTGCCGCTTCATCCTCGGCCTGACGGAAGCGGCCAACTACCCGGCCTGTTTGAAAACCACGCGCCTGTGGTTCCCGGCCGGTGAACGTGCAGTCGCTACCGGCATTTTCAACGCCGGCACCAACGTCGGCGCGATGTTCACGCCGATGCTGCTGCCACTGGTCCTGCATGTGTGGGGCTGGCAAGCGGCGTTCCTCTGCATGGCCGCACTCGGCGGGATCTGGCTGTTGTTCTGGGGCCTGAAATACTTCAATCCGGAAGATCACCCGACGGTGAAACAGTCGGAGCTCGATTACATCCAGCAGCAAGTCGAACCGGAACAGGCTCGCGTGCCGTTCAGCAAGATCCTGCGCATGCGCGGCACCTGGGCCTTCGCCCTCGCCTACTCGCTGACCGCGCCGGTGTTCTGGTTCTATCTGTACTGGCTGCCGCCGTTTCTCAATCAGCAATACAACCTCGGCATCAACGTGACGCAGATGGGTATTCCGCTGATCATCATCTACGTCACGGCTGACTTCGGCAGTGTCGGCGGCGGGATTCTGTCCTCGTTCCTGATCGGTCGCGGCATGAACTCGATCAAGGCGCGGCTGCTGTCGATGTTGCTGTTTGCCTGCTGCATCATCGGCGTGGTCATGGCTGCCGGCTCGGCGAATCTGTGGGTGGCGGTGGCGGCGATCTCGCTGGCGATCGGCGCGCATCAGGCCTGGACTGCGAACATCTGGAGCCTGGTGATGGACTACACGCCCAAGCACATGATGAGCACAGTGTTCGGCTTCGGCGGCATGTGCGCGGCGATCGGCGGGATGTTCATGACCCAGATCGTCGGCCACATCCTCACCGTCACCAACAACAACTACACAGTGCTGTTCACGCTGATTCCGGCGATGTACTTCCTCGCACTGACGTGGATGTACTTCATGGCACCGCGCAAGATTCCGACCGTTACCGAATAACCTGCCTGCATACATCCCATTGTGGGAGGGAGCCTGCTCGCGAAGGCGTCACGTCAGCCGCTGAATATGGCGACTGACCCACCGCTTTCGCGAGCAGGCTCGCTCCCACAAGTTGTACCGGGATCCGCTCTTCAGCGCCGGCTCTGCTGCCACGCTGCCGCCAATCCGCTGCAACAGATCACCGCAATACCAATCACCGTCAACCCGCTCGGGGTGTGATTGAACAGCAGCCAGCCCAACAATCCGGCAAAGACAATCTGGCAATAGCCGAACGGCGCCAGCAAGGCTGGTGCTGCGTGACGGAAGGCCTGGGTCAGGAACAGATGCGCCGTCATCCCGCAGCTGCCCAGCGCCAGCATCAGCGCGGCATGAGGCAACGTCGGCACCTGCCAGAAGAACGGCACCAGCGCGCTCATCACCAAGGTATTGCACAGCCCGGCGAAGAAGTTGCTGGTGGTCGGGCTGTCCACTTCGGCGAGCTTGCGCGTCAGCAATTGGTAGAAGCAGAAGAACAGCGCCGAGCAGAACGGCAGCAGGATCGCCGGGGTGAACAGTTCGCCGCCCGGGTGGACGATGATCAGCACGCCGATGAAGCCGCAGATCACCGCGATCCACTGCCCGCGCGTCACCCGTTCCTTGAGCAACGGCACCGACAATGCCGTCACCAATACCGGTGCGAGAAAGTTGACCGCCGTGGCTTCGGCCAGCGGGATGTACAGCAGCGCCGTGGTGAAAAACAGGCTGGTGCCGAGCAGGCACAGGGCACGGGCGAGCTGCCATAACGGTTTTTTCGTGCGCAGCACGCGCAAACCGGACTGCGGCAGGAAAATCCCCGCCATCAACAAGGTGTGCACCACATAGCGCGCCCACACCACCATCACGATCGGATAAAAACCGGAGAGGTATTTCGACAACGCGTCGTGGCTGGAAAACAGGAACGTCGCCACGACAATCAGCAAGATCCCCTTGAAGGGCTGGTTGACACCGGAGAGCGGGGTGCTGACGGTCATTGGCAATCTCTGAAAAAAAAATCCGGGCGAGCGTTCGCGCTGGCGGCAATCGTTGTGGCAATCATAGTCGGCCGAGCTTTCAGCAACCGCACAGGTTGCACTCTTCTTCGCCGGGAAACCGCCGCCAGGCAAAACCTTGAGGCAAGATTCCCGCCACTTCGGCGCCCGGCCAGTGTGCAACATCACAGACTGCCGTCGGAACAGCGGGTTCATGAGTTCGACGGAAGAAATTCCACTCGGGATTGAATTCACGGCGCGCTCGACCGTCAATACCAGGCCCGCACCATGTGGGCGCGTGTGCATGGACGGACGACCGGACTGGCGCCACACTCACACAGCGGCAACACTCATCACCAGCAGATTCATCACCGGCAATAGAAAGAGGATTCCCACATGCTATGGAAAAAAGGCCGACGCAGTGACAACGTCGTCGACGCCCGGGGTGATGATGCCGGCGGTGGCGGCGGCATGCGCTTCGGTGGCGGCAAGGGCCTGAGCCTGACCGCTATTGTGCTGATCGTCGGCATCGGCTGGCTCACCGGCCAGGACCCGATGCAGATTCTCGGCCAGTTGACCGGGCAGATGGAACAACCGGCGCCCACCTCGCAAACCCGTCAGGCACCGCCGGCCAACGATGAACAGGCTGAATTCGTCCGCTCTATCCTCGGCGACACCGAAGACACCTGGGGTCCGATCTTCCAGCAGGCCGGACGCCAATACAAAGACCCGACACTGGTGCTGTTCAGCAATCGGGTGAACTCCGCGTGCGGCATGGCCACTTCTGCCACCGGCCCGTTCTACTGCCCGGCCGACCAGAAGGTCTATCTGGACATGGCCTTCTTTCAGGAGATGTCGCAGCGCTTCAAAGCCGCTGGCGATTTCGCTCAGGCTTACGTGATTGCGCACGAAGTCGGCCACCATGTGCAGACGCTGCTGGGCGTCTCGGCGAAGATGCAGGCGGCGCGTCAGCAAGGCCGGCAGATGGAGGGCGACGGCGGCTTGCTGGTTCGCCAGGAATTGCAGGCCGACTGTCTCGCCGGCGTCTGGGCGTATAACGCGCAGAAACGCCTGAACTGGCTGGAACCGGGCGACATCGAGGAAGCCTTGAATGCCGCCAACGCCATCGGCGATGATCGCTTGCAGCAACAGGGTCAGGGCCGTGTGGTGCCGGACTCGTTTACCCACGGTACGTCAGCGCAAAGGGTGCGCTGGTTCAAAACCGGATTCGCGCAAGGCCAGGTAAGCCAGTGCGACACCTTCGCGGCGAAAACCCTGTAAATGCATAAATGGCTTGTGGCGTTACTGTTCATCGTCGGCACCGCGCAAGCGGCCGGCGTCGATGCGATCAGCCCCGGTCGCCTGCAACTCAAGGCCGGGGAAATGGCGGTGGGCATCGGCCCGGCACCGGAGAAGATCGAGCGGGTGCTGATCGTCATTCACGGTCGCCTGCGCAACGCCGAGACCTACCGCAAAAGCGCGGAAAGCGCCGCCGAACTCGCCGGGCAGACCGCGCACACGCTGGTGATCGCTCCGCAGTTTCTCAATGAAAGCGACGTCACCCTGTATTCCTTGCCGCCGACGGTGCTGCGCTGGCAGGGCAACGAGTGGATGGGCGGCGGCTTGTCCACCGGGCCGAATCCGCTGAGTTCCTACGCGGCGCTGGACGAAATCGTCGCGCGGCTCAGCGACCGCAAACAGTTTCCGGACGTGAAGCAGATCGTGATCTTCGGCCACTCCGGCGGTGGTCAGGTGGTGCAGCGTTACGCCCTGCTGGCCAAGGATCAGCCGGCGCTCAAGGCCAACGGTATTCGCTTGCGCTATGTGGTGGCCAATCCTTCTTCTTATGCGTACTTCAACGAGCAGCGGCCAGTGGCGTTCGATCACGCGCAATGTCCTGGTTTCAATCGCTGGAAGTACGGCCTGGCGGACATGCCGGTGTATGCCGGCGGGCAAACGCCGTTGCAGGTCGAGAGCGCTTACGTCAAACGCGAGGTGATTTATCTGCTCGGGCAGCAGGACGTCGATCCGGAACATCCGGCGCTGGACAAGAGCTGCGCGGCCGAGGCGCAAGGGGCTTACCGGTTGATGCGCGGGAAGCTGTATTTCGGTTATTTGCTGCGTCGCCATCCTGAGGGGGTCAATCAGCGGCTGGTGGAGGTGCCTGGGGTCGGGCATGACGGGGATGGCATGCTGACGTCGGCGGAGGGGCAGAAGGCGTTGTTTGATCAGTAGGTTTTTTTCTGAATCCACCGCCCCCTTCGCGAGCAGGCTCGCTCCCACATAGCTCTATGACATGCACAAAATATGTGTGCACTGAAGATCCAATGTGGGAGCGAGCTTGCTCGCGAAGGGGCCGGCTCAGGCGACGAGGATGTCAGGCAAACAGCATCCGCCGCAACTCAACACAATCCTTCGCATGCCAATCCGTCAACTCCGGCCACGGGTTATCCGGCAGGTTCACCAACACCGTCCGCGCCCCCGCTGCTCGGCCGCAATCCAGATCAAAGCGGTAATCACCAACCATCACCATGTCACTGGCCGGCACTTGCCAGGCTTCGGCCAGTTTCAGCAAACCGCCGGGATGCGGCTTCGGCGGTGCTTCGTCGCGACCCAGCACATCCTCGACCGCGAAGCAGTCGGCCAGGCCGATCGCCTCCAGCGTCACATGTGCCAGCTCCCGCGCATTGCGCGTGAGAATGCCGAGGCGATAACCGCGCGCATGCAGGTCGCGCACCAGCTCCACCGCGCCGGTGGCCGGGGTCGAGCCCAACGCCAGATCGCGTTCATGCTCAAGCAACCAGGCATGCTTGGCCGCTGCTTCATCCGCTGGCAATGCAGCGAGATGGGTGAGGATATCGTCCTCTGGCGGAATCGCCAGCGCCACGCGAATCGCCGCAAAGTCATGCACGGCGACGGTCAGCGTGCCGTCCATGTCGAATACCCAATGGCGAACTGCGGTCAGGCTCATGCCCAGTCCTTGCGATGGCGGATCAGGCCTTCCTGAGTCACCGAAGCGACCAGTTGCCCGGCGCGGTTGAACACGCTGCCACGGGAAAAACCACGGGAGTTGCCGGCCCACGGGCTGTCCATCGCGTAGAGCAACCAGTCATCGGCGCGCAGGTCGTTGTGGAACCACAGCGCGTGATCGAGGCTGGCGACCTGCATGTCTTTCTGCCAGACCGACTTGCCATGGGGCAGCATCGACGTGGTCAGCAGGCCGAAATCCGAGGCGTACGCCAGCAGGTATTTGTGCAGCGCAGGAATGTCGGCCAGGGCACCGTCGGCGCGGAACCACACATATTTGATCGGATCGGCCGGTTGCGGGTTGTACGGATCCTTTTCGGTGACCGGGCGTACTTCGATCGGTTTCGGGCACAGCAGTTTTTCACGCATGTGCTCGGGAATCAGGTGCGCACGCTGCTGGATCAGCTCCAGCTCCGAGGGCAGGTTTTCCGGGCCGACCACCGCCGGCATCTGGCCCTGATGCTCGAAGCCTTTTTCGTCGTACTGGAACGAAGCGCTGCACGTGAAGATCGGGTGGCCCTTCTGGATCGCCGTCACACGGCGGGTGCTGAAGCTGCCGCCATCACGCACGCGATCAACCGAATAGACCACCGGCAACTTGGCATCGCCCGGGCGCAGGAAATAACCGTGCAGCGAGTGCACATGACGCGCCTCTTCCACCGTCTGACTGGCCGCCGACAGCGACTGGCCGAGCACCTGACCGCCGAACAACTGGCGGAACCCCAGATCCTGACTACGACCACGGAACAGGTTTTCTTCGATCGGTTCCAGGGTCAGCAGATCGACCAGATCTTCCAGCACTTGGCTCATTCAGACTCTCCTCACACAAAGCAATGGCCGCGCAGTCTTGGCTGCGGCGGACGATTCAGGTTCTGGCACGGGCCAAATACGATGGCGGCCATTGTAAACGTCCGTGTCGGCTTATTCATGCAAGGTTTGCAGCCATTGTTCGCGGCTGATGCGATACAGGACATGGCGGCGCAACGGGTGATCGAGCGCAAGCCTGGGGTGATCGAAATCATCCTGCGGATCGTGATGCATGCCGATCGCCTGCATGACCTTCTCCGACTGCGCATTCTGCCCGGCGGTAAACGAGACGATTTCCTCCAGTTTCAACTGGTCGAAACCCGCGCGCAGTGCGGTCCACGCCGCTTCGCTGGCGTAACCCAGGCCCCAGTGTTCCTTGGCCAGCCGCCAGCCGATCTCCACCGCCGGGGTAAACGGCGCATCGAAGCCGACCACGCCCAACCCGGTGAAACCGATGAACTCGCCCGTGTCCTTGCGCTCCAGCGCCCACAGGCCAAAGCCGTGCTCGGCAAAATGTCCGCGCACGCGGCCGATCAATGCGGCGCTTTCGAGCCGGGTCAACGGCGCCGGAAAGTAGCGCATCACCTGCGGATCGGCGCACATCGCGGCGAATGCCGGCAAATCTTCGTCCTGCCATTGACGCATCAACAAGCGCGCGCTTTGCAGCTCCAGTATCGGCTCCATCGTCCCCTCCATTTCCATGCCGTTGAGTCTACATCGCTGGTAGGATCGTTCATTCTTTCCCTGGTTCTGCGCGAAACAAGCCATGCCCTTGCCGTTGATCTACCACGAAGACTACAGCCCCGAGTTTCCCGCGGATCACCGCTTTCCCATGGACAAGTTCCGGCTGCTGCGCGATCACTTGGTCGACAGCGGCCTGACCCGCGACGCCGACCTGCTGCGCCCGCAGATCTGCCCTAACGACATCCTCGCCCTTGCCCATGACCGCAGCTATATCGAACGCTACATGAGCGGCGAGTTGTCCCGCGAAGACCAACGGCGCCTCGGCCTGCCGTGGAACGAAGCGCTGGCGCGGCGCACGGTGCGCGCGGTGGGCGGTTCGATTCTCGCCGCAGAGCAAGCGCTGGAACATGGCCTGGCCTGTCATCTGGCCGGCGGCACCCATCACGCTCACTACGATTACCCCGCCGGCTTCTGCATCTTCAATGACCTGGCGATCATCAGCCAGTACCTGTTACAGAGCGGCCGGGTCAATCGCGTGCTGATCTTCGATTGTGACGTGCATCAGGGCGACGGCACCGCGCGGATTCTGCATGACACGCCGGAGGCGATTACCGTTTCCCTGCACTGCGAAAAGAATTTTCCCGCACGCAAAGCCGAAAGTGACTGGGATATTCCGCTGCCCAAGGGCATGGGCGATGCCGACTATCTGCAGGTGGTCGATGACACGCTCAATTACCTGCTGCCGCTGTATCAACCGGATCTGGTGCTCTACGACGCCGGCGTCGATGTGCACAAGGACGATGCCCTTGGTTATCTGCAACTGACCGACGAGGGCGTAGCCGAGCGCGATGAACGGGTGATGCGCCATTGCCTGGGCCGCGACATTCCGGTGGTCGGGGTGATCGGCGGCGGCTACAGCAAGGACCGCCACGCCCTCGCCCGCCGCCACGGCATCCTCCATCACAGCGCGCAACGAGTGTGGGATTCACACGGCTGTCATTGAAACGTGCTGCGTTACCCACAATCGCTGTGGAACTGCCTGTGGATAACCTGAGTGAAAGGGACTGCAGGCCATGCTGCCCAAGGCGCCCAGCGCACTGTTTATTTTTTAACCAGCCTCGAAATACACCGCAGCCCCGGTGGGAGCGAGCCTGCTCGCGAAAGCTTTAGCACCCACAACATCTAATTGACTGACAGACCGCGTTCGCGAGCAGGCTCGCTCCCACATGGTGTCTCCCACAGGGTTCAGCGCTGTTAGAATGCGCGCCTTGTCCCGCCATACCGCAGCGCACGCCCATGACCCAGAATTCCGCCCCCGCCAACACCCACGTCGCCATCATCGGCGGTGGCCCCGCCGGCCTGATGGCCGCCGAAGTGCTGAGCCAAGCCGGAATCCGCGTCGACGTGTACGACGGCATGCCCTCGGTCGGGCGCAAGTTCCTGCTGGCCGGGGTCGGCGGCATGAACATCACCCATTCCGAAGCCTACCCGGCATTCCTCTCCCGCTACGCTGAGCGCGCACCGCAGATCGCCCCGCTGCTGCGCGCATTCGATGCCGATGCGCTGTGCCAGTGGATTCATGAACTGGGCATCGAAACCTTCATCGGCAGCTCCGGCCGCGTGTTCCCCACCGACATGAAAGCCGCCCCGCTGTTACGCGCCTGGCTCAAGCGCCTGCGCGACAGCGGCGTAGTTATCCACACCCGCCATCGCTGGCTCGGCTGGGACGCAAGCGGTGCACTGCGCATCGCCAGCCCGGAAGGCGAAATCAGCGTAAACCCCGACGCCACCCTGCTCGCCCTCGGCGGCGGCAGTTGGTCGCGCCTGGGCTCGGATGGCGCGTGGATGTTGCCGCTGGAGCAGCGCGGCGTGGATCTGGCACCGTTGCAGCCAAGCAATTGCGGCTTCGAGGTGCAGGCCTGGAGCGAGCTGATGGTGAGCAAATTCGCCGGCGCACCGCTGAAAAACATTGCCATCGGTTTGAACGACGACATCCCGCGCTTGGGCGAATGCGTGATCACCGCGACCGGCATTGAAGGCAGCCTGATCTATGCGCTGTCGGCGCCGATACGCGAGGGAATCAATCGCTACGGCGCAGCGGTTATCCACATCGACCTGCTGCCCGGCCGGCCTGTGGATAAATTACAGGCAGCGCTGAGCAAACCACGTGGCTCGCGCTCGATGGCCAAGCATCTGCACAGTCAGGTGGGGATTGATGGAGTTAAGGCAGCGTTGTTGCGCGAGCTGACCGACGCCGAAACGTTCGCCGATCCGGCGCTGTTGGCGCGAGCGATCAAAGCGTTGCCGCTCACACTGGTGAAAACCCGTCCGCTGGATGAAGCGATCAGCAGTGCTGGTGGCGTGAGATTCGAAGCGATGGATGAGCGCTTGATGCTCAAGGCCCTGCCGGGGGTGTTTTGTGCGGGCGAGATGCTTGATTGGGAAGCGCCGACGGGAGGGTATTTGCTGACTGGGTGTTTTGCCAGTGGGCGGGCGGCTGGGTTGGGGATGTTGAGCTGGTTAGGGCGCGGGAACTGAGTCGCCCTCGCCCCCTCACCCCAGCCCTCTCCCCCAGGAGAGGGAGCCGACCGAGGTGTCTGACGTCATGCACGACCTGAACGATCGTGTCGATTAGGCATTCACAACTGATATATCACGTCGACGTAACTCTCAAGCATTCCCCAATCAGTCCCCTCTCCCTCCGGGAGAGGGTTAGGGTGAGGGGCTTTTGATCTTTGATCTCAAGGCTTGCGCTTGCGCGGTCCAGTATTGAACACCGGCACTTTGCGCACCGGCTTGATCGATGGCTCCGGTGCCGAGGTCTCGCCGCTGTCGACCCACTTGCCCAGATTGCGCTTACCACCGCCACCGCCCGACGCTTTCGGCTTCTTCGGTTTCTTCGGCTTCTTGATCACCTGACCGCTGGCATCGGTGTCCGGCACGCGGTGCTCGGGTTCGAAATCCGGTTCGTTCTGGCGCTTCAGGTTCTGCCGCGTCAGCATCTCGATTGCCGACAACATGTTCACTTCATCGGCACACACCAGCGAAATCGCCTCACCGGTGGCACCCGCGCGACCAGTGCGGCCGATGCGGTGAATGTAATCCTCGGCGACGATCGGCAGATCGAAGTTGACCACCAGCGGCAGATCTTCGATGTCCAAACCACGGGCGGCAACGTCGGTCGCGACCAGAATCTGCACTTCGCTGAGCTTGAACCGGTCCAGCGCGCGCTGGCGCGTAGCCTGCGGTTTGTCGCCATGGATGCCGTCAGCATTCACACCGAGGCCCTGAAGTTTTTCCACCAGCGCATCGACGCCATTGCGGGTCTTGGCGAACACCAGCACCTGCTTCCACTTGTTCTTGCGCATCAAGTGCACGAACAGTTCAGCCTTGCGCTTCTTGTCGACGGTGACGATCCACTGCTTGACCGTGTTGGCGGCGACGTTGCGCGGGCTGACTTCGACACTCAGCGGATCATTGAGCATCTGCCCGGCGAGCAGGCGGATGTCATCGGAGAAGGTCGCGGAGAACAGCAGGGTCTGGCGCTTTTTCGGCAGCATGCGGTAAATGTTCGCCAGTTCTTCGGAGAAGCCCAGGTCGAGCATACGGTCGGCTTCATCCAGCACCAGCGTTTGCAGCTGATTGAGTTTCAGCGCGTTCTGGCGGAACAGGTCGATCAAGCGACCGGGTGTGGCGACCAGCACATCGACGCCGCCGCGCAGCTTCATCATCTGCGGGTTGATGCTGACGCCGCCATACACGGCGTAAGTACGCAGCGGCAGGTTTTCCGCGTACTGGCGCACGGCTTCGTGGACCTGCTCGGCCAGTTCGCGGGTCGGCACCAGAATCAGCGCACGCGCCGAGTTGGCGGTGACTTTCGGCCCTTCCATGGCCAGCAACTGCAACAGCGGCAAGGCGAAACCGGCAGTTTTACCGGTGCCGGTCTGGGCCGCTGCCATCAGGTCGCGACCGGCCAGCACCGCCGGAATGGCTTGCGCCTGCACCGGCGTCGGGGTCTGGTAGCCGAGCGTCTCGAGGGAGCGCAGCAAGGGTTCGATCAGGCCAAGGGAGGCGAAAGTCATGGGAGTACCGTAGGAAAAAATGACGCGGGGATGCAATGCCGCGCAGTTTACCCTAATTCGTACGCGCTTCCGTCGGAACGGCTTTCGCCTCTTCCATGGGTGGCTGCGCAGGTCGACGCCACTGCGGCAGGCTGATCAGCAG
This sequence comes from Pseudomonas sp. Sample_14, assembly GCF_004307515.1. NCBI lineage: Bacteria > Pseudomonadati > Pseudomonadota > Gammaproteobacteria > Pseudomonadales > Pseudomonadaceae > Pseudomonas > Pseudomonas sp. Sample_14. Next base: position 110,148 of record NZ_RCOC01000096.1, on the reverse strand, counting down.
CACCGCGCTGATGATCACCAGCATCGCCAGCGCTTCTTCGATGCCGATGGTCTCGCCGACAAACACCACGCCGAGCAACACCGCCACCGCCGGATTGACGTAGGCATAACTGGTCGCTGCCGCCGGGCGCACGTGTTTGAGCAGATACATGTAGGAATTGAAGGCGATGATCGAGCCAAAGAAAATCAGATAGGCCAGCGCCAGCCACCCTTCGAGCGGCGGCATGGCTTGCAGGTGCTCGCCACTCAGCGCACTGCCGATCAGCAAGACCACGCCGCCGACGAGCATTTCCACCGCACTGGCCATCGCCCCTGCTGGCAGCGGCAGATGCTTGCTCCACACCGAACCGAACGCCCAGCTCGCCGCCGCGAAAATCAGCAACATCGCACCGAGCGGGCTCGATTGCAGGTTGGAACCCATGTTGAGCATGGCGATGCCAATAATCCCCAACGCGACACCCGCCCACTCCAGCCGCGTATTGCGCGCGCCCCAGAAGTAGCCGAACAACAAGGTGAACAGTGGCACCGTCGCCACCGCCAGCGCAGCAACGCCGGAAGCCACGCCAGTGTGCTCCGCCACGCTCACAGCGCCATTCCCAAAACTGAGCAGCAGAATGCCGACCAGCCCCGCCGCTTTCCACTGCGCCCAGGTCGGCGCAGGAGCACCGCGCCAGCGCAGCCAGGCGTACATCAAGCTGCCGGCAATGACGAAGCGCACCCCGGCCAGCAACAGCGGCGGCCAGTATTCGACGCCAATGCGAATCACCAGATAGGTCGACCCCCAGATCACGTACAACGCAAAAAACGCAGCGATCAACGGCAGGGAAAAACGGCGCAAGGCAGGCATGGGCAGCTCGACAGTCAGGCTCGGTGGATGGATTATTCTAGAAAGGCGCAAGAGCAAAAATAAGTTACAAAACCTGTTTTTAGCGCCGGTACACTTTGGAAAACACGGAGATCGCCGAGTTAAGCCGCGATTTCTAAAGTCTGGCCATTTCAGGAGTTCGCCTTGGACAAATACGACCGCATGCTGCTCGGCGCACTTCTGGAAAACGGCCGCGCGTCTTACGCTGATCTGGCGCGCAAGATTAACCTCTCAGCCCCCGCCGTCGCCGAACGCGTGGCCAAACTAGAAGCGGCCGGAGTGATCACCGGTTATCAAGCAAAAATCGATATGGCGAAAATCGGCCTGCCGATCCAGTGCGTGATCGAACTGCGCCTGAACCAGCACGGCAACCAGAAGGCCTACGATGAACTGATCAAAATCCCGCAGATCACCGAATGCCATCGGGTCACCGGCGACCCGTGCGTGATCATGCAAGCGGCGGTGGCCTCGATGCCGAAGCTGGAAGAGTTGATCGATCGGGTGGCGAAGTTCGGGTTCAGCAAGACGTCGATTGTGCTTTCAAGCGCAGTCGAAAAGCGTGTGCCGTTGGAATGGCTGGTACAACATCTCAATGAAAACGATTAACTGCTCCATACTGTGTCAGGTGAAGCAGCGCCACCCAAGCTAAATATTGAGAATACCCTGAGACACCGATGTTATTTTTCGACGAAAACTTTGATAGGACGCTAAACCCCGGACAGGCCCGTCAGGATTTAAGTCAATCGTTAACCTAGCGCGCATTTCTGAAAACCGTTTTTTAAACTTAGCCAAACGAACGCCCTGTGTCTCACTGGCCTCACAAAGCGCCTCCAACAACAACTGCTTAGTATCACGCACAGATTCAAGCCGACGTAATGCGGGAATACAACCCAGACCGCCACGATAGCTCGAATTACCAGCTACCAACTTAATTGCTTCAACATCTGCCAACAACCAAGTCTCGAGCATGGTAACTGGAATGACTGGTACGATTCTAGAAAAATCAAAAACCCCATCGCTCGCCGCTTCAATCTCCTGCTCTCGAACGATAGAACCGGCGCCATCAGCATCGCGATGAACAAAGATCAAATCAACATGAGGGTAATATTTAATCAACGCTCTAAGCTTCTCTTGTACTGAGCGACCCACAGGAGGCGAAAACATACCTAAATCCGGGACTTCACCACTTACTTCGGAAAAACCCTCGCCAATCAGAATCGTCTGTATATGCTCAACCAAGCGAAGATCGGATGAGCCTTCCCCCGTTAGAATAAACCTTATTTTCATAGATGGCGTCCCTTAAATTACTCGTCAAATTCCATTGATATCTGACTGTCCGGCGGAAGGGCGAGATAGGCGATAATCGACCCTTTATCAATGCATTCAGAACCAGACTTAAATCTCCAGCTTTCCCGCAAACTTTTGCATCTAATAGTTGAAGCAGGCACCCCATCCGGGCCACGAACCTTTACAACATCCGCATAAATAAGATCATCGGGCGATTCTAGCTTAACTAAAACTGGAGAGTGCGTCGCAATCAAAATTTGGCGCATAGGATTATCCTCGCCTACAGGATAATTTGTATCGACCGCAAGTTCCTTCAGCAACGACAACATAGCGCCCATTTTAGCTGGATGAATACCATTTTCAGGTTCCTCAAAACAAAGTAACCCTTTGAAATCTGGATCTTCAGCCATGATGCATAATGCCATGAATCGCAGCGTACCATCTGAAAGAGCTCGGGCTGGCAAGAACGCACCAGAACGCTCCTTAACTTCAACTGTGAGCAGTTGCCTCACTTGATCAACATCAACCCTGACATCTGAAGTCGGAACAATTTCTGAAAGCCTACTGGCAATACGCGAGTAGACATTCGGATCTTTACGATAAAGCTTATACAAAGCCGCAGCCAATTTCCCCCCATCAGCTCCTACACTTGTGTCCTCATGCATTTTGTTAGAACGGCGCATTGCACTTGGCTCTAATGAAAGAAATCGCCAAGATTGCATTTCCCGTCGAGCAGCAAGAATTGTGGGCCAAACTGCACTATTGGTGTTTGCCACAACGGTTTTAGGGATATATCTAGCTGGAATTTTTTGTGGCTGCCCACTGCTACCGCCATCTTGATGAAGGTGAATTTCCACCACTCCATCGTCTACTTTTTGAGTGGATATGAATCCAGCGCCTTTACGTTTGTTCAAGACAACCTGATCACGAAACTGCGAAACACTAAGAGGAAAATGCAAGGAGTTCGTCGCCTCCCCCTTATTAATGTGCACTAAAGTTTCTCGTGAAAGATACAGACCTAAAGATCCTGATTTCTCTTCCGCTGGATCCCTAGCAATTTCTACTTCATAACGTAAAAAGGTGGATGTAGCTTGAGCTTTACGGCCAAAATCATCAACTATATCTAATGAAACGATCATTTCCACCGCTAGCTTTAAGCTCTCTACACGGTAGTCCCCGTTGGTCCAGAAAACATCCAGCGGATCTGTAGACTCAGAGTCTCTTACAGCTAAAGCGGCCTCGACAATAGTTTCATCACTCAACAAAGAGAGAAATTTTATCGCATCAAATATATTTGATTTCCCAACTCCATTTAGCCCCGCTATACAATTAAACGGGCCAAATGACACAGAGAAATCCAGTAAATTCTTAAATCCATGAGCTTCGAGTTTGGTAAGCATATTAGCTCTCTATTTTCGAGCAGCGGTCCGATGCTGGTGACCGGAGTATCTTGGAATTGACACATCCATTCAAGCACAAAAAATCTTCATTATTGAATTTTCTCATTACAAGATTTGTTGAGCAATATTATTGAAAATTGACTATAGCGGGGATTGTCGCTGCAGATACTCGAACACTTTTCCCGCCGAGATTTTCTGCAGTTTGCACAACAGATCATGCGATAGATCGCGCACCCCATGCTTGCCCCGCAACTCTTCCGCCAGATGCGCCATCAGATTGGCCGCCATCTCGGCGTCGGCCATGGCCCGGTGAGCCTGACCGGTATGCGGTAGCTGCGCGAAAGTGGTGAGCGTGCCGAGCTTGTGATTCGGCGCCGCCGGCATCAGGCGCCGCGCCAGCAGCAGTGAACAGGCAAAATTCTGCAGGCGTGTGCGTTTGATCTGCCCCAGTTCGAAATCCCAGAACTTCTGGTCGAACGAGGCGTTGTGCGCCAACAGCGGCGTACAACCGACGAATTCGTTGACCTCTTCCATCACCCGCTCGGCCGGCGGCGCGGTGCGCAGCATGGCGTTGCTGATGCCGGTCAGTTGCTCGATGAACGCGGGGACGCGCACGCCGGCGTTCATCAGGCTCTGGTAACGCTCGACGATGCGGCCGTTTTCCAGCATGACCACGGCGATTTCCGTGGCGCGGCAGCTGCTGTTCGGCGACAGGCCGGTGGTTTCAAAGTCGATGACTGCAATGCGTTCCAAACCGGGGTGTACTCCGTTCAAATCTGTTGTTCAGCTCAGCTCTTGAGCAACAGCGCGCCTTCGATCGGCACGTAGCGGCTGGCGGCGCGGATCAGCGAGTTGGCGGTCAGGCCGGGCACGCCGTAGGCGACTGCTTGCACGCCGTGCTTGTTGATGATGCGTTCGAGCAGCATGTCGAAATCGCCGTCACCGGAGGCCAGCACCACTTCGTCGACATGGTCGGCGGCGTCCATGATGTCCAGGGTAATGCCCACGTCCCAGTCGCCCTTGGCCGAGCCGTCGCTGCGCTGGATGTAGGGCTTGAGCTTCACGGTAAAACCGAGGTTGCGCAGGATCTGCTGAAACTGCTGCTGCTTGCTGTCGCCACGGTCGATCGCGTAGGCGTAAGCCTCGACGATCTGCCCGTTCTTGCTGATGTCGGCCCACAATGCGGCGTAGTTGAAGTGGCAACCATAGGCCTGACGCACGGTGTAGTAGAGGTTCTGCACATCGGCGAACACTGCGATTTTTTTCACCGGAGTTCCTGTGAGCGCGCAAGCGCACGAAGCGGGGTCAGGCGATCAGGCCTGAAAAAGGCGCTCAGTATGCCAGCCCGAAGGAGGGTTCCGCGAATAATCGGCCACAGGCGCAAAGGTGCTGCTGACGAGTGGTGAGTGTGGCGAGGGGATTTATCCCCGTTGGGCTGCGCAGCAGTCCTCGCTCCAATCAGGAAAAGCGGGGCTGCTGCGCAGCCCAGCGGGGATAAATCCCCTCGCCACAGTGTACATGTCAGCCTTCAGAGGCTATGTCAGACATAGGAGTCGTCGTCATCGAAGAACGACGAATTGTCGCTGCTGTAATCGGCGTCGCTGAAACCGCCCTGGTCATTGCCAGAGAAACCGTTGTCCGCCACGCGCTGCTCATCGCCCCAGCCGTTGTTGCTCTGGTCGGCGACCTGCGCCGGTTCTTCCTTGATGACCTCGACGATTTCTTCAGGTTGCTGATTGTGGTGGAACAGGCTGCCGATGCCCTGCGCCAGCATCACACCGCCGGCCACGCCTGCGGCGGTTTTCAGCGCGCCGCCGAGAAAGCTGTTGCCCGCCGCCGGGGCTGCCTGCTGCGCATAGTTGGGCGGCGCGGCGGCGAAGCTCTGTTGTGGCGCCGGTGCCTGGTAGCTCTGCTGCGGTGCCGGTTCACGCCAGCCGCCGGAGGACGACGGCGCTGCGCTCTGGCTCGGCGCCGGACGTGAATTGCCGCCACCAAAAATGCTCGACAGGAAGCCACCGCCACCGCTCGCTGACGGAGCGCCACTCTGGGCCTTGGCCGATTGCAGCTCGGCCTGCAGGCGCTGGACTTGCTGGGTCAGTTGCTTGTTCTGCTCGTCGAGGCTTTTCAGCGCGGCCTCTTGCACCAGAATCGCCTGGGTCATGAAATAACCTGCCGCCGGTTGGCGCGTCAGGTGTTCCTTGATCCGCGCCTCGGCCTGGGCGTCGCGCGGGGCTGCCTCCGTTTCGGCCTGTTGCAGCCGGGAAAACAGTCCATCGATCAGGGTTTGCTCTTCGCTGTTCATGGCGACCTCGTAGATTGCCGGTAATAACATGCCCGTGCCCACTTTGAGCGCGGTGCTCTCCTGTAATGGAGACAGTGACAAAATGTTTCAATGGCCTTTACCGAATGTTTACGTTTGTGTCGCCCCGCGTTGCATCGGTTAAAGTGAGCCACTGTTTTCGACCTGCGATACCGACTGATGAATGCCCTCGAAGTACTGCGCGACTCTTTGTATTTTTTCAAACGCCATCTGGGCAGCATCGTGCAGTTGTGCCTGCCGCTAGTGATTGTCGAAGCCTTCTTGCAGCAGGCAGTCGATCACGCCACCGGACCGGACACCTTCGCCGGCGTCAGCATCATCGTCGGCCTGCTGGTGTATCCGCTGTACACCGCCGCGCTGATCCTGTTTCTCGATGCGCGCAGCCGTGGCGAGTCGCCGCGCAACCGTGACCTGCTGGCGATGGCCGCAACCCTGTGGCCGCGCTTCGCGGTGCTGACCGCGCTCAATACCTTGCTGATTCTGCTCGGCCTGTCGTTGTACTTCCTGCCGGGCCTGATGCTGATGGTCATGCTCGCCTTCGCCGAATACCTGCTGGTGCTGCGCGGCCTCGGACCGTTGCAGGCGATGAAGGAAAGTCTGCGCCTGACCCGTGGGCACTTCTGGCGCATCCTGTTGTGCATTCTCTGCGTGATGACCCCGTTGTGGCTGCTCAAGGGCGCGACGCTGGCGGTGTACCCCGAACCGCAGAATCCGCTGATTGCCGGGCTGATCGACAGCGCCCACAGCTTCCTGCAACTGTTCACCAGTGTGGTGCTGTTCCGCCTGTTCATGCTGATCAGCGAATTGCCTGACAAACGTAACGGCGCAGTCTGACCGCGCCGTGCTTGGGCTTCGTCGCTGCCGTCAGGTATGCTCGGGGCCACTTTCTGTAACGCTATAAGCCGAGCCATGACCCGTCTGCTGCGCTACACCCTGCTCCTCGTCATCCTTGCCGTCGTCCTGTTCGGCGTACTGCTGTTCAGCCTGACCTGGCGCCCCGATGCCCGCGAAACCCTGCCGGTCAGTTGCGGCACTACCGCGCCGACGCTGGTGCCCGGGCAAGCACTGAAAGTCATGACCTGGAACGTGCAGTTCCTCGCCGGCAAGCGCTACGTGTTCTGGAATGATCTGGCCGAAGGCGACGATGAAGCGCCGACCGCCGAAGACATGGCCTTCAGCCTCGACGAAGTGGCGCGGGTGATCCGTGACGAACAACCGGATGTGGTGCTGTTGCAGGAGCTCGACGACGGCGCCAAGGCCAGTGACTACCAGAATCAGCTCAAGCTGTTGCAGGAACGCGTCGCCGACCTGTATCCGTGCAGTGCCAGCGCCTTCGACTGGAAAGCCGATTTTGTCCCCGAGCCCCACATCTACGGCAGCGTCGGCCGCCAGTTGGCCACGCTGAGCCGCTATCGCATCGAACACGCCGAACGCCTGCAACTGCCCGTGGCCCCGAGCAACTTCATCAGCCGCCAGTTCCAGCCCAAAGACGCTTTGCTCGCAGTCAAACTGCCGCTCAGCGATGGCGGACAACTGACCGTGTTCAACACCCACTTGCAGCGCGCCAGCCAGGCGGACGGCAACGTGCAGGCGCAAGTGGCTGCCGTGGCCAAAGTCCTCGACAAATATGAAAGCCAAGGCCTGCCGTGGCTGATCGGTGGCGATTTCAATCTGCTGCCGCTGGGCCAGTATCGACGCCTGCCGGTCGAGCGGCGCACGCCCTACTCTGCCGACAGCGAACTGCATCTGCTGTGGGACAAGTACCCGATGATCCCGACCAACAACGAGGCCGGCGGTATCGATCGAGCCAAATGGCTGACCCATTACCCCAACGACCCCGGCCTCAACGGCCCGGATCGCACAGTGGATTATCTGTTCTACAGCCCGAAGCTCAAACGCCTGCAAGCACAGGTGCGGCAGGACGATACCCTGCGCATCTCCGATCACTTGCCGGTGATTGCGCGGTTCCTCCTGCCCGCTGCGCCATAAGCGTTTTGCCCTTATAAACCGGGCGGAACGTAGCCCGGAACATAGCGGACATTGGCGCACTTGCCGTGCAGTATTCGCCCGTCTTCGATCAGGAACTGGGCGATCTTCTTCTGTTGATTGATCTTCGCCTGCAACTTGCAGGTAGAACTGTGACCGACCTGTTGGTAGTGCTCGGTGTACACCATGCCATTGCCGGTATGGGTCATCGAAGTGCCGGCCGCTTCGGTGGAGGTCCAGCTCGCGGACTTGTGCCAGGTCAGTACGGCCAAGGGTTCGCCGTTCGGGCCGGTTTCCTTTGCCATCGCGTCGGGCGTGCCGAACAGGTCCAGTGCTTCCTGGAGATCGCGACCTTCCCAGCGGCTCTGCGCGATGGTGGAACAGCCGCTCAAGAGCAATCCTGCCAGCAGGGTTGCCAGCCATAAACGTGTGTAAGTCATTGGATGCCTCGGCTTATTTCTTCAGTTCGAGCAGGCTGTCGATGTTGTCCATCATCTGGCTCTTCTGCTGGATCGGCGCGAGCTTGAAAAACATCTGCTGCAGCATCTCGATCATCTGCAGGTATTCCATCTTGCCCACGGCGGCCATGTCGTTTTTCGCGCGACTGCCCGGCGCACAGGCAAACTTCAGCGCTTGCTGGACCCAGAACTCTTTCGGCGCCTGCCATTGGTTGGCAACTTTCAGATGACGCATGGTGTAGGCGAGACGCTCGATGGACTGGCCATTGATAAAACGCACCTTGCCCGTAGAGCATTGGGCTTCGAGGTTATAGACGTCGATCATCGGTTTGCCCGGCTCTTCATAAACCAGAGTTACCGCGACCATGGTTGCGCCTTTGGTTTTCTGCGAAGGCACCACCGACGTCGCATCGGCGACGTACATGATGTTTTTCTGGGGCACGCCGTTGCCGTAGATAATCCACCAGTCGCCAATCGGATCGGGCTCTTCGGCCATGGCCGAACTGGAGGCGGCCAATAGCGCAGCCGACAAGAAGATCAACTCCTTGAGCTTGAAAAAAGTGGTCATGGGCAGTTCCGTTCCTTGGGCGCAAGTTGCCAGGCAACAAGGCTGTTATTGTTCAGGCGGCGATTTTGCGAGCCGGAACAACCAAGGGCAATTAGCACGGATGGGCTAATGGCGCGCAGCCATTGCGGGTCAGGTGCCGCGTGGTTTCGCCCGCGCCGTGGCTTCGGCGACCAAGGGATCGTCCGGCCAATAGTGCTTCGGATAGCGCCCCTTGAGATCCTTCTTCACCTCGGCATAGGTGCTGCGCCAGAAGTTGGCCAGGTCCTGCGTGACCTGCACCGGCCGCCGCGCCGGCGAGAGCAGATGCAGCTTGACCACTTGCCGGCCACCGGCAATCCGTGGCGTATCGGCCAGACCAAACAGCTCTTGCAAACGCACCGCGAGAATCGGTGGATGTTCGCTGTAATCCAGACGAATCGATGACCCCGACGGCACGCTCAAATGATGCGGCGCCAGTTCGTCGAGCTTCTGCGGCAGCGGCCACGGCAGCAGATTACGCACGATGCTCGACAGGTCGAGGCTGGCGAAATGGCTGAGCCGCGAGACCTTGCCCAGATACGGCATCAGCCAGTCTTCCAGGGTATTCAACAATGCCGCATCGCTGACATCCGGCCATTGGCTGTCGTCCTGAGTGTTCAGATCGAGCTGACGCAACAGCGCCACCCGCGCCTGCCACTGGCGCAGTTCCGGCGTCCACGGCAACAGCTCAAGACCCTTGCGCCGCACCAGACTGACCAGCGCCTGACTGCGCGCGTTTTCATCCAGACCGGGCAACGGTTCGCGGCTGAGAATCAGCTCGCCGACCTTACGCTGGCGCTCGGCACGCAGCACGCCTTCGCGTTCATCCCAATCGAGTTGATCGACGCTGCGCACTTGCTCGGCGAGCACCGAATCGAACAGCGCCGGATCGAAATCCGCCGCCAGATAGATGCGTTCTTCGCGCTGGCCCTGACGGCTGCCGAGGTCGGCAATAACAATCCACTCGTGCTTCATCAGGCTATCGGCCTCAGCGAACAGCGCCGCGCGACCGTTGGCCAAACGGTATTCGGCCCCGCCGGCACGCCGTTGCTGGGCGACGCGATCCGGGTAGGCCAGCGCCAACAACGCGCCGAGCCAGCGCGGATGATCGGGATCGTTTACCGGTTCGCTCGGCTTGCCACGCAGGTAACCGCGATACTGCCGAGCCAATTGCCGGGCGCGTTGCACCCCGCCCTGCGCACCACGGCCGGCACGTTCTTCGCCGGAAAGCAGGACCAACCGGCTGTGCAGATCCGCACCAGCGCCGCGCAGGATATCGCGCTCGCCGAGCAGCGCCGCCACATCGCAGGCCATTGCCGCCAGCCCCAGCGCCTGACCGCGCAACAGCAAATGCGCGATGCGCGGATGCGCCGGCAGTTCGGCCATGGCCTGGCCGTGGGCCGTCAGCGTGTCGCCGTGCAAGGCGCCGAGGCGTTGCAGCAGATCCTGCGCTTGGGCATACGCGGCGGCGGGTGGCACGTCGAGCCAGACCAGTTCGCCCGGGGTCACGCCCCAGCGCCCCAGTTGCAAAGCGAGGCTGGCCAGATCCGCCGAGAGAATTTCCGCGCTGCCATAGGCTGCCAATTGTTCGTGCTGATCCTGCGACCACAGGCGATAGCACACGCCCGGCTCCAGTCGCCCGGCGCGGCCGGCACGCTGGGTGGCGCTGGCCTTGGAGATGCGTTGGGTGTCGAGGCGGGTCATGCCGCTGCCCGGGTCGAAGCGCGGCACCCGCGCCAATCCGGCATCGATGACCACGCGTACGCCGTTGATGGTCAGGCTGGTCTCGGCAATGTTGGTTGCCAGCACCACTTTGCGCTGACCGGGCGGCGCCGGGTCGATTGCCGCGCGTTGCGCATTGAGGTCGAGTTCGCCGTGCAACGGGCACAGCAGAACGTCTTTGCGCTCGCCGATTGCGTCGACCAGTTGCTGATTTACGCGACGGATCTCCGCCTGTCCCGGCAGGAACACCAACAGGCTGCCGGTCTCGTCGTGCAGCGCTTCGAGTACGGTTTGGGTAACGCGCTGGTCGATGTATTCACCCGGTTGGAACGGCCGGCCCCAGCGCATCGTCACCGGGTACATGCGCCCTTCACTGCGCAGGATCGGCGCGTCATCGAGCAAGCCGGCCAGGCGCTCGCCTTCGAGGGTGGCCGACATCAGCAGAATCTTCAGCGGCTGTTCAGCGCGAAACAGCTCGCGACCGTTCAGACTGAGGGCCAGCGCCAGATCGGCGTCGAGACTGCGTTCATGAAATTCGTCGAAGATCAGCAGGCCCACACCCTCCAGCGCCGGGTCGTCCTGCAAGCGCCGGGTGAGAATGCCTTCGGTGACCACTTCGATACGCGTCTTCGGGCCAACCTTGCTGTCGAGGCGGATGCGATAGCCGACGGTTTCACCGACCTGCTCGCCGAGCTCGCTGGCCAAACGCTCCGCCGCCGCCCGCGCAGCCAAGCGCCGTGGTTCGAGCATGACGATGGTCTGCCCGGCCAGCCAGGCTTCGTTGAGCAAGGCCAAAGGCACGCGGGTGGTTTTACCGGCGCCGGGCGGTGCTTCGAGCACGGCTTCGTGGCGTGACGCGAGGGCTTCACGCAGGGCGGGTAAAACATCGTCGATCGGCAAAGAAATCATGCTGGCTCCCAAACAGAGGGCCGAGTATAACGGCGAACTGCCGGGCGTTCGTCAGGGTCTTAACTTCACAAGACGAAGCTTCGTTATTTGATGACTCAGGAGACATTTCCATGCGCTTACCCTCTCGCCTGATCGGCGGTGTTCTGGTTGCCACTCTGCTCACGCAACTGTCGGCGTGCGGTTCGATTTTCTACCCGGACCGGCGTGGCCAGATCGACGGCAAGATCGACCCGGCGATTGCCGTGCTCGATGCCGTCGGCCTGCTGTTCTACATCATTCCCGGGCTGATCGCGTTTGCCGTCGACTTCGCCACCGGGGCGATCTATTTCGAACCGGGCCACACCGCGCAGATCGATCCGGCCAAGCTCAAGCAAGCCATCGGCCCCGACGGTCAGGTCGACAATCACAAGTTGCAGGCGATTCTCGAGAGCGAGCTGGGCCGAGATTTTCCTCTGGATGATCCGCGCCTGATCCAGCACAAGGGCAGCACTCAGCAACTGGCGATGTTCGGCCTGCAACCGGCTGCTTGAATAAGGACGTTCAATGACCTCCAGCCCTGAACACGCCCGCCTGCTGCGGCTGGCGACCCGCGCCTCGGTGGCGGTCGCCTGCACGCTGATCGTCGCCAAGGCGATTGCCTGGTGGCTCAGCGGATCGGTGAGCATGCTCGCCGGCCTCACTGACTCGGCGCTGGATGGCGTCACTTCAATGCTCAATCTGCTGGCAGTGCATTACGCCTTGCGCCCGGCGGATGATGATCACCGTTATGGCCACGGCAAAGCCGAATCGCTGGCGGGCATGGCCCAGGCGTTGTTCATCGGTGGCAGCGCGGTGCTGATCGCGTTTCAGGCCTACCAACGCTTGCAGACGCCGGAACCGCTTGGCGCACCGTGGCTGAGCATCGGTGTGATCGTGTTTTCCCTGCTGCTGACGGCGGCGCTGCTGATGTTGCAGCACCGGGTGATCAAGCAGACCGGCTCCAACGCCGTGCGTGCCGACTCGCTGCATTACCGTTCGGACCTGCTGCTCAACGGCAGCATCCTGATCGCGCTGGTGTTGGCCGCGATGGGTTTTGCGCAACTGGATGCGTGGTTCGGGCTGGGGATCGCCGTGTACATTTTCTGGAGTGCGATTCAGATCGCCCGGGAAAGTTTTTCGGTGTTGATGGACGAGGAACTGCCGACCGATGTCAGCCAGCACATGCTCGAACTGGCATGCAGCGTCCCCGGCGTACTGGGTGCGCACGACCTGCGCACGCGGATCTCGGGCAATCACTGGTTTGTGCAATTGCACTTGGAACTGCCGGGCGAACTGACCCTGTCAGTCGCCCATGGCATCAGCGACCAAGCGGCGGCGGCGATTCACAAGGCCTATCCGAAGGCCGAAGTGCTGGTGCACGCTGACCCACAGGAAGTAGTGCTCGCCGCCCGCACTCAGTAATTGACCTGATAACCGCGACTGCTCAGGCAGTTGCCCTGCGCCTGGCGATAGGCCTGAACCACTTCGGGTGCCGGTTGATAGGTCGCGGCGCGCGGGTCGAAACCGCTTTGCTGCACCGCGTACTGAGAGCACTGGTAACCGTCCTGCTGCACTTGCTGCGGCGACTGGCCGTTGGCCGGATAGGCTTCGACGTCATAGCCCTGAGCTTGCGGTTGCGACGGTTGCTGCAGCGGCGGCTCGACCACCACGTAATCCTGCGTCGCCTCTTGATAGGCGTAATAGGAACCGGCGGCGAGGAACAGCAGCGAGCCGCCGATCCACACTTCACGGGCGTAATCCGGCAAATACTGGATGCGGATCCCGCGCGGTGGTTGCACGACGATGTAGCGCGGGCCTTGCGGGCGATACCAGTAGCCGCCGGAATAGAAGTAATCCTGACCGCGATACGGCACGCGGTAATCACGATCCGGGAAACGATCGATCACATGGCCCGGACGATACTGCGGGCCAGGACCCCAGCCATTGCCATGACCGTTCGGCCGTCCCGGCCAGCGGTTGTCATCGGGACGCGGCTGCGTCTGCCATTGCTGATTGTGGTAACCGTTCTGCGGGCGCTCGTCGCGGTAGTAACCCTGACGCGGTTCCTGGGTCTGGCGCACGGCGTCGGGTCGCGGCTGGATCGGCAGGTTGTTGCCCGGCTGGCGAGGCGGTTGCGGACGCTCATCGGCACGGTTGCGGTTCTGCCATTGACCGTCATTGTTATGCGGCTGGCCGTTGTGCTCGAACTGACGGCTGTTGTCGCCACGGATGATCCCGTCGTTCTGCGGCCCGTTGCCCGGCCCACGATTCTGCGGCTCATCGGCCAGCGCTTGCGCACTGACACCCACACACAGCAAACCAACACCGGCCAGACGCCAGATGCGCGAATTCATGCCTTTCCTCACTGCGGGAGCCTGTCGTTGGCAGGGCTTGTTGCTGAGACTCGAAACAGCCCCACCGGGTTCTGCAACAGGTTATCAGTCGCGCGACTTATTTATTGAGGCGCCAAGATGAAATCGCAGGCAAGAAAAAAGGGAGACCCGTCGGCCTCCCTTCTGAGAACTTCGTCCTGGCTCGACGCTTTTGACGTCGGCTCACCTCACGCCGTCTTCTGGACAGTGTGCAGCTCGGGGGCCGGCACATCCCCGGTGGGGGTGGCGGCCGCGGCGGGCCTGATTGGGCGGGCCGCGTGGACTGTGTTACCGAGCAGTGATTCTGGTGATAAGAATAGGCCTGAAGCCGCGACAGAGGATTGCGAAAATTGCTCAATTAAACACTGCTTGCGCAATTTTTAACCCTGGATAGATAATCCGCCGCAATAGTTACGACCAAGGACAGATTGATGAGCAAACTCGACCGGTATGACCTGAGTATTTTGGCGGAATTGCAGCGCGACGCCCGTATCTCCAACCAGGAACTGGCCGAACGCATCGGTCTGTCGCCCTCGCCTTGCTCGCGCCGGGTCAAGCAGCTGGAAGACGATGGCTATATCTCGCGCCAGGTGGCGCTGCTCGATCGCAAGATGCTCGGCTTGAGCCTGACCGCGTATGTGCTGATCGGCATGGACCGGCACACGCCGGAACGCTTCGAGAATTTCGAAGCGGCGATCCGCACATTGCCGCAAGTGCTGGAGTGCAGTCTGGTGACCGGAGTGGATGCTGACTACCAGTTGAAAGTGGTGGTGCCGGATATGGATCACTATCAGAAATTACTGCTGGGGCATCTGACCCGGATCGAGGGGGTCACCAGCGTGCGGTCGAGTTTTGTGCTGAATCAGGTGCTCAACAGCACCGAACTGCCGCTGACTCATTTGCGTAGCTGATATCGCTTTCGCGAGCAGGCTCGCTCCCACAGGGGAATGCATTTCAACCTGTGGGAGCGAGCCTGCTCGCGAAGGGGCCGGCACAGGCGACGCAGATCAATGCCACTCCACCGACCATGGCGTATACTCGCCGCCGCCCTTTCAGCCCTGTCCGCGCCGGAGATCGCCAATGGATCCAGCACTGTTCGAAGAGTGGATGATGACCGGTCTAGTCAGCATCCTGATCATTTTCATGGGTTTCATCGTCTGGGATCTGGCGAAGAAGTCCAAGGCCGGGCGGTTCGGCTCGTTCATTCTGTTTTTCGTGCTGGGCCTGGGCGTAGCCGCGTTCATCATCAAGAGTGTGGTGATCGGCCTGATCGAATCCGGCGCCTTATAAGCGCGCCGGCACTTCCCGCCACTGGCCCTGATCCAGCCCTTCAATCGTCCAGTCACCAATCCTGACTCGCACCAGACGCAACGTCGGTAATCCGACCGCTGCCGTCATGCGCCGCACCTGACGGTTGCGCCCTTCGCGAATCACCAATTCCAGCCACGAGGTCGGTATGGTCGCGCGAAAGCGTACCGGCGGATTGCGCGGCCATAACTGCGGCTCAGCCAGTTGCCGCGCTTCGGCGGGCAGGGTCATGCCGTCATTCAACTCGACGCCATCGCGCAGGCGCTGCAACTGCTCGGCCGTCGGCTCGCCCTCCACCTGCACCCAATAAGTCTTCGCCAGTTTGTGTTTCGGATCGGCGATGCGCGCCTGCAACTGGCCGTCGTTGGTCAGCAGCAACAAACCTTCGCTGTCGCGATCCAGACGTCCGGCCGGGTAAATCCCCGGCACATCGATGTAATCCTTGAGTGTCGCCCGCCCTTCACCGTCGCTGAATTGCGTCAGCACATCGAAGGGTTTGTTGAACAGGATCAGTTTCGGCTCGGCCGGTGGTGCCTTGGCAACACGGCGCGGGGCAGAAGAATGAGGCTTCACGCCGGGACGGCGGGAAGGTGGACGCGGGGGACGGGACATAAGAGACAGAACATTTAGCGATCAGGGCTGACAATGCTAGTGCCCCGACCGCCAAATGACCACGACTAACCGTTAACGGAACGGCGGCTCGTCGAAGCTGCGCAACTTGCGCGAGTGCAGCGAGTTGAGTTCGGTACGCAGCAGATCCACCGCTTCGATGCCGATTTTCAAATGCTGGCTGACCGCACGCTCATAGAAGGCGTTGGCCGAGCCAGGCAGTTTGATTTCGCTGTGCAGCGGCTTGTCCGAAACGCAGAGCAACGTGCCGTAAGGCACACGCAGGCGATAACCTTGCGCTGCAATCGTGCCGCTTTCCATATCCACCGCAACCGCGCGGGACAGGTTGATCAGCGGCCGTTCCTGAGCCCAGCGCAGTTCCCAGTTACGGTCGTCGTAGGTCAGAACCGTGCCGGTGCGCAGGCGTTTCTTCAGGTCGTCGCCCTTCTCGCCGGTGACATTCGCCGCCGCCTGCTGCAGAGCAAGCTGCACTTCGGCCAGTGCCGGGATCGGAATATTCGGCGGCACCACACGATCAAGAATGCCGTCGCGACGCATGTAAGCGTGGGCCAGCACGTAATCGCCGATGGTCTGCGACTGACGCAGGCCGCCGCAGTGGCCGATCATCAGCCAGCAATGCGGGCGCAGCACGGCCAGGTGATCGGTGATGTTCTTGGCGTTGGACGGGCCGACACCGATGTTGACCAGCGTCACGCCGTGGCCATCGCTGGCGATCAGGTGATAGGCCGGCATCTGGTAACGGTGCCAGACCACACCGGCGGCAATCGCCGAGGCTTCGCCGTGGTCCATGCTCTTCTCGATGATCACGTTGCCCGGCAGGACCATGCGCACGAAACGCGGGTCGCGGCGCAACTGCTCCAGACCATGAACGATGAACTGATCGACGTAGCGATGATAGTTGGTCAGCAGAATCCACGGCTGCACATGGCGCCAGTCACTGCCGGTGTAATGCACCAGCCGGCGCAGCGAGAAATCCACGCGCGCGGCGTCGAACAGCGCCAGTGGCAGCGGATCGGTGTTTTCCCAGTCGTAGAGGCCGTCGGCAATACCATCGGTGGCGGCGGACAGATCGGTGCTCGGGAACACCCGCGCCAGCACCGCTGCAGTGACGCCGGAACCGGCCAGTTCATCGCCCTGCTCGACCACATACGGATACGGAATGTTCTGCTGGCTGACGCCGACTTCGACGGTCACGGTGAAGTCGTGCATCAACGGCGTCAGTTGTTCGAGCAGGTATTTGCGAAACGCCGCCGGGTGGGTGACGGTGACGCTGTAAGTACCGGGCAACTGCACCTTGGCGTAAGCGCGGGTGGTCTGCGGCACTTCGCCCTGGCAGTGGTAGGTCAGACGCAGTTCGGGATAACGAAACAGGGCACGCTGTTCGGCGTCGGGCTCGACGCGGTCCTTGAGGTAACGCTTGAGGGCAGAATTCAGCGCAGTGGTGGCCCGCTCATGCAGCTCGGCCAGACGATCCACGGCTTGTTCGGCGGTTTGAACGACAATAAACGCTTCGGTCACGATCAGCTTCCTGTGTTCTGACTTGCAGAGCTTCATCTTGCCTGCATCGTGGACGCACGGGAACAGTGGCGTTGTGGCGATACTTAAATCTGCAGACCAATGATGTCCCCTGTGGGAGCGAGCCTGCTCGCGAATGCGGTGGATCATCCAATAAAGATGTCGACTGACACACCGCTTTCGCGAGCAGGCTCGCTCCCACAGGGGGAGATTTGAGGTGGGTCAGAAAAGCGGTGGAGTCGAGCGGGCGACGATCGCTTCGACGTCCAGCCCACGCGGCAACGCGCCGTAGACCCGACCGCCACCGCTCAGACGGCTGGCAATGAAGGCATCGCTGACCACGGAATTCCCAGCCTCCAGCAACAGTTTGGCCTGCAACCCAAGGGCGATGTCTTCGGTCAACTGCCGCGCCCGATACTGAATGTCACTGGTGTCCTTGAACTGCGCCTGCAACTGCTGGATATGTGCGGCGAGACGCTTGTCGCCATGGCCATCGCCCAATTCGCTGAACAGCACATCCAACACACCCGGCTCCTTCGACAACGCGCGCAGCACATCCAGACATTGCACATTCCCCGAACCTTCCCACGTCGAGTTCACCGGCGCTTCGCGGTACAGGCGCGGCAGGATGCTGTCCTCGACGTATCCAGCACCGCCCATGCATTCGGCGGCTTCGTTGATCATTCCTGGCGCGCGCTTGCAGATCCAGTATTTGCCCACTGCCGTCACCAGCCGCGCGAACTGCGCTTCGTGGCGATCATTCAGATGGTCCAGCGCCTTGCCCATGCGCAGACTCAGCGCCAACGCCGCTTCGCTCTCCAGCGCCAGATCGGCGAGTACGTTTTGCATCAGCGGCTGCTCGCTGAGCAGTTTGCCGCCGACCTTGCGGTGCGCGCAGTGATGGCTGGCCTGGGTCAGCGCCTGGCGCATCAGCGAGCTGGAGCCGACCATGCAATCGAAACGGGTCATCGCCACCATCTCGATAATGGTCGGCACGCCGCGTCCTTCTTCGCCGATCATCCATGCCAGTGCGCCACGAAATTCCACTTCGCTGGAGGCGTTGGACTGGTTGCCGAGTTTGTTTTTCAGACGCTGGATGTAGAACTGATTGCGCGTGTCGTCCGGACGATGGCGCGGCAGCAGGAAGCAACTCAAGCCCTTGTCGGTTTGCGCCAATGTCAGGAAGGCGTCGCACATCGGCGCCGAACAGAACCACTTGTGCCCGACCAGTTCATAGGCCTGACCCGGGCCGCTGGCGCCGACCGGGTAAGCCTTGGTGGTGTTGGCGCGGACATCGGTGCCGCCCTGCTTCTCGGTCATCGCCATGCCGATGGTCACGCCGGCCTTGTGCGCCATGCCGACGTTGCGCGGATCGTAGTCGGTGGCGAGGACTTTCGGCAGCCACTGCTCAGCCAGCTCCGGCTGCAAGCGCAGGGCCGGCACGCTGGCGAAGGTCATGGTCAGCGGGCAACCACTGCCGGCCTCGGCCTGGCTGTGCAGATAGGTCATCGAAGCGCGGGCGACATGCGCGCCGTCCTGCGGGTGTGCCCAAGGCAGCGAGGTCAGGCCATGTTCGATCGCCGTGCGCATGAGCTCATGGTAAGCCGGGTGAAACTCGACCAGATCGATGCGATGGCCGTAGCGATCATGGCTGGCAAACACCGGTTTGTTCTGGTTGGCGAGAAACCCCGCCTCCATCAGCGGCCCACCCGCGAGTGCGCCATAGGCATCGATGCGCGACTCGGCCCAACCGGCGCCAAAACGCCGCGACCACTCCTGCAGCGGCAGGTCGATGCGGTACAGGTTGGCGCCGTCCAGCGACGGCGGCTGATTGGTGACTTCGTGGGTTTCGGCGAACTGATGCAGGTTCATGACGGCGCTCCGTGTTCAGCAATGGCACCAGTTAAGCACTGGTGCTTTTTTGAACAAAGTGTCATAGCCGCCGTTTTTGCGGCGCTTTTACCCCATCAGCAACTCAGCACGCGGCGCTGCAACGCAGCCTGCAGATCCTCGAATTTCACTGGTTTGTGCAGATAGTCGATAGGCGCGCCCGGGGCGCATTGCTCGCGGTCAGCGCTCAGCGCCAGCATGAACACCGGCAGGTTTGCACAGCCTGGCAATGCATGGATCTGGCAGCACAGCGATGCGCCGTCGTGGTTGGGCAACTGGCAATCGATCAGCACTGCATCGAAGCTTTCCCGTTGCAGGCAGTCCAGCGCGGCGGCGCCGTTATCCGCGCTGCGCACGCGGAAACCGAGCTTGAGCAACATGCCGCGCATCACCAATTGATTGACGCTGTTGTCGTCCACCAGCAGCACTGTGCAGTCCTGCGGCGCACGAATGCAATCGCGAGGCGGCTGATCCGCAGGCGCTTCGATCACCGGCAGTTCGAATTCGACATCGAGCTGGAAGCGGCTGCCGCGTCCCGGCTCGGAGCGATGGGTGAGTTTGCCGCCGAGCAATTCGACCAGTTGCCGACAGATCGCCAGACCAACACCGAGACCGCCGTATTCGCGAGTCATCGAACCGTCGAGCTGGAAGAAACGCTGATACAGGGTCGCCTCACCCAGGTCAGTGAAACCGATACCGGTGTCGATCACCGCAAACGACAGCGCCATGCGCTCATCCGCCGACGGCCGCCCGGTGACGCGCAGCGCCAACCCGCCGACGCGGGTGAACTTGATCGCATTGTCCAGCAGGCATTCCAGGCACTGCGCCAGTTTCGCGCTGTCCCCGAGCAAGCGATCCGGCAAGGTCGGCAGCACCTCGACTTTGAAGTCCAGCGACTTGCTCGCCGCATTACCTTCGAACTGCACGCGCAACGCCTCGACCACTGCGCGCAGGCTGAAACTGCCCGGCGTCGCCTTGAGCTTGCCGGCCTGCAATTCAGTGAGCGTGAGGATGCCATTGACCATGCGCATCATGTCGCGGGCGGAACCGGCGGCGGTCTGTTGATATTGCTCAAGCTCGGGATCGAGGTCGACGGTCTGCATCAGCTCCAGCGAACCGATCACGCCGTTCATCGGCGTGCGCAGTTCGTGGGTCAGCGTCGCGAGGAATTCATCCTTGAGCTTGTTGCTGTGGGCCAGTTGCTGGTTGAGCACTTCGAGTTTCTGCCCGGCGTCGAACAAGGTCTGCGCCTGTTGTTCGCGCATGGCGTTGATGCGATCGGCCAGCGCCAGCGACAGCAGCGCCACCTCGATCGCCGAGCCGATCTGGCTGGCGTACATGGTCAGGAACACGTTGGGCAGCAGGCCCAGCACCATCAGCGTATTGACGATGCCGCCGAGCAGGAACGCCGACCAGGCGATGATGAAGTAACGCGCCACGCGCAAGCCGCGCCACCAGGCAAGAATCCCGGCGGCGAAGATCACCACGGCGAAGGTCAGCGCCAGTGTGGTCGCCAGGCGCAGGGCCAGGGCGTAACTGGTCATCAGCGACAGGCCGATCACCAGCGCACTGAAGGCAATCAGGCCGATCAGCAAGCGATCCAGCCAGGGGCTGTGGGTCTTGGTCTGCAGGAAACTGCGGGCGAACTGGCTGCCGAACAGCCCGGCGCAACCGATGAAGAATGGCGTCGCGGCGTTGGCCCACCATGGGTTGTCCGGCCAGAAATACTCAACCGCCGCGCCGTTCACCGACAATTGATAGAGGCCGAACGAGCCGATATAGAAGATGTAATAGAGGTAGCTGGTATCGCGCACGCTCAGGTAGATGAACAGGTTGTAGACCAGCATCCCCAACAGCACGCCATAAATGATGCCGAGCACATACAGGCGCACCGGTTGGTCTTCGAGGTACGCGGTGCTCGACCACAACGTCACCGGCGCCTGGATCGAGCCTTCGCTGGCCAATCGCAGGTACAGCGTCTGCTGTTGATGCGGTTTGAACGGCAAGTCGAACAGGTAATTGTTCTGGCGGATCTCGCGACTGGCGAAGGGCAAGGCATCGCCGGTCTGGCGCACCAGTCGGTATGCACCGGTGGCATCAGGCAAGTAAAGATCGAGGTGATCGAGTGGCGGATACGCCAGTTCCAGTAGCCAGGTGCGCTGGGCGGCCGGGTTGCTCGGGCGGTAATGCAGGTCGATCTTCAGCCAGAACGCCGAACGCGAGTAACCGGCGTTGAGCGTGGCTTTGTCGTGAGCTTTGAACTGGCCGGCGGCGTCTTGCGCACGGACGTCGGCAATCGTCGCCTGACCGCTCGGGTCTTCGAACACTTGCAGCGATCGGCCCAGTGGCAGGCTCTGGGTGAATTCGTCGAATTCGACGGCGCTCGCCATAAGGGGCAAGCAGAACAGCAACATCAGCAAATAGCGCATTGAAGCCCCAGCGTGGCTCGTCCGGTTGTGTCAGGAAGCCCCCCATTCCCTTTGAGTAGACGTAAAACCGGTATTACCTGTGATTGTTTGGATCCAGCCTAGCATAGCCGTTGATGGCCATTGAGCACCATGGAAATTTTTCCTACAACGGCTCTAGAACGGGCGTTACAGGGCAAAGCACCGAGATAGAGCTGTTGGAATGGTCAGGAACGTCAAAGATCGCAGCCTCCGGCAGCTCCTGCATTTATCTTGCTCTGCCACCCACACCCCAAAATCAGCTTTGGTGGTAAGCTCGCGCACCATGAATATCTACAGCTCCCGCCCCGTTGTCCTCTGTCTCTCCGGCCACGACCCCAGTGGTGGCGCCGGCTTGCAGGCAGATATCGAAGCCCTGCTCGCGCAGGGTTGCCATGCGGCTCCGGCCGTCACCGCCCTGACCGTGCAAGACACCGTCAACGTCACTGACTTCCGCGTCCTCGACCGTGAGTGGGTACTGGCCCAGGCCAATGCCGTGCTCAATGACTCCGAAGTCGCCGCAGTGAAACTGGGCATGCTCGGTTCGCTGGAGATGGTCGACACCGTGGTCGAACTGCTCTCGGCGCACCCGCACCTGCCAGTGGTCTGCGACCCGGTGCTGCGTGCCGGCGGCGGCGGACGCCTGGGCAAGGACGAGGTCGGCTACGCGATGCGCGAGCGTCTGCTGCCGCTGTCGATCATTGCCACGCCCAATCTTCCTGAAGCGCGCATCCTCGCCGAACTGCCCGAAGGCACGGCCGACGAGTGCGCGGAAAAACTCCTGCCATTCGTCAAAAACCTGCTGATTACCGGCGGCCATGGCGACGAAACTGAAATCCACAACCGCGTGTACAGCCGCGACGGCCTGCGCGAAACCTTTATCTGCCAACGCCTGCCGGGCAGCTATCACGGCTCCGGTTGCACGCTGGCCAGCGCTTTGGCCGGGCGACTCGCTCAGGGCGAACACCTGGCCAGTGCCGTGCGCAGTGCGCTGGATTACACCTGGCGCACTTTGCGCGATGCCGAACAACTGGGCAAAGGCCAGTTCGTGCCGCGTCGCCTGCCGCTGGATTTCTGCTCGTAACGTCGTGAGGTCTGCCCGATGAAACTCCGTGGCCTGTATGCCATTACCGACAGCCAGTTGCTCGCCGGCAAGTTTCTGTCTTACGTGGAGGCGGCGCTCGACGGCGGCGTCACCCTGCTCCAATACCGCGACAAGAGCAGCGACGAGGCCCGCCGCCTGCGCGAGGCCGAGGCGTTGCGCAACCTGTGCGAGCGCTACAAGACGCAACTGATCATCAACGATGACGCCGAGCTGGCCGCACGCCTCAACGTCGGCGTGCACCTCGGGCAGACCGACGGCCCGCTGTCGCCGACCCGCGCCCTGCTCGGTTCGAAAGCGATCATCGGTTCGACCTGCCACGGGCAAATCGCCCTGGCCGAACAGGCTGCCAAAGAAGGCGCGAGTTACGTTGCCTTCGGCCGCTTCTTCAATTCCACCACCAAACCCGGTGCGCCGAGTTGCAGCCTCGACTTGCTCGACGAAGCCAAACGCACGCTGCACTTGCCGATCTGCGCGATCGGCGGGATCACCCTCGATAACGCCGCGCCACTGGTCGAGCACGGTGTCGATCTGCTCGCCGTGATCCACGGTTTGTTCGGCGCCGAGAGCAGCGCCGAAGTGACCCGCCGCGCCCGCGCCTTCAACGAACTTCTGAAAATCTGATTTGAGAGCCCGATCATGTCTCGTTCCGAAACCCTGTTTGCCAATGCTCAGAAACACATCCCCGGCGGCGTCAACTCGCCGGTGCGCGCGTTCAAGAGCGTCGGCGGCACCCCGCTGTTCTTCAAACACGCCGAAGGCGCTTACGTCACCGACGAAGATGACAAGCGTTATGTCGATTACGTGGGTTCGTGGGGGCCGATGATCCTTGGCCACAGCCATCCGGACGTGCTCGACGCGGTGCGCAATCAGCTGCAACACGGCCTGTCCTACGGTGCACCGACGTCGATGGAAACCGAGATGGCCGATCTGGTCTGCTCGCTGGTGCCGTCGATGGACATGGTGCGCATGGTCAGCTCCGGCACCGAAGCGACCATGAGCGCGATCCGTCTGGCCCGTGGTTACACCGGTCGCGACAGCATCATCAAATTCGAAGGCTGCTACCACGGCCACTCCGACAGCCTGCTGGTCAAGGCCGGTTCCGGCGCTCTGACCCAGGGCGTACCGAGCTCGGCCGGCGTGCCGGCAGCGTTCGCCAAACACACCCTGACCCTGCCGTTCAACGACATCGACGCGGTTGAAGCGATGCTGGCTGAAGTGGGTGAGGACGTGGCGTGCATCATCGTCGAACCGGTCGCCGGCAACATGAACTGCGTGCCGCCAGCGCCGGGCTTCCTCGAAGGCCTGCGTTCGCTGTGCGACAAGCACGGCGTGGTGTTGATTTTCGACGAAGTGATGACCGGTTTCCGCGTCGCCCTCGGCGGTGCCCAGGCGCACTACGGCGTGACGCCGGACCTGACCACGTTCGGCAAGATCATCGGCGGCGGTATGCCGGTGGGCTGCTTCGGTGGCAAACGCGAGATCATGCAGCGCATCGCCCCGCTCGGTCCGGTGTATCAGGCCGGTACGTTGTCGGGTAATCCGCTGGCGATGGCTGCCGGTCTGACGACCCTGCGTCTGATCAGCCGCCCGGGCTTCCACGCCGAACTGACCGACTACACCGCGCGCATGCTCGACGGTCTGCAACAGCGTGCCGATGCTGCGGGCATCCCGTTCGTGACCACTCAGGCCGGCGGCATGTTCGGTCTGTACTTCAGCGGCGCCGACGACATCGTCACCTTCGACGACGTGATGGCCAGCGACGCGGCAATGTTCGGTCGCTTCTTCCACTTGATGCTGGAAGGTGGCGTGTACCTGGCGCCGAGCGCTTTCGAAGCCGGTTTCACCTCGATCGCCCACGGCGAAGCCGAGTTGCAACTGACGCTGGACGCTGCCGAGCGCGCCTTCGCCGCATTGAAATAGTCGCCGTACCGCTGACGTTGGCTATGGCCAGCGTCAGCTTTCGCCTACATCCGCTCGGCTTTTCCGACGCGTCTGCGAAAATCCTGCCTGAATCGGGCGATATATTCCCCACGCAGCAGAAAAACGAGTAAAGACTTTGTAAGGTTGGCCCTGCTTATTTCATAATGCGCGCTTATTGGATCCCTCGACGGGTCCGCCTGCCCTTCAGAGGTAAGTCGATTCCCATGAACCGCACCGGCCGCACCCTTGCATTGGGCTGCCTGTTGCTCCTTCAGCCCCTGCTCGCGCATGCACAAGCAGGCGGCAACTCGTTGTTGATCCCGGCGATGGGTCGTTGCACCCTCAATACTCAGCCGCAAGACGTCACGCAGGCATTGGCCGCCTGCCAGAAAGCGGCGGACGAAGGGGACGCGCAAGCGCAATACGAGTTGGGTGAGTTCTACTACGACGGCAAGAACGCGCCGCGCGACCTCAATCAAGCCCTGAGCTATTTCGAAAAGGCCTCGCTGCAAGGCCACGCCCAGGCGCAATTCAAGCTCGGCAGCATGTTCTTCCACGGCGAAGGCGTGCAGGCCAACAATATCCAGGCCTACATCGTGCTGAAGATGGCAGCGGTCAACGGTGCTGAAGAGGCATTGGACACGGCTGACGAAGTCTCGGAAAAAATGTCCCGCGAAGATCTCGAAACCGCCACTCAGGTGCTCGGGCAGATTTTCCGCAAATACCTGATGGAACTGCAGAACGCCGACGGGCGCACGCCATTCTCCCCACTGCCCTAAAGGCTGTGGAGATGACCTGTGGCGAGGGGATTCATCCCCGTTGAGCTGCGAAGCAGCCCCAAACCCTGCAACCCGGTTCTGTCTGACACATATTGCTGGATGGATTGCGACTGCTTCGCAGCCGAGCGGGGATAAATCCCCTCACCACAAACTCATTCCAATCCAGAATCCGCTGTTACTTTTCAGGCATCGGCATCGGAAACGGCATGACATTGCCGACCGCGCCCCGGGCCTCGCTGATTTTCGGCGTGCCCAGACGTTCCACTTCGTCGATGCGCACGATCGAATGCATCGGCACAAAACTGCGCACCACGCCTTCGAATTGCGCCTTGAGCTTTTCTTCGCTCGGATCGACGACCATTTGCGTGCGCTCGCCAAAGACGAATTCTTCAACTTCCAGGAAACCCCACAGATCACTTTGATAGATCTGCTTGGCGTACATTTCGAACACCTGGCCCTGGTTGAGGAAAATCACCTTGTAGATTGGAGCTTCGCGTTTGGTCATGGCGGGCGGATAACATCGGGGTAAAAATGAGGGCGCGAACTATAGCATAGCCACCGGACGCACAGCGGTAGGAACCTGACGGCTTGTTCCCTATAATGCGCGGTTCTTTGAATCACGTGACGACCCGAATCCATGGCCAAGAAGCTTTACATCGAAACCCACGGTTGCCAGATGAACGAGTACGACAGCTCGCGCATGGTCGATCTGCTGGGCGAACATCAGGCCCTGGAAGTCACCGCCCGCGCGGAAGACGCCGACGTGATTCTGCTCAACACCTGCTCGATCCGCGAACGTGCGCAAGACCGCGTGTATTCGCAACTCGGCCGCTGGCGCGAACTGAAGCTGGCCAACCCCGATATGGTCATCGCCGTCGGCGGTTGCGTGGCCAGTCAGGAAGGGGCGGCGATCCGCGATCGCGCTCCTTACGTTGACGTGGTGTTCGGCCCGCAGACCCTGCACCGTCTGCCGGAGATGATCGACGCCGCGCGCAGCAGCAAGCTGCCGCAGGTCGACGTGTCGTTCCCGGAAATCGAAAAATTCGACCACCTGCCGGAGCCGCGTATCGACGGCCCGAGCGCTTATGTGTCAGTGATGGAAGGTTGCAGCAAGTACTGCACGTTCTGCGTGGTGCCGTACACCCGTGGCGAAGAGGTCAGCCGACCGTTCGACGACGTGATCGCGGAAATCATTCACCTGGCCGAACACGGCGTGCGTGAAGTGACCTTGCTCGGGCAGAACGTCAACGGCTATCGCGGCCAGACCCATGACGGTCGTCTGGCCGATCTGGCCGAACTGATCCGCGTGGTCGCCGCTGTCGATGGCATCGACCGCATCCGCTACACCACGTCGCACCCGCTGGAGTTCTCCGACAGCCTGATCCAGGCCCACGCCGAAGTGCCGGAACTGGTCAAGCACCTGCACTTGCCGGTGCAGTCGGGCTCGGACCGGATTCTCGCGGCGATGAAGCGTAACCACACGGCGCTGGAGTACAAATCCAAGCTGCGCAAATTGCGCGCCGCCGTACCGGGGATCTGCATCAGTTCGGACTTCATCGTCGGTTTCCCCGGCGAAACCGAAAAGGACTTCGAACAGACCATGAAGCTGATTGCCGATGTCGGCTTCGATTTCTCCTACTCGTTCGTCTATAGCCAGCGCCCGGGCACGCCCGCTGCCGATCTGGCCGACGACACGCCGGAAGAATTGAAGAAAGAACGCCTGAACGCGCTGCAACATCGTCTGAATCAGCAGGGCTTCGAGATCAGCCGACAAATGGTCGGCTCGATCCAGCGCATTCTGGTGACCGATTACTCGAAGAAAGACCCGGGCGAGCTGCAAGGCCGCACCGAGAATAACCGTATCGTCAACTTCCGCTGCGACAATCCCACCCTGATTGGCCAGTTCGCCGACGTGCACATCGACGCCGCGCAACCGCACTCACTGCGTGGTTCTTTAATTCAATAACGCCGCATTTCTCCTGTGGGAGCGAGCCTGCTCGCGAAGGCGGTCTGTCAGACACATCAATTTTGAATGTGTCGCCGCCTTCGCGAGCAGGCTCGCTCCCACAGGTAAAGCGCAGCGGCGCTGATCGGCTGAGATATTTAAGAGCTTTCGCACCCACGCCACTGGCGTTATCCTTGATTTCATCCTAATTGCCCCAGGGCGGCTAAATACGACCTTGAACGCACCCATCGAACCACATCGTTTTCTCCTCGAGCCTTTTGAGGCTCGCCGCTTCGCCAATCTGTGCGGGCAATTCGACGAGCATTTGCGCTTGATCGAACAGCGCCTGGCCATCGAGATCCGCAACCGCGGAAACCAGTTCGAGTTGATTGGCGATCCAAAACTCACCACGTCCGCGGAAAACCTGCTGCGCCGCCTGTACCGGGAAACCAAGGGTACCGAGCTGTCGCCAGACCTGGTGCACCTGTTCATTCAGGAATCAGCAGATATCGACAACCCGGCCCCTGCCGAAGCGACCGTCGCCCTGCGCACCAAGAAAGGCATGATTCGCCCGCGCGGCTTGAATCAGCAACGCTACGTGAAGGAAATCCTCGGCAACGACATCAACTTCGGCATCGGCCCGGCCGGTACCGGCAAGACCTATCTGGCCGTGGCCTGCGCGGTAGATGCGCTGGAGCGCGAGCAGATCCGCCGCATCCTGCTGGTGCGTCCGGCGGTCGAAGCGGGGGAAAAACTCGGCTTCCTGCCCGGCGACCTGTCGCAGAAAATCGACCCGTACCTGCGCCCGCTCTACGACGCGCTGTACGAAATGCTCGGTTTCGAATACGTCGCCAAGCTGATCGAGAAACAGGTGATCGAAGTCGCGCCGCTGGCCTACATGCGCGGTCGTACGCTGAACAACAGCTTCATCATTCTCGACGAGAGCCAGAACACCACCGTCGAGCAGATGAAGATGTTCCTCACGCGCATCGGCTTCGGCTCCACCGCCGTGATCACCGGCGACATCACCCAGGTCGACCTGCCGCGCGGCACCAAGTCCGGCCTGCACCATGTGATCGAAGTGCTCAAAGACGTGCCGGGCATCAGCTTCACCCATTTCCAGCCCAAAGACGTCGTGCGCCACCCGTTGGTGCAGCGGATCGTCGAGGCCTACGAGCGCTTCGAGACCCGTGCCGAAGCTGCGAAGGAAGCCTCGCGCGATGCTTGAGCTGGATCTGCAAATCGCCACCGAGGCCAGCGCGCCGAGTGAAGCCGAGTTCCGCCAGTGGTGCGAACTGGCCCTGCGCCAGCGCAGCGCTGATTCGGAAATGACCATTCGTCTGGTCGACGAGGAAGAAGGCCGCGAGCTCAATCACACCTGGCGCCACAAGGACTACGCGACCAATGTGTTGTCGTTCCCGGCGGAAGTGCCTGACGAGTTTCTCGATATTCCGCTGCTCGGCGATCTGGTGATCTGCGTGGCCGTGGTCGAACGCGAAGCCGCCGAGCAGGGCAAGGAACTAAAGGCCCACTGGGCACATCTGGTCATTCACGGCTGCTTGCATCTGCTCGGTTACGACCATATAGATGACGACGAAGCCGAAGAAATGGAAGCACTGGAACGCGAGTTGCTTGCTGAACTGGGCTATCCCGATCCGTACGCGGATGACGAAACCGAACACTCCCCCATCGTTACAACAAAGGATTCAGAGTAATCGCTATGAGCGAAGATCGATCGAGCAACGGGCAGAAGTCATGGCTGGGTAAACTGACCCAGGCTTTTGCCCACGAGCCGAAGAACCGTCAGGAGCTCCTCGAGCTGCTGCGTGATGCACATCAGAACAAACTGCTGGACAGCGAAGCGCTGGCCATCGTCGAAGGCGCCATCCAGGTGGCTGACCTGCAAGTGCGCGACATCATGGTGCCGCGCTCGCAGATGGTCAGCATCAAGGCGACCCAGACACCCCGCGAATTCCTCCCTGCCGTGGTCGACTCGGCCCACTCGCGCTATCCGGTCATCGGCGAAAGCCATGACGACGTGATGGGCGTGCTGCTGGCCAAGGATCTGCTGCCGCTGATCCTCAAGGAGAACGGCGACAGCTTCAACATCAAGGACCTGCTGCGCCCGGCCACCTTCGTGCCGGAGTCCAAGCGTCTGAACGTGTTGCTGCGTGAATTCCGTGCCAACCACAACCACATGGCCATCGTCATCGACGAATACGGCGGCGTGGCCGGTCTGGTGACCATCGAAGACGTGCTCGAGCAGATCGTCGGCGACATCGAGGACGAGCACGACGTCGAAGAAGACAGCTACATCAAGCCGCTGCCCAGCGGCGATTTCCTGATCAAGGCGCTGACGCCAATCGAGAACTTCAATGAGTTCTTCGACAGCGAGTTCTCCGACGACGAGTTCGACACCGTCGGCGGCCTGGTGATGAGCGCGTTCGGGCACTTGCCAAAACGCAACGAAACCACTGAAATCGGCGCTTATCGTTTCCGCATCCTGAACGCCGACAGCCGTCGGATTCATTTGCTGCGACTGACGCCTATCGCTCGTTAATTCTAAGGACTGAAATGCGCTGGACAACCCGCCCCGGCTGGCCCGGTAACCTGCTGGCCGTGGCGGCCGGTGCAATCACCACATTCGCTCTCGCACCGTTCGACATCTGGCCGCTGGCATTGCTGGCGGTCGGTTTGTTCTACGCCGGCTTGCGTGAGCTGAGCCCGCGCCAGGCGCTCGGCCGTGGCTGGTGCTTCGGCTTCGGTCTGTTCGGTGCCGGCACCAGTTGGATCTATTACAGCATTCATCATTTCGGTGGTGCTTCGGTGTTGCTCGCCGGGTTCCTGATGCTGCTGTTCACCGCGGCGATTGCCTGGTTCTTCGCCCTGCCCGCGTGGCTGTGGGCGCGCTGGTTGCGGCGTAACGAAGCACCGCTGGCAGATGCCTTGGCCTTTGCTGCGCTGTGGGTCGGCCAGGAAGCGTTTCGCGGCTGGTTCCTTACCGGTTTCCCGTGGCTTTATTCCGGTTACAGCCAGCTCGACGGCCCGCTGGCCGGGCTCGCGCCGGTGGGCGGGATGTGGCTGGTCTCGTTTGTTCTGGCACTGACCGCAGCGCTGTTCTACAACGCGCCGCGCTTGTTGCAGGCGCGCCGCAAGGGTTTTATCGCGGCCGGCGTGGTACTTCTGGCGGGGCCTTGGGTAGCAGGCATCGCCCTCAAAGGCCACGCGTGGACCAGCCCGTCCGGCGCACCGCTGACCGTGGCCGCAATTCAGGGCAACGTCGCGCAGAGCATGAAATGGGACCCGGCCGAGCTCAACGCGCAACTGGCGCTGTACCGTGATCTCAGTTTCCGCTCCAAACCGGTCGATCTGCTGATCTGGCCGGAAACCGCCGTGCCGGTGTTGAAGGAGTCCGCCGAGGGCTATCTGACGATGATGGGCAACTTCGCCGCCGAGCGTAAATCAGCGTTGATCACCGGTGTGCCGATTCGCCAGACCGTGCATCACGAGCGGCGCTTCTTCAACGGCATCACCGTGGTCGGCGAAGGCGATGGCACTTACCTGAAGCAGAAACTGGTGCCGTTCGGCGAGTACGTGCCGTTGCAGGACGTGTTGCGCGGCTTGATCGCGTTCTTCGACCTGCCGATGTCGGACTTCGCGCGCGGCCCGTCGGATCAAGCGCTCTTGCAAGCCAAGGGTTACCAGATCGCACCGTTTATCTGCTACGAAGTGGTCTATCCGGAATTCGCCGCCGGCCTGTCGGCACGCAGTGATCTGCTGCTGACGATCAGCAACGACACCTGGTTCGGCACGTCCATCGGCCCGCTGCAGCATTTGCAGATGGCGCAGATGCGCGCGCTGGAAGCCGGACGCTGGATGATCCGCGCGACCAACAACGGCGTTACCGGCCTGATCAATCCGTTCGGGCAGATCACCGAGCAGATTCCGCAGTTCGAACAAGGCGTGTTGTATGGCGAAGTGGTACCGATGCACGACCTGACGCCGTACCTGCAATGGCGTTCGTGGCCGCTGATCGTGTTGTGCCTGCTGCTGTTTGGCTGGGCGTTGATGGCCAGCCGCATGTCGAAGACCCTCTGAGAAATGTGGCGAGGGGATTTATCCCCGCTGGAGTGCGCAGCAGTCCCCTCTTCTGAAGGCAAGAGAGGGGCCGCTACGCGCCCCATCGGGGATAAATCCCCTCGCCACAATGATCTTCAGCGGTAAAACAACGAATACCCCACCTGCCCCACCGCTTCATTGAGCAACTGCCCGCTCTGCCAGATCGACTTGAACTCCGGCAGCCAGCCGCCAAATGGCCGTGCGTTATCGGTACCGAGGAAACCCACCGGTGCCGGCACCACCTCAAAACCCGCCTGCTCAAAGCTCCACACCGCACGCGGCATGTGCCACGCCTGCGTCACCACGACAACCCGCTTGAGCCCCTGGGGCAAGAGAATATCTGCCGTCATCTTCGCGTTCTCCCATGTGGTGCGGCTCTCGCCTTCCTGCCAGCGCACGCTCACGTCGAAGTCATCACGCAACGAATCCGCCATCAACTTCGCCTCGGTCGGGGGCGTGCCGTAATGCAGGCCGCCGCTGGTCAGAATCGGCAGGCCCGAGGCCTTGGCCAGGCGTGCGGCGTAACGCTGACGCTCAAGGCCGACGCCGGTCGGCTGGTCTTCGCCCCAGGCCAGATCACCGCGCTCACGCCCCGAGCCCAGCACCACAATCGCATCGGCACGTTGCGCCAGGGTCGTCCATTCTGACCGCGCCAGCGGCGGCTCACGCTCCAGCGCCTTGGCGCTCCACTGCACGACCACCGGCAGGCTCATCAGCAGCAGGCCACCAAATCCGAAGGCAAAACATACGCCAGCCAGACGCGGCCGCGAGCGGCGCAGCCACCAGGCCGCCAGCAACAGCAGCAAAAGAATGCCGGGCGGCAGTAAAAGTTGTTTGATGAAATAGCGAAAGGGCATCGGGCATCTCCAAAGATGCCCGAAGCCTAAGAGTGTTGATTACGCGTTACAACCAGTAGGCCGGATCCGGTTGCAAAAGATCCGTTTCATGACCTGCCATGCGCTTACTTGGCCTGCACAGAACGCACCTTGCCGGTGTCTCTGCGCGGCGCCTTGTCCTTGAGCCAGATGACCTTGGCCGAATGTGCTGCATCGAGCTGCTTCACTGCTTGAGACAGGCATCCCTGCGTTTCACGTTCACTGCGATCCAGATAGGCCTTGACCAGTTTGAACTCGGCGGGACTCAAGCCACGCAATTCCAGTTCCAGGGGGCGCTCGTCGCGCAGCCGGTCGGCGGTTTTCACGGCGTCCAGCGCCATGCCCAGACGATCGATCAACCTTTCATACAACTCGGGTTTCGTTACGTTCTTTTTCCGTTGCTCCACCATCCCTCACCTCATTGAAGATAAGACTCACTCCCCAATTAGAGCTTAGCTTCGCTGCACGAACCGGCTACACGCCGCGACCAACGGCCCTCGTCGCCCAAAAGCTCGGGCAAACAGCTGTAATCAGGGTTTCCCTCGGCCAAGCGCGGTCATGTATGCTACGGCGCTTCCTGTCATTCCACTTCCAGCGCACCCGGGCCATCCCGTATGCCGCCGTCGAAGAGGATTAGGCCACCCCTATCCAGTACAAAAGTAGCCATGCACGAACAATATCAGCCACGTGAGATCGAAGCCGCCGCCCAGTCGTTCTGGGATGAGCAAAAGTCCTTTGAAGTCAGTGAACAGCCAGGCAAGGAAACCTACTACTGCCTGTCGATGTTCCCTTACCCCAGCGGCAAGCTGCACATGGGCCACGTGCGCAACTACACCATTGGCGACGTGATCTCGCGCTACCAGCGCATGCAGGGCAAGAATGTTCTGCAGCCCATGGGTTGGGATGCGTTCGGCATGCCGGCGGAAAACGCCGCAATGAAAAACAACGTAGCGCCCGCCAAGTGGACCTACGAGAACATCGCCTACATGAAGTCGCAGCTGCGCAGCCTCGGCCTCGCGGTGGACTGGTCCCGTGAAGTGACCACCTGCAAGCCGGACTACTACCGCTGGGAACAATGGCTGTTCACCCGCCTGTTCGAAAAAGGCGTGATCTACCGTAAAAACGGCACCGTGAACTGGGACCCGGTCGACCAGACCGTTCTGGCCAACGAGCAAGTCATCGACGGCCGTGGCTGGCGCTCCGGCGCGCTGATCGAAAAGCGCGAAATCCCGATGTACTACTTCAAGATCACCGCTTACGCCGACGAGCTGCTGGAAAGCCTCGATGAACTGACTGGCTGGCCGGAACAGGTCAAGACCATGCAGCGCAACTGGATCGGCAAGTCCCGTGGCATGGAAGTGCAGTTCCCGTACAACGTCGATTCGATCGGCGAAGCCGGCACCCTGAAAGTCTTCACCACCCGTCCGGACACCCTGATGGGCGCGACCTACGTCGCCGTGGCTGCCGAGCACCCGCTGGCCACCCTGGCCGCGCAGAACAATGCCGAGCTGCAAGCGTTCATCGCTGAATGCAAGGGCGGCAGCGTCGCTGAAGCCGATGTCGCCACCCAGGAAAAGAAAGGCCTGCCGACCGGCCTGTTCGTCGAGCACCCGCTGACCGGCGAGAAGCTGCCGGTGTGGGTCGCCAACTACGTGCTGATGCACTACGGCGACGGCGCGGTCATGGCGGTTCCGGCGCACGACGAGCGCGATTTCGAATTCGCGCACAAGTACAATCTGCCGGTGAAATCGGTGGTGCGCACCAGCTCCGGTGATACCAACCCGGCGCCATGGCAAGACGCCTATGGCGAGCACGGCACGCTGATCAACTCCGGTGAATTCGACGGCCTCGACTTCGCCGGCGCGTTCGACGCCATGGAAGTGGCCCTGATCAAGAAACAACT
Source organism: Pseudomonas sp. Sample_14 (assembly GCF_004307515.1). NCBI lineage: Bacteria > Pseudomonadati > Pseudomonadota > Gammaproteobacteria > Pseudomonadales > Pseudomonadaceae > Pseudomonas > Pseudomonas sp. Sample_14. The sequence continues at coordinate 75,793 of NZ_RCOC01000096.1, read as the reverse complement.
CGGCGCCTCGCGCACCCAGTTCCGCCTGCGCGACTGGGGCATCAGCCGCCAGCGCTACTGGGGCTGCCCGATCCCGATCATCCACTGCGCCACCTGCGGCGACGTGCCGGTGCCGGAAGATCAACTGCCGGTCGTATTGCCGGAAGACGTGGTGCCGGACGGCGCCGGTTCGCCGCTGGCGCGCATGCCCGAGTTCTACGAGTGCAGCTGCCCGAAATGCGGCGCGCCGGCCAAACGTGAAACCGACACCATGGACACCTTCGTCGAGTCGTCGTGGTACTACGCCCGTTACGCCTCGCCGCACTTTGAAGGTGGCCTGGTGGAAAAATCCGCGGCCGATCACTGGCTGCCGGTGGATCAGTACATCGGTGGTATCGAACACGCCATTCTGCACCTGCTCTACGCGCGCTTCTTCCACAAGTTGATGCGCGACGAAGGTCTGGTCAGCTCCAACGAGCCGTTCAAGAACCTGCTGACCCAGGGCATGGTGATCGCCGAGACCTACTATCGTCGCGAAGCCAACGGTGCTTACACCTGGTTCAACCCGGCAGACGTAGAACTTGAGCGTGACAGCAAAGCCAAGGTGATCAGCGCCAAGCTGAAGTCCGACGGCCTGCCGGTGGAAATCGGCGGTACCGAGAAGATGGCCAAGTCGAAGAACAACGGCGTCGACCCGCAGTCGATGATCGACCAGTTCGGTGCCGACACCTGCCGCCTGTTCATGATGTTCGCCTCGCCGCCTGACATGAGCGCGGAATGGTCCGATTCCGGCGTTGAAGGTTCGCACCGTTTCCTCAAGCGCGTCTGGCGTCTGGCGCAAGCCCACGTGACCCAGGGCCTGCCGGGCAAACTGGATATCGCCGCTCTGAACGACGAGCAGAAAACCGTGCGTCGTGCGATTCACCTGGCGATCAAGCAGGCCAGCCATGACGTCGGCCAGAACCACAAATTCAACACGGCCATCGCTCAGGTGATGACGCTGATGAACGTGCTGGAAAAAGCCGCCCAAGGCACCGAACAGGACCGTGCGCTGCTGCACGAAGGTCTGGAAGCGGTGACCCTGCTGCTGGCACCGATCACCCCGCACATCAGCCACGAACTGTGGAAGCAGTTGGGTCACGCCGATGCGGTGATCGATGCAGGCTGGCCGGCCGTGGACGAAAGTGCCTTGGTGCAGGACAACCTGACCCTGGTCATTCAGGTCAACGGCAAGCTGCGCGGGCAGATCGAAATGCCGGCCAGCGCCACCCGCGAAGAGATCGAAGCCGCTGCACGCATCAACGAAAACGTGCTGCGTTTCGTCGACGGCCTGACCATTCGCAAAGTGATCGTGGTGCCGGGCAAACTGGTCAACATCGTCGCCAGCTAAATTGGATCGGCTGCCAGGCTCGCCTGGCAGCCAGTAAAACCTTTCGGGCCGCAGAGTCGGCTCACCTGGTTTCAAGGGGAGCAACACAATGATCAAACGCAATCTGCTGGTGATGGGCCTCGCCGTTCTGCTGAGCGCCTGCGGTTTCCAGTTGCGTGGTACCGGCACCAACGAACTGTCGATCAAGGAAATCGACCTGAGCGCGCGTAACGCTTATGGCGAAACCGTAAGACAGCTGCGTCAGACGCTGGAGTCCAGCGGCGTCAAGGTTTACAGCGGCGCGCCGTACAAGCTGTATCTGGCTGACGAGCAGGAAAGCCAGCGCATCCTCAGCTATGCCGGTGCCGGGCGCACAGGCGAGTATCAGGTCAACACCGTGCTGAGCTATGACATCCGCGGCGAGAAAAACCTGTCGCTGATCAGCGACAAGCTCGAAGTGCAGAAGGTGTTCATTCACGACGGCAACAACCTTGTCGGCTCCGATCAGGAAGCCAACGACGCCCGTCATGAAATCCGTCGCGAGCTGGTGCAACGCATGATGCTGCGCCTGTCGCAGCTGACCCCGGGCCAGTTGCAGCAACTGCAGCAAACCGCCAATGACCGCGCCAAGGCTGAAGCCGATGCGCTGGAAGCGGCGCAGAAGGCTGAGGCGGAAACTCCGCGTCAGTCGCCGCTCGAAATCCCGCAGCAGTAAGACGGTCGGGGCGCTCAGGCGCCCCGCTCGCCCTTCTTTATGAAGCTCGCACCCGCGCAACTCGGCAAACACCTGCAAGGCGCACTCGCGCCGGTCTACATCATCAGCGGCGATGATCCGTTGCTGTGTCAGGAAGCCGCCGACGCCATCCGCACCGCTGCCCGTCAGCAAGGTTTCGACGAACGTCAGGTGTTCGCCGCCGATGCCAATTTCGATTGGGGTACGTTGTTGCAGGCCGGCGCAAGCATGTCGCTGTTCGCCGAAAAACGCCTGCTGGAACTGCGCCTGCCATCCGGTAAACCTGGCGACAAAGGCGCCGCCGCGCTGATCGAATATTGCTCACGTCCTGCGGAAGACACGGTCCTGCTGATCAGCTTGCCGAAGCTCGATGGCAGCGCGCAGAAAACCAAGTGGGGCAAGGCGCTGGTCGAAGGCCAACAGACCCAGTTTGTGCAGATCTGGCCGGTGGATGCCAATCAGCTGCCGAGCTGGATTCGTCAGCGCCTGTCCCAGGCCGGTCTGTCGGCCAGTCAGGACGCGGTCGAATTGATTGCCGCGCGTGTCGAAGGCAACCTGCTCGCCGCCGCCCAGGAAATCGAAAAGCTCAAACTGATGGCCGAAGGTGGGCAGATCACCGTTGAAACCGTGCAGGCCGCCGTGGCCGACAGTGCCCGGTTCGACGTGTTCGGCCTGACCGACGCGGTACTCAACGGCGAACCGGCCCACGCCTTGCGCATGCTTGAGGGTTTGCGCGGCGAAGGCGTCGAACCGCCGGTGATCCTCTGGGCACTGGCGCGGGAGTTGCGCCTGCTGGCCAACATCTCCCTGCAATACAGCCAGGGCACGCCACTGGACAAGTGTTTCAGCCAGTCGAAACCGCCGGTCTGGGACAAGCGCAAGCCGTTGATGAGCAAGGCTTTGCAACGCTACTCGGCGCAACGCTGGGCGCAATTGCTGCTTGAAGCGCAGCGTATCGACGCGCAGATCAAGGGCCAGGCGGCGGGTTCGCCGTGGATGAGCTTGAGTCGTCTGGCGTTGTTGATGGCAGGCCAGCGCCTGACACTTCCTGCCGAATAACCTGTTTCCCGCATAACGGCCATTCGCGAGCAAGCTCGCTCCCACATTGAAATGCATTCCAAATGTGGGAGCGAGCTTGCTCGCGAAAGCGCCAGAACATTCCTACACAACAGGCACTGGACAGACGCCCAACATCGGCAGATTATTTGCCGCGCCAAACCCACTCAATCCAGAGAACCCTCATGAGCAAAAAGCCAGCAAAGCATGGCCCCAACAAGGCCAAATCAATCGTCGCCCAGCCCTTGTTCCGCAGCCGCCAGGAACGACCCGCCAAGGGCAAAGGCAGCTACCGCCGCGAAGCCTTCCGGTCTGACAACCGGGAGGCTTTTTACTTTCTGGCTGCCTGAAGCGCACTACCCCTCGCTCATGTTAAGGTCTGCACCTGATTCGTTTCCCTGGAACTGTGCATGCCCCCAAGTCTTTCCCGTCGTTGGCCCGTGCGCCAATTGATCGCTGCCTCCAGCTTCATCCTGCTTGTCGCCTGCGCGGAAAAACCCACCGCCGCCGATGCACAACCGCTTCAAGCCGCCCCGGTTACCACGGCCCCAGCGATTATTCCGCCGGTAGTGCCGTCCGCCGACCCGCTCGATATTCAACCGACCCAGACCTTTGCCGAATGGCAGGCGGGCTTCCGCAAGGACGCCCTCGCCGCCGGGATTCGCCCCGAGCTGTTCGATCAGGCATTTGCCAACATCAGCTTCGACGCCAGCGTGATCCGTGCCGATCGCAGTCAGCCGGAGTTTTCCCGCCCGGTGTGGGAATACCTCGACGGTGCGCTGTCGCCACTGCGCGTGCGCAAAGGCCAGGCGTTGATCAATCAGTACGCCGACATTCTGCAAAGCATCGAGCAGCGTTATGGCGTTGATCGCCAGGCGCTGGTGTCGGTGTGGGGCATGGAAAGCAATTTCGGTCAGTTTCAGGGCAGCAAGTCGGTGATCAACTCGCTGGCCACCCTTGCCTACGAAGGCCGTCGTCCTGGCTTTGCTCACGCGCAACTGATCGCCGCCCTGCAGATTCTGCAACAGGGCGATATCACCCCGGAGAAAATGCTCGGCTCCTGGGCCGGCGCGATGGGCCAGACCCAGTTCATTCCGACCACTTACAACACCCACGCCGTGGACTTTGACGGTGACGGTCGCCGCGACATCTGGGGCAGCCCGGCCGATGCGCTGGCCTCCACCGCGCATTATCTGCAAAGCTCGGGCTGGCAACGCGGCCAGCCGTGGGGTTTCGAAGTGCAATTGCCGAGCGGTTTCAACTACACGCTGGCCGATGGCGCGATTCGTAAAAGCGTCGCCGAATGGCGGCAACTGGGCGTGAACCTGCCCAATGGCGCGCAGGTGCCAGCCGGTTCCGAACAACTGTCGGCCGCCCTGCTGCTGCCGGCCGGTTATCGCGGCCCGGCGTTCCTGATCCTCGACAACTTCCGGGCGATTCTCAAGTACAACAATTCGTCGTCGTATGCGCTGGCGGTGAGCCTGTTGTCCGAGCGCTTTGAAGGCGCGGGCCTGATCAATGGCGACTGGCCGAAAGATGATCTGCCGCTGAGCCGCACCGAGCGCATCGAACTGCAGACGCTATTAAGCGCGCGTAATTACGACGCCGGCACGGCGGACGGGATTATCGGCGCCAATACCCGCAAGGCCATTCGCAGTGCCCAGCAGGCGCTGGGCTGGCCGGCGGATGGGTATCCGACGCACAAGTTGCTTGAGAGCCTGCGCGCCCAATAAAAGCTTCGCGGGCTTGCCCGCGATGACTGACTGTCAGGCGACCAATTTCTAGACTTTGATCACCACATCCTGCTCCAGCAGCAACTCCTGCTTCCCCGCATCCAGGCGCACCAGCGCGCCCAACGGCAGTGTCAGGTTCGGGTCGCAATGGCCACTGCGCCAACCCGACAACACCGGAATCCGCAACGGCTCAAAGGTTTGCTTGAGCAGCCGATTCAGCGCGTCGACCTCCACCCCGGCGATATCACCGACCAGCACACCGCGCAGTCGGGCCAGCTTGCCGGCCAGACGCATCTGGGTCAGCAGGCGATCAATGCGATACAGCGGCTCGTTGATGTCCTCGATGAACAGAACTGCGCCTTCGACATCAATCTCGTAGGGCGTGCCGAGGGTTGCAGCAATCATTGCCAGGTTGCCGCCGAGCAAACGCCCGTGAGCGATGCCCGGTTCGACGGTGGATAACGGATAAGCCGCCGGATGGCTCAGCACACTCCCTGACTTCATTTGCCCGCGCAGCATGGCGAAGAATGAGGTGACGGTCGGCGGCTCCTTGTCGCCGAGCAGGTCGGCATTGAGCAGCGGGCCGTGAAAGGTCACAAACCCGGCGTAGCGACTGATGGCCAGGTGCAGCGCGGTGATGTCGCTATAGCCGACAAACGGCTTGGCATGCCGGCTGAGCAGGTCGTAATCGATTCGGTCGAGCAGACGCGGCGTGCCGTAGCCGCCGCGCAGGCAAATGATCGCGTCGACTTCAGGATCAGCGAATGCCGCGTGCAGATCGCGCAGGCGTACGTCGTCACTGCCGGCCAGATAGCCGTCCTTCTCATAGACACCCGGAAACACCTTCAGCCCATAGCCGCGCGCGCGCATCCATTGCAGCGTTTTTTCAGTATCGAGGGCGCCGGGGCCGGCAGGCGCGATGACGCCAATCGTCCCTTCGGAGGGCAGCGCCGGTACGGGTCGGTGGGCAATCAGGGTGTGGCTCGGTCGAACGGTCATCCTTGGGCTCCAGCGGTAAAGTCATGCACACACAGTAGTCAGCTGAAGAGACAAACAAAAGCCCCTTGTCTCAGGCAAAAAAATGCCCGCCGAGGAACTGTCCTCGGCGGGCATTTTTACATCAGCAGTGAATCAGGAACCCAGCAGCTCGGCCTTGACCAGCTTCGCCTGCTCGTCGGCGTGGTACGAGGAACGTACCAGCGGGCCCGAAGCGACGTTCTTGAAGCCCATCTTGTAACCTTCTTCGGCGAACCAGGCGAAAGTGTCCGGGTGCACGAAACGCTGCACCGGCAAGTGACTGCGCGACGGTTGCAGGTACTGCCCGAGGGTCAGCATGTCGATGTCGTGTTCGCGCATGCGCTTCATGACTTCGATGACTTCCTCGTCGGTCTCGCCCAGACCCAGCATCAGGCCGGACTTGGTCGGAATGTGCGGCATCATCTGCTTGAAGCGTTGCAGCAGGGTCAGCGACCACTGGTAATCCGAGCCCGGACGCGCAGCCTTGTACAGGCGCGGCACGGTTTCCAGATTGTGGTTGAACACATCCGGCGGCTCGGCAGCGGTGATTTCCAGGGCGATGTCCATGCGCCCACGGTAGTCCGGGACCAGGGTCTCGAGCTGCACGTTTGGCGACAGTTTGCGGATTTCGCGGATGCAGTCGGCAAAGTGCTGGGCACCGCCGTCACGCAGGTCGTCGCGGTCCACCGACGTGATCACCACGTATTTGAGCTTGAGGTCGGCGATGGCGATGGCCAGGCTTTCCGGCTCGTTGACGTCCAGTGGCTTCGGACGACCGTGGCCAACGTCGCAGAACGGGCAGCGACGAGTGCAGATGTCGCCCATGATCATGAAGGTTGCGGTGCCGCCGGAGAAGCATTCGCCGAGGTTCGGGCAGGACGCTTCTTCGCAGACACTGTGCAGCTTGTGCTTGCGCAGCAGGCTCTTGATGCGATCGACTTCCGGCGAAACCGGGATGCGCACGCGGATCCAGTCGGGTTTCTTCGGCAGTTCGGTGGTCGGAATGATCTTGACCGGGATGCGTGCAACCTTCTCGGCGCCGCGCAGCTTGACGCCGGCTTCAACCTTGGGACGCGGGGCCGGGCGCTCGGTCACGTCGAGCGTCGGGATCATGGTTTGCACTGCATCAGTAGTCATATCAGTCGATTCCGCCCGTGAGGGTCGTCTGCTCAGCATAGTCGAGGTGTTTGACGAGCTGCGCGCGCAGCCGGGCACTTACCTCGGCAAATTCAATCGATCCTGCGTGATCGCTCAGCTGGGTCATGGCCAGCCCGGCGTAGCCGCAGGGATTAATCCGTCGAAACGGTTCCAGGTTCATATCCACGTTCAGGGCCAGGCCATGAAAGGAACAACCGTGGCGAATGCGCAAACCCAGAGAAGCGATTTTCGCTCCATCGACGTATACGCCGGGAGCATCTGGCTTGGCGGCGGCGGTGACGCCGTAGCTGGCCAGCAGTTCGATCAGGCAGGCTTCCATGCGGCTGACCAGATCACGCACGCCGAAACCCAGCTTGCGTACATCCAGTAACAGATAAGCCACCAGCTGCCCGGGGCCATGATAAGTCACTTGGCCGCCACGATCGACCTGCACCACCGGAATATCTCCCGGCAGCAACAGGTGTTCAGCCTTGCCGGCCTGGCCCTGGGTGAACACTGGCGGGTGTTCGACGAGCCAGATTTCGTCGGCGGCAGCATTGCCGCGTTCGTTGGTAAAGCGCTGCATGGCATGCCAGACCGGCTCGTAAGCCATCTGGCCCAGCTCGCGAAAGCCCAGCGTGCCGTGCATCACAACACCATGTGCACGATGCCGGAAGCCCGCAGTTCGCTGTTGATGTTGTACAGCTGATCCTGGTCGGTGGCGACGATGTGCAACTGGATGGTGGTGTATTTGCCGTTGCTGCTTTGACGCTCGTCGATGCGCTCATCATTGATGGTCGCGTGTTTCAGGACGATCGCGATGATCTTGTCCTTGTTGCCAACACCCGTATCACTGATCACCTTGATCGGATAATCGGTCTGGGGAAATTCGATCTTTGGCGCCTTTACTTCGGTATCGGTCATGGCGTAACGGCCTCTAGAGTGCAAGCCGTGGTAACGCACATGGCCCCGCACCGGATCGGGGCGGGGCCATGCAGGTCAACACAAAATCAGTTGAACAAGCCGTAGAAGAATAGACGGATGCTATCCCACATGCGGCGGAAGATACCACCCTCCTCGACGCCATCCAGAGCGATCAGGTCGGCGCTGTGCACTACCTTGTCTTCCAGTTTGACTTCGACTTTACCGATCACGTCGCCCTTGGCGATTGGCGCAACCAGTTGCGGGTTCATGGTCATGCTGGCAGCGAGCTTCTTCAGCTGGCCTTTTGGCAGAGTCATGGTCAGGTCTTGCGCCAGGCCGGCCTTGACCTGGCTGGTGGTGCCTTTCCATACCGGCGCCTGCGCCAGTTCGGTGCCCTTCTGGTAGAAGGTCTGGGTTTCGAAGAAGCGGAAACCGTAGGTCAGCAGCTTCTGGGTTTCAGCCGCGCGGGCCACTTCGCTGTTGGTGCCGAACACCACGGCGATCAGACGCTGGCCGTCACGTACCGCCGAGGACACCATGCAGTAGCCGGCTTCATCAGTGTGGCCGGTTTTCAGACCGTCAACGGTCTTGTCGCGCCACAGCAGCAGGTTGCGGTTAGGCTGCTTGATGCCGTTCCAGAAGAACTCTTTCTGCGAGTAGATCGCATAGTGAGCCGGGTCTTCGTGGATGATCGCACGGGCCAGAATCGCCATGTCGTGCGCCGACGAGTAGTGCTCAGGGTTTGGCAGACCGGTCGGGTTCATGAAGTGGGTATTGGTCATGCCCAGTTCGGTGACGGTCTTGTTCATCAGATCGGCGAACGCGTCTTCGCTGCCGGCGATGTGCTCGGCCAAGGCGACGCTGGCGTCGTTACCCGACTGGATGATGATGCCGTGCAGCAGGTCGCTGACAGTCACCTGCGAACCGACCTTGATGAACATCCGCGAACCGCCGGTGCGCCAGGCGTTTTCGCTGACGGTCACCGGATCGTTTTCACCGATCTGACCGCGACGGATTTCCAGGGTCGCGATGTACGCGGTCATCAGCTTGGTCAGGCTGGCCGGTGGCAGACGCTGGTCGCCGTTGTTTTCGACCAGCACGTTACCGCTGCTGGCGTCCATCAGAACATAGGCCTTGGCGGCCAGTTGTGGTGGCGACGGCATCATCTCGGCCGCGAAGGCGGCTGGCGAGAGGAGCAGCGGGACTAGCAGACACAGGCGTTTGGCAAAGGTGGTGATGTTCATCCGTCTCTCGAAATCGCTAATGGAAACTTGCCCGAAGGCAAAACTTATTCAGACAGCCTTCTAACGGGCCATCGCGTGTTCAGTTGCTCACTCCAGTCACCCTTGCCGGGCTTTTGTTCTTCGACGAGCCAACAACCTGGTTCACCCCCCGAATACCGCAAGTGAACCGTCAATCAAGGTCTACGTGTTACTCGGTGACCACGCTGGGCGAACCCAGATTGGCCAGCCGCACACTGTTCTGCACCTGGGCGATCTCACCCGGCGAGCCGATCGGCCCCAGGCGTACCCGGTGCAGGGTCTGCTGATTGCGCACGATCGAGCTGATGAACACCGGCGCGCTCACCATCCCGCTGAGCTTCGACCTCAGCAGTTCGGCAGCGTCCGGGTTGGCGAACGCGCCCACCTGCAGATACTGGCCAGACGCTGGTGCAGAAGCGTTTTTTTTTGCATCGATCTGCACGGGCACCACGGCCGCGGCGTGTTGCTGCGGCGGCGGTGTCCATTGCTCGACGGTGCCGGCCGAAGCCGTAATCACTGGCGCGCTATTCTGCGCCACTTGCGGCTCGTTGAGCATCAGCGGCGCCGGACGGCCCTTGGCCGCCCACCACTGCTGCGGATCGATGCCTTCGACCTTGACCCGCGCGGTGCCGGTTTCGGCATAGCCGAGCTTCTTCGCCGCTGCGTAGGACAAGTCGATGATGCGATCGGAGTAGAACGGCCCACGGTCGTTGACGCGCAGGATCACGGTCTTGTTGTTGTCCAGGTTGGTCACCCGGACGTAACTTGGCAGCGGCAAGGTCTTGTGCGCGGCACTCATGCCGTACAGGTCATACACTTCGCCGTTGGCGGTGTTCTGGCCATGGAACTTGGTGCCGTACCAGGACGCTGTGCCCGAAGCCACGTAGGTCTTGGATTCCTGCAACGGAAAATAGGTCTTGCCCAGCACGGTGTACGGGTTGGCCTTGTACGGGCCGGTGTGCAGGGTCGGTGTCGCATCCGGGATGCGCGAAACATCGACATCCCACCACGGCGCGCCGTCTTTGTGCGCGCGGTTGATGTCCAGGCCCGGTTGGGCGCGGACAGCGGTGGACGGGGTTTTCTGCGTCGGTGTACGGCTGGTCGTGCAACTGGCGACCAGGACTGCCAACGCAGCGAAAGCCACCAGCTTCAGGGGTTTATTGTTAGGCAATGCCTGCATTACTTGACGCCCCGTGCTTGTACCAGCTGTTCAGACAGTTGATGTACGGCCATGGCGTACATCACGCTGCGGTTATAACGCGTGATCGCGTAGAAATTCTGCAGGCCCATCCAGTATTCAGGGCCGTTGTCGCCTTCGAGGCGAAATGCGGTAACCGGCATATCATCGCGCAGCGCATCATGACTTGACCAGCCCAGCGCCCGCAACTCTGCGACCGTCTTCACCGGTTCGATACCGGTGGTCAGGCCTTCATCGGCCTGCTCGCCGCGCACATCGGCGCGGCTGACCACCGGCTCGCCGGCGACCCAGCCGTGACGCTTGAAGTAGCTGGCGACGCTGCCAATCGCATCGTCCGGGTTGTTCCAGATATTGATGTGGCCATCACCGTCGAAGTCCACCGCGTAGGCGCGAAAGCTGCTCGGCATGAACTGCGGCAGGCCCATGGCCCCGGCGTACGAGCCTTTCAGGGTCAGCGGGTCGACCTGCTCTTCACGGGCCAGCAGGAGGAACTCACGCAGTTCCTTGCGGAAAAATTCGGCACGGGGAGGATAGTCGAAGCCGAGGGTCGACAATGCATCGATCACGCGGAAATTACCGGTATTACGTCCGAAAAAGGTCTCCACGCCGATGATCGACACGATCACTTGTGCCGGCACGCCGTATTCCTGCTCGGCACGGGCCAGGGTCGCCTCGTGCTGACGCCAGAAGTCGACACCCCGGGCGATGCGCGCGTCAGTGATGAACATCGGGCGATATTCATTCCACTGCTTGACCCGTTCGGCGGGTCTGGAGATGGCGTCGAGAATCGACTGCTTGCGTTGCGCCTCGCGGAACACACCCATCAGTTGTTCACCGGCGAAACCGTAGTCGCGGGTCATTTCGCCGACGAATTCGGCCACCTGCGGCGAGCCTTCATAGTCGCCGGCCAGCGCTTCCTGCACGCTACCCAGCAGGCCCACCAGGCCAACCAGCGGCGCGCATCGAGTCGCCCAGCCACGCATTACTTGCATTGCACTCTTCACCTTATTCAAACCTGTGCGATCCACTTGCGATGGGTATGGATCGACATCAAAACCCCAAACGCTGACAGCAGCGTCACCAGCGAAGTTCCTCCGTAGCTAATGAACGGCAACGGCACCCCCACGACCGGCAACAGGCCACTGACCATACCGATGTTGACGAAAACGTAAACAAAAAAAGTCATGGTCAACGCGCCGGCGAGCAATTTGCCGAACAGCGTTTGCGCCTGGGCGGTGATCACCAGCCCGCGACCGATCAACAACAGATAGATCAGCAGCAGCGCGCAAATCCCCACCAGACCGAACTCTTCACCAAGCACAGCAATGATGAAGTCGGTGTGGCTTTCCGGGAGAAAGTCCAGGTGTGACTGGGTGCCGAGCAGCCAGCCTTTGCCGAATACGCCACCGGAACCGATCGCGGCTTTGGACTGAATGATGTTCCAGCCGGTACCGAGCGGATCGCTTTCCGGGTCGAGGAAAGTCAGGACACGCTGCTTCTGATAGTCGTGCATGACGAAAAACCACATCGCCACCGATACCGGCACCGCCGCCGCCAGCACGCTGAGAATCCAGCGCCAGCGCAGGCCGCCCATGAACAGGACGAAGGCGCCACCGGCGAGAATCAGCAGCGAGGTACCGAGATCCGGCTGGCGCACGATCAGAATGAACGGCACGCCAATCAGCATCAGGCTGATGCCGACGTGCTTGAGCTGCGGCGGCAAGGTGCGTTTGGACAGATACCAGGCGATGGTCGCCGGCATCAGGATCTTCATGAATTCCGAGGGCTGGAAGCGGATCACCCCGGGGATGTTGATCCAGCGCGTGGCGCCCATGGCGTTGTGGCCCATGATGTCGACGACAATCAGCAAGACCACGCCGATCACGTAACCGAGCGGCACCCAGCGGGCCATGAAACGCGGTTCGAACTGGGCGATGACGATCATTGCCACCAGACCGATGCCGAAAGATGTGGCCTGCTTGCCGAGCAAATCCCAGCTCTTGCCGCTGGCCGAATACAGCACGAACAGGCTGCCGGCGGCGAGGATCAGCAACAGGATCAACAGCGGGCCATCGATATGCAGTCTTTGCAGCAACGTCGCGCGGCGACGCATCACATCCTCGCTGGAGAGCATGCGATCGAAATTATTCATCACGGGCCGGGGCCTCCGCAGTGATAGGGCTGGCGTACTCGGCTTTCAGGTGGCCGTCCTGGTCGAGCAACCAGGCGTCCATGACCTGGCGCACCACCGGCGCGGCAACGCCGGAACCGGACTCACCGTTCTCGACCATCACCGAGACGACGATTTTCGGATCATCGGCCGGGGCGAATCCGACGAACAGGGCGTGGTCGCGGTGGCGTTCCTGGACCTTGGAGCGGTCGTATTTCTCGCCCTGCTTGATCGCCACCACCTGCGCGGTACCGGACTTGCCGGCGATGCGGTATTGCGCGCCGATCGCCGCTTTGCGCGCGGTACCCCGGGCACCGTGCATCACTTGCTGCATGCCGTGGTTGACCTTGTTCCAGTCGGACGGGTCGCGCAGGACGATGTTCGGCATCGGGTTTTCATCCACTGGTTTGACCCCGTCGAGGGACTTGGCCAGGTGCGGACGATTCCAGATGCCCTTGTTGGCCACCAGCGCCGTGGCCTGGGCCAATTGCAGCGGCGTCGATTGCATGTAGCCCTGGCCGATGCCGAGAATCAGGGTTTCGCCGGGGAACCACGCCTGTTTGCGCGTCGCCCGTTTCCATTCGCGCGACGGCATCAGGCCGGGGGATTCTTCGAACATGTCCAGCGAGACCTTCTGGCCGATGCCGAACTTGTTCATATAGGTCGACAGCCGATCGATGCCGAGCTTGTGCGCCAGGTCATAGAAGTAGGTGTCGTTGGACCGCATGATCGCCGTGTCGAGGTCGACGAAGCCGTCACCGGTACGGTTCCAGTTGCGATACTTGTGGTCGTAGTTGGGCAGCATGTAATAGCCCGGGTCGAACACCCGGCTCGAAGCCGTGACCACGCCGGCGTCGAGACCGGCAATCGCCACCGCCGGTTTGATCGTCGAGCCCGGCGGGTACAGACCACGCAGCACGCGGTTGAACAGCGGCCGGTCGATGGAATCACGCAATTCGGCATAGGCCTTGAAGCTGATCCCGGTAACGAACAGGTTGGGGTCGAAACTCGGCTGACTGACCATCGCCAGCACTTCACCGGTCTTCGGATCGAGCGCCACCACCGCGCCACGTCGCCCGCCCAGCGCGGCCTCGGCGGCTTCCTGCAACTTGATGTCGAGGCTCAGGACGATGTCCTTGCCGGGAATCGGATCGGTGCGCTTGAGCACCCGCAACACGCGGCCACGGGCGTTGGTCTCGACTTCCTCGTAACCGACCTGACCGTGCAATTCCGGCTCGTAGAACCGCTCGATGCCGGTCTTGCCGATGTGGTGGGTGCCGCTGTAGTTGACCGGATCCAGCGACTTCAGCTCTTTCTCGTTGATCCGTCCCATGTAGCCCACCGAGTGCGCAAAATGCGCGCCCTGCGGGTAATGCCGGACCAGTTGCGCGACCACTTCCACGCCGGGCAGGCGGAACTGGTTCACCGCAATGCGGGCGATCTGCTCTTCGGTCAGCTCGAACAGTATTGGCACCGGCTCGAACGGCCGGCGCCCCTGACGCATGCGTTTCTCGAAGATCACCCGGTCCTCGGGCGTCAGCTCCAGGACCTCGACGATGACATCGAGCACCTGCTGCCAGTCGCCGGAGCGCTCGCGGGTCATGCTCAGGCTGAAGCTCGGCCGGTTGTCGGCCACGACTACGCCGTTGCGGTCGAAAATCAGCCCGCGCGTCGGCGGAATCGGCTGCACATGGACGCGGTTGTTTTCCGAGAGGGTCGAGTGGTACTCGTACTGGATCACCTGCAGGTAATACAGACGCGCGATCAACACACAGATCAGCGCCACGATCACGATCGCACCGAACACGACACGGCTGCGCACCAGACGGGCGTCCTTTTCGTGGTCCTTGATGCGGATCGGCTGAGACATGAGGGCAGGCTTACTTGTGGTAAGGGTGGCCGGACAACACGGTCCAGGCACGGTACAACTGTTCGCCGATCAGGATCCGCACCAGCGGGTGCGGCAAGGTCAGCGGCGACAATGACCAGCGCTGGTCAGCGCGGGCACAGACTTCCGGTGCCAGCCCTTCCGGGCCGCCGACCATGAAGTTGACCGTGCGCGAATCCAGGCGCCAGCGATCGAGTTCGACCGCCAGTTGCTCGGTGCTCCACGGCTTGCCGTGAACCTCCAGCGTGACGATCCGCTCGTTGTGCCCGACCTTGGCCAGCATGGCTTCGCCTTCCTGGCGGATGAAACGGGCCACGTCGGCATTCTTGCCACGGGTGTTGAGCGGAATTTCCACCAGTTCCAGCGCCAGCTCGGACGGAAGACGCTTGGCATATTCATGCCAGCCTTCTTCCACCCACTTGGGCATGCGTGAACCGACGGCGATCAGGCGCAGTCGCACAGCGATCCCTTAGAACTGGTCTTTGTTGAGCTTGGTGAAATGCTCGTGGGTGTTTTCCGGGCTGTGGTGCTTGGCATCGGCCGCACGGCTTTGCTCGGCACCGGCCCACAGGCGCTCCAGGTCGTAGAACTGACGCGCCGAGGCAGTCATCATGTGCACGATCACCAGATCGAGGTCGAGCAGAACCCAGTCGCTGTCGCCCTTGCCTTCTTCGCCCAGCGGCTTGGCGCCCTGCTTCTTCACTTCCTCGCGGACCTTGTCCAGCATCGCGTTGATCTGGCGATTGGAGGTACCGGTGGCGATGATCATGTAGTCAGTGATGCTCTGCTTGTCGCGCACATCAATGATCTGGATGTCCTGGGCCTTGACGTCTTCCAGCGCAGCGACGGCAATCTTGACCAGTTCGTCGCCCTTGAGCGGCTCGTTGGTGTTGACGGCTTCCGGCAGTGGTGCGCTCTTGAACGTGCCTTTGCGCTTTACTTTCGGTAGATCTTTATCAGTCATATGTAACTCGTTTTGCTCATGTATTCGGCGGCTTGGGGATACGGTGATTCGTATCAGTGAAGCACGCCTTGTTCAGTTCGACGCACGATACAGACCGTGCGCATCGATGTAGGCCAGGACCGCGTCGGGCACCAGGAAACGTACCGACTTACCGCTGGCCAGCAGTTGACGGATCTGGGTGGCGGAAACCGCGAGCGGTGTCTGCCAGACGAATGCAATCTGTCCGCTCGGCCCTTTCAGGGCCAGCGGGTCGCTCACCGAACGCGCTGCCAGCAGGTTGCGCAAGGCATCCGGCGGTTCGCTGTCGGCGTCCGGGCGCTGTAGCACCAGGATGTGGCAATGCTGGAGCAACTCTTCCCAGCGGTGCCAAGTGGGCAGGCCGCAAAATGCGTCCCAGCCCAAAAGCAGAAAAACCTGGGTCTCGGCGGGCATCTCTGCGCGCAGCGACTCCAGGGTATCGATGGTCCAGGACGGTTTGTCCCGCTGCAATTCGCGGGCGTCCACCACCAGCGGCGGCAATCCGGCCACCGCGCACTCGACCATCGCCAGCCGATCCTGCGCCGACACCTGCGGCGTCCCGCGATGTGGCGGGCGCGCGTTCGGCATCAGGCGCAACTCATCCAGCGCCAGCGCTTCGACAACTTCCAGCGCGCCACGCAAATGGCCGATGTGCACCGGGTCGAACGTACCGCCCAGCACGCCAATGCGTTGCGGGCGCGACTCGCTGCCGGTGTGCGGCGCTGTCAGGTCGAGGTCGGTCAAGTCAGACCGTCGCCTGGCCGCGCAACTGGCCATCACCGACCACGATGTACTTCTCGCAGGTCAGCCCCTCGAGCCCGACCGGGCCGCGGGCGTGCAGCTTATCAGTAGAAATGCCGATCTCGGCACCCAATCCGTATTCAAATCCATCGGCAAAGCAGGTCGGCGTGTTGATCATCACCGAGGCCGAGTCGACTTCCGCCACGAACCGCCGGGTGTCGGCGAGGTTTTCGCTGACGATCGAGTCGGTGTGATGGGAGCCGTAATGGTTGATGTGTTCGATCGCCTGCTCCAGACCGTCGACCACGCGGATCGACAGAATCGGCGCCAGGTACTCGGTGTGCCAGTCGTCTTCGCTGGCCGCGACCGCTTCGATGATCGCCCGGGTGCGCTCGCAACCGCGCAGTTCGACGCCTTTGTCGCGGAACTGCGCAGCCATCGACGGCAGGAAATCCCTGGCAACAGCCTGATCGACCAGCAGGGTTTCCATCGCGCCGCAGATACCATAACGGTAAGTCTTGGCGTTGAAAGCGATGCGCTGGGCTTTGGCCAGATCGGCATGTTCGCTGACGTAAACGTGGCAGATGCCGTCCAGATGCTTGATCACCGGCACGCGGGCATCGCGGCTGATGCGTTCGATCAGGCCACGACCGCCACGGGGCACGATGACGTCGACGTATTCCGGCATGCTGATCAGCGCGCCGACAGCGGCACGGTCAGTGGTTTCGACCACTTGCACCACGGCGGCGGGCAATTCGGCTTCGGCCAGACCGCGCTGAATGCACGCGGCAATCGCGCGATTGGAATGAATCGCCTCGGAGCCGCCGCGCAGGATGGTCGCGTTGCCGGACTTCAGGCACAGGCTGGCGGCATCGATGGTCACGTTCGGACGGGATTCGTAGATGATCCCGATCACGCCCAGCGGCACGCGCATCTTGCCGACCTGAATGCCCGACGGACGGAAGCTCATGTCGCGGATCGCGCCGACCGGATCCGCCAGTGCAGCGACCTGACGCAAGCCGACGATCATGCCGTCGATGCGTGCCGGGGTCAGTTCCAGACGTTCCAGCAGCGCCGGCTCCAGACCGCTGGCGCGACCGGCAGCCAGATCCAGCTCATTGGCTGCGGCCAGCTCGGCGCGTGCAGCATCCAGAGCATTGGCGGCAGCCTGCAAGGCGCGGTTTTTCTGCGCGGTGCTGGCGCGACCGATGACCCGGGAGGCAGCGCGGGCGGCGCGACCCAATCGGGTCATGTAGTCAAGAACGGACTCAGTCATGGTCTGCTGGGGTCTTGGCAAAGAGGAAAGCGGCAGATTATAGCTGTCGCGTCCCGGGACTAACAGCGGTGACGGGCGGATGGTCGAAATGAGCTGCGTTTGCCCGTCGTTCAGACGTAATTAAGCTCAGCGTTGTTATCATCACGACCTCTTGAGCCTGGATAAACCTTGCCCATCATGACCAACGTGCCCCTTTGCCCCGAGTCCGCGCGCCTGCCCGTGGGCCTGCCGGACAGTTTTTTCGACCGCGACGCCCAGGTTCTGGCGCAGGCGCTGCTCGGCAAAGTCATCCGCCATCGCGTCGGTGATCTGTGGCTGAGTGCGCGAATCATCGAGACTGAAGCCTATTACTTCGCGGAAAAAGGCAGTCATGCCTCGCTCGGTTACACAGAAAAGCGTAAGGCTTTGTTTCTGGATGGCGGCCACATCTATATGTACTACGCCCGCGGCGGTGATTCGCTGAACTTCAGTGCGCAAGGTCCGGGCAATGCCGTGCTGATCAAATCCGCCTATCCGTGGGTCGACGAGGTCAGCGGCCCGGCGAGTCTGGCGCAGATGCTGCTGAACAATCCCGATGCCCAGGGGCGACCGCGGCCGACGCAGAAGTTGTGCGCCGGGCAGACGTTGCTGTGCAAGGCATTGGGTTTGAAAGTACCGATGTGGGACGCCAAGCGTTTCGATCATGAGTTGTTGCTGGTCGAGGACGCGGGACCGGCACCCTCGCAGATTATTCAAACCACTCGGCTGGGCATCCCGCTGGGCCGCGATGAACACTTGATGTATCGCTTCGTTGACGCTGCGTATGCGCAATGGTGCACGCGGAACCCGCTGCGACGGGGTCAGGTCGAAGGCCGGGATTATATTTTGCTTCCCGTAACCGACGCCGCATCCGTCAATGAATGATGACCTCCCCTGTGGAAGCGAGCCTGCTCGCGAAGGGGTCGTGCCAGCCAACGCTTCTTTCGTCTGACACAGCGTCATTCGCGAGCAGGCTCGCTCCCACAGGTCAGCAGTCCACCGCGTAACAATTACTTAAAGAATGAATGGAGTTTTTCTGTATGGGCCCATGGCTCGATAGCATCACCGGATGGCTCGGCGCCAATCCGCAGTGGCTGGCCGCAGCGGTGTTCATCGTGGCGTGCGTGGAATGTCTGGCGATCGCCGGGCTGATCGTGCCGGGCACGGTGTTGCTGTTTGCCGTGGCGGTGCTGGCCGGCAGCGGCGCGCTGTCATTGAGCGAAACGCTGCTGCTGGGCTTTCTTGGCGGCATTCTTGGCGACCTGATTTCCTACTTCCTCGGCCGCCATTTCCACCAGAACATCCGCCGCCTCCCCGGGCTACGCCATCATCCGGAATGGATGGCCGGCGCCGAGTCGTACTTCCAGCGCTATGGCATCGCCAGCCTGCTGGTCGGGCGTTTCATCGGCCCGCTGCGGCCGATGCTGCCGATGGTTGCCGGGATGTGCGACATGCCGTTCCCGCGTTTCTTCGCCGTCAGCCTGCTGGCCGCTGCGGGCTGGAGCCTGGCTTATCTGTTGCCGGGCTGGGCCACGGGCGCAGCGTTCCGCCTGCCATTGCCTGAAGGTTTCTGGCTCGAAGCCGGGATTGTCGCGGCCAGCATTGCGGTGATGGTCGGCCTGAGCGTCAACAGCAGCGTGCGCCGCCATCGTCGCGCGACGATCTGGATCGGCGGCATGAGCCTGTTGATCCTGATCGGGCTGTTTATCGGCTATCCATACCTCACCGCGCTCGACAACGGTGTGATGACTCTGGTGCAGGAACATCGCCAGCCAGCGCTGGACGAAATCGCCGTGACGCTGACCCTGATCGGCGAATTCCGCAACATGCTGCTGTTCAGCGCCCTGCTCGTCATATTGCTGTTGCTGTGCAAGCAATGGCGCCAGGCGATGTTCGCGGGCGCCACCATGCTGATCACCGCCATGGCCAACACCGGCACCAAGTATTTTTTCGCCCGGGTACGCCCGGAAGTGCTCAGCGATCCATTGACCACCTACAGCATGCCCAGCGGCCATGCTTCTGGCGCATTCGCCCTGTTCCTGACGCTGGGTGTCCTGGCCGGACGCGGGCAGCCGCCACGCATGCGCCTGACCTGGCTGCTGATTGCCTGCATCCCGGCATTCTCCATTGCTTTGTCGCGGGTCTATCTCGGCGCGCACTGGCCAACCGACATATTGGCCGGTGCAATGCTTGCAAGCTGCGTCTGCGCCGCGATGCTGTGGTCAAACCAGCGGCAGGCGCCGCTCAACGCCATGCCTTTCAAGATCTGGTGGCTGATCCTGCCGTCCATGGTCGCGCTGTTCGGATTCTTCGTTATGCGCCACTTGCCACATACATTGTTGCGTTACGCCTACTAAAACAGGCAATTTACAAGCGACATTTCTTATACGCCGCTCTTTCGGAATATTCCGACAAGAGCGGCGCTTGCAACCTACGCAAACTTCCTCCCTCCCGGTTAACTTTCCTGGTTATAAAACCGACATTTCCGCATTCTTGATCGACGCAAAACTAGCGTTACATATTCAAGTTGAAACATGCCTGCTCAGTGTTTCGCGCTTTTGAAAAACCGTTAGATTGATGGGCCCGACTCGGACATTTGCTGGCTATCCATATTTATTCAAACCACGCATTGAAGTTCTGCCGAGTCATACAACAATCCATTTCTTATCGAGTCTTTCATGAGTCCAAAAATACCCCGCAAGACGTCAGTCACAACCACGCATCAAACTGATGCAAACGTGCCAACGCCACATCGGCCCATGTTTGATGTCAGCAGCATTGAAATATCGCCAAGAGCCGGCATCCCCGATCTTGCGCTGCACAGTACCAACTTCGACAGCGCCCTTGCCGATGCGAATCCGCGGTTGCCAGCGGTTGAAATCTTTCAGTTACCGGCACACAGCGCCTATCGCTCGGAACATTCCACTTCAATAAACGATTACTGGTTATCGGAGACCTTTGTGCGTGGAATGCAGCCTGCCGACAATGATGGATTTCGCTGGATCGTTGGCAGAAAGTTCGCAGACGTCGAATATCAGGGAGCTCTGCAAACCACGCATGTGGGTGAGGATGAAACCGGCGCGTTGCGCAGCAAGTTACTCACCGAGCGCGTTCCCTCCGGACCGCGCCTGTACAAAAACGCAGACAGCCCCACCTGGCGCCTGACCGAACAACCCGCGCCAAAGCGACCGCGCCTCGCCCCCGTGACAATACCCATCAATCAAAGTCGTTACAGCCCATCCTGGCGTTCGCCGGATGCTCAGGGCTATTACGAAATGATTCCGCTATTTGGCTCACGCAAAGACAACATGCTGTTCGCCTTCCGGGATTCATATGGCAATTACATAGCGGTTGATCCTCCAGCGGGTGGATTCGCAGCGTCGCCGCTCCACCTCAAACAGTGGACCGATCATGAGATATGGCAGCTATATGGGCTACAGGGCGAGGACATCGCGCGCTTTCGTGTCCAAGCCCAGGCCACCGGCACGCCGCCACAGTGGGCACACCCCACAACCACGGAAAATCCGCGAACCGATCTGCTGCGCGACTCGTTGCGCTGGCTGCACCCGCAGATGGGCTTTGCCGAGCGCGAAGCCTTTCTGCAATCGTTCAATCTGCTGCCCAGGCAACTGTCGCGTTTGCAGCAGGAAATGGCCAGCCATCTGACGCTTCCGGCGTGGGCATTGGCGCACAAGCGCTTGCTGGAGGACGTCAGCAACCCGCAACGCTTCGACCAGTTTGCCGCCGATGCGCTCGAGCAGCTCAACCTCAAGCGCAATGCCCGCCACGATTGGTACGACGCAGAAAACAGCCTGACCCCCGAGGTGCGCGAAGCGCTGTTGAAACAGCTCGGTTATCTGCGCAACAAGAACAACTGCCTGTACCGCACGGACATTCCGGCGCTGTTTCGCGGTGACGAGCGCACGCCGTTCGAGCTGGCGAACGACCGTACCATGCTGCCGCGCTATCACCACGAACCCGGCGCGACCACACACAAGCCGATCAGCGCGACGTTCAGTCTCCAGGCAGGACAGGGATATGCCCGCGCCCCCGATCCCGAATACCTGCGTTTCAACAGCCAGACCCATAAATACCCGGGACGCGACACGGGCGACAGCGGTTCGGAAAGCGGCGCAAGCGACGCCAGTGATACACCGAGTGACTCCTCGTCAGACTGGTCGGATCCTGACAGCCCTGTGGCATGGGATCACGAACGCGGCTACCGGTCCACGCGCACACGGCAGACGGAAATGTTTCTCTACGCGCTCGACACGCGCGATCTGGAGGTCGTCCCCCACGAAGAAAACATGATGTTCAATTCCGCTGCGCGTGACACCCCGCCGACCTGGTTCCCCTCCGACGATTTCGAAGGGTTGATCTCGGTCACGCGCAGCGGAGTTTCAGCCGAGCGTGTCTGGTTACTGAACACAGACCTGACCAAGGGCGCCAGGGTCGAAGACATCAAAGAGCAGGCTGGGGCAAACGCTGATCGCATCGAAGCGGCCACCCATGCCGGGCACTCCAACCGGTTCGAATACGACCAGTTGATCGACCAGGTGGAAGCGGCGGGCCTGCCGATACTCAGGCTCTCAGGCAACAAGGACGAGTTTGCCCATGACATCGCCTGGCCCGAACTTCAGATGCTCAAGTAAAGCCGCCAGGGAAACCGGCTCCTCATGCACACCATTAAAGGATTAATACGTGTCGAAACTCATCGTTCCCGCGGCTCATGTCGCCCACGTGCGCGCGCTTCAAGTTACCCCCATAGACGCCTCGGCCAATGCCCATACGCCGTCCCCACCCATGCCCGATCGAGCGGACGTGCCAGGCGAGGTGCCTGACAGCCCCCCATCCCTTCGCCAGACTCTGAAGGCAATCGACAAACACCTGGGCCCACTGCGTATCGGCGAGGTCGTGATCAGTCGGGTCGAGTTGCAAGCGCTGGGGGCGACCGTCGACGGTCAACCTGTCAGTCCGGCGAATGCCAACATGAAGCGCGTGGATCAGGCTTTTCTGGACGGACTCCATTTCGAGTCCGCAAAGGTGCAGTCCCGCTTGCAAGCCGTGGACTTTCCCGACAATGACATGGCGGCACTGCTGTTCTATGAGATTGCCTGCAAGCGCTCGGTCGATGCCGGCCCATTGTTCGTCAGTGATATGCCGCTGGTTTCGGGCAGCGCCATGGATCGTCTCAACAAATTGGGCAAGGCTGCGCAAAAGCTGGAAATCCACCGGGCGGACGCGTTTGAACACGCGCCCGGCTGGATCAACAAGACCAAAAGCTATTTGATGAGCGGCGCAGGAGTCGGCATGCAAGCCTTCGGCATCTACAGCGGCTACATGGCCCTGACCGATGCGATCAAAAAAGGCGAGGCGCTGGAAATGCTCTACTACGGCGGATCCATCGCCGCAGAACTCGGCTCGCTGATCATTGAGCGGGGTCTGGCCAGAACAGGCCAGGCGATGCTGACTCAGGGCAGCAATGTAATGAGGGGTTTTGCGCTGACCTCGATCGGCAAATACATGAGCCGTGGCGCGGGAATGTTCGCCAGCGCGATCACCTTGCCGTTCGACATTGTCGACGCGATCAAATCGTTCAACGCCGCCGCCGCGTCATCGGGCAAAGAAGCTCAGGACCATTATTTCAGCGCTGCCCTGAGTGTAGCGGGCGCTGGCATCAGCCTGGTGCTGGGCGTCGCCGCGCTGGCCGGTTTCGGCAGTGTTGCCGGCCCGCTCGGCCTCGCGGCTGCCGCACTGCTCATCTCCGGTTCATTGATCTATCAAGCCGCCAGGGTCGTCGACCAGATCGATGATTACATCGAACTGACAACACTCGAGCGTCTGCGCTCGGGATGGTTCGCTTTTACCGGCAAGGAACTGGACGCCGAAGTGATGGATCGCTTCAAGCTGTCCAGGCTTTCCAGTGACTACGAAAAACAGCTCGAACTGTCGGCCAAAGACATGCTTGCCGGCGCTTACAGCGACTCCATCGCCCAAGTGGTCAATGGCGCGTTTCGCGCCGAATTGCGCCCTGTCGAACTATGGCGTTACCAGTGGGACGAAAGCGTCGGGCAGCTGCCGTTCAGACTCGACAGCCAGGCGGTGATCGTCGGCGGCGACGATATCATCGATGCAAGCCATGGATTACCCGACAACCTCAAGGGCGTTGTCAACGGCAGTGCAGGCGAAGGCAAAGGCGTGTTCTGGCGCCTGGGCGATGGCAATGACCGTGTCGCCGGCGTCAAGGCGCAGCCCAACCTGTTTACCTACCGCCAGGGACACAAGGCGCTCAGCGGTGGCGACAAAAACGATGCGTTCTATCAGCAGGTCGCTGACGAGGAACTGGACCGGCTGACCAAACCGCCGCACATCAATGTGCTGGATGGCGGCGACGGTAGCGATACGTTTGCGTTTGAAGGCCAGCGGCCAGCCACTGATACACGACACATCGGCCATCGGATTGACCTGCCGAGCGGCAAGGTCACGCTGCGTGGTCTGGACCCGGAAGGACCAGGCATTGAAGTCGCGCACCTGACATCGTTCGAGAACGTTTCGACGCTGCGCAAAGGCAGCAGCCACGTCATCGGCAATACCGAGGCCAACCAGATCTCAGCCCATGGCCATGATCGCGTCAGCGCCGGTGCCGGCAACGACACGATTGCCATCTACGGCCTCGAATGTCACGTGGACGGCGGTAGCGGCGTCGATCGCTATTACATCGCTCACACCAACGCACGCACGACAATCACCGAGGACAGCGCGCATTCGAGCGTGATCGAAATGGGCTGGCCGCACGCGGTGATTCAGCGCTGGCAGATCATCGGCACCTCGCTGGTGATCAATTCCTTGCGCGGAAAGGACGGCGACGACCCAGACCACGTGCTGACCCTGGAAAACGTCTATCGAATGGTCGACGGCCAGCGTCGGTTGCATAACGATCGATGGCTGTTCCGCACCCAGGATGGCTACGAACTGCTGGCTCAGCTCCCTCAGGAACCAGGTCCAGCGCTGAGTCAGGACATCGATGTCGCCGTGACCGTCATTGGTCAGCCCGCCCCTGCCCCGGCGATCGTCAATGGCGGTACGGTGACGATCGACAATCAGAGCCTGGGCCGACATTTTGTCACCCGTACTCAGCGCGAGGTCGAGTTCGTCATCGCACGCAGCGCCACCAGGCCGCGCAGCGTTTTTCTGGACTACGGCGACGACGAAATCATCGACGTCGAGCTCAGCTATGCCGTCCAGGTGCGCAAAGGCGTTTCGGGCAATACTCACCTGACCTACAAAGACTTCTGCCTGTCGCTGCGGTTGCCGGCAAAAGTGCTGGCATTCAAGGGCGTGATTCAACCGATCGCTGCTGCCACCGGGTACAGCGGGCGCAACAGCCTCAAAGTGACCACGCCGCAATTGGCGCAAGACATCGTTGTGGTCATGCGGGACGGAGTGTCCTATCGCCTGCAACTGCCGCACCTGGACTACGAAGAGGACGCCAACAACCCCGGCGCACGACAGGTCAGCACTCGAAGCTGGCTGAAACGGCGCAACGGCAACTACCCGTTCACCCGGCCCGCCATCAGTGAGAAGCCGCTGCTGACCGATCGACCCAGCAAAATCGTCATCGAATCCCGGGCGCATACCGGCATTTATCTGCTTGAGGGTCATAGCGCGACGTACGACATCTACCTGGCCAGCAACTGCATCGTGCGCCTGGCCACACCTGGGGCTGCGGCAAAAACGGCCAACGCCTCAAGCTGGAATCTGTACACCAGGACAATGGACGAAACCGTCACTCGCGACGAAATCCAATTGCAGGACAACCGCTTGCGCATCGCCAGCGTGACTGTCCAATTGCCGGATATCGGCGATGACACACCGGTGGAATCGGTCAGCGTGGCGACCACCGCCGGCAATCTCTATCAAGTCTCGCTGCTGTTCGAGATCTTGCAGCTGTACGTCATCAATGCCCAAGGCTACGCCGGCGTCGATGCGCTGTTGGCCGATATCGAGCAACACCGGCAGCGCAACGAGTTGGCAGTGCGGGTCTACGTGACTCACATTGGCTACCAGCCCGACACAGTGGGCACGCTGGTTTACAACTCGGTAAACCGCCACTGGAGCCTGCTGACTGACCGGCAGACACGCGTCAAACGCGAAGACCTGTTCATCCCCGTCAACATCAACTGACCGCGCGCTGCCGGTTTCAACAACGTGCCGGGATGGACCTGAGCTCCAGTCCGGCACTTGATCACCTCGGCCAATGACTGGCCGGGTTCACTACATGGAATGACCTTTATGCGCCAGAAACCCGGGACACTTCGCCCATTACCGACACCGGAAACGCCGGGCACCTCGACCTCCCGCCCGATCAGCCCTGATCGTCCCATCGATCTTGATGCACGCTTGCCTGGCCGCGTCAGGCCGGACGGCTCGTTCACATCGCCGGACATTCTCGCCCGCAGTCCTCACGGCAGTCACGCCAGCCCGGAACCCGTGATAACGGTGAGCCGGATCCTTGATGCGCAGAGGCCTACTCAGCGGTCTGCCATGTCGCCGCTGGAGCCTTACCTGCAAGACATTGACGGGACTTTACGCCCCGATGCAGACGGTCTGAAAGAATACAAGGGGCGCAAGTTCGCAGACATCGCCAACGACGACGGATCGGCCGCAGGGCAGACGGTGATGGTGGCGTACCACGATCTGATCAAAGCCTGGCGCGCCAGATTGCCCAGTGAACGGACGCCATCGGGACCGCCTCTTTATCGAGTCGCGGACACTGTTTTGTGGAGTTTGAACAAGCCCATCGAAGAGTACCCGCCCGACCGCTACACCCTGTATGAGTTGGCCAAGCCGCGTTACGCGCCGGTGCCGAACGAACAAGGCTATTACGCGGTACACGAATGGGAAAAAAATCCCCATAAAGAGGAAGTAAATACACGACTGAATGTCGGCTTCGCCTTCAAGGGCAAATACGGCCGCCTGATCAAGGCAGACCCGAACGAAGCACGCGCGGATGCCGCCTTGCCGTTGAAGCTGGCGAACTGGACCGATGGCGAACTATGGGATGTGTACAGCCTGCGCGGCGCGGAAATTCTTGCCTTTCGTACCGAGGCCGAGGCCAACGGGGCCCCGCCGGGCTGGGCAAGACGCAGAGATATCAAAAGTCACTACAAATTCCTTCTGGACTCCATGAAATGGTCCCACCCGCAAAAGACTCGCAGTGAATGCGCCGAGCTTTTACGCACCTACAATCTCAGCACCGCGCAACAAAAACGCTTGCGCCCGGACATGGAAAACGGCTTTCCCGCATGGGCCGAACAGCACAAAAGCCTGACCCGAAATGTGCAGGATGCCAAACGCTTCGAACAGATTGCCCAAGAGCTTGGACCCTTCAGTCTGAGACTGCGGCAAGAAGGTGAAAGCATCGAGGGTGACTTGCCGCCTGTCCAACAGCGTTACGAAGCAGACTTTTTGCAAAGCTATCTGGAACATGCCGGATACATGCGCAACAAGCATGATTATCTTTACCGTACGGATATTCCGGCAATGTTCCGCGCCGATTTGCGCACCCCCTTCGAACTGGCGCGTGACGGGCGGCTGGTGAAGTTGCGGGGCAACCCTTCCGACTCGACAACACGGCGAGCCTTCAGCACGACGCTCTCATTGGGCAACGGCATTCAATACCTGGGTTTTGATTACTACTCCAACCCTCGGCACTACAACAGCCAGGCCAATCGCTATCCGGGGCATTTTTCCGACAGTGACTCATCCAGCGGAAATCGACACAGTTCGGGTGAAGAGTCAGACACCTCATTTGAAATGGATAATTCGCGCGATTATCCGTTGCTGCGACGCAAACAGACACATGGTTTCCTGTATGTCATCGACACCCGCGGCATCGAAGTGGTCCCACGGGTGGAAAACCTTTACCTGAACAACAGGGATTTTGATGGCGACAGCCACGAAGGACGTATTTCCATGCCCACGCGAGGCATCAGTGCCGAGCGGATATGGCTGGTGCGCTCGGACCTGAGTCGGGCGGCAAGAGTCGAGGATATTTTCCGGAAGGCCGGAGGCGATGCCGCGGATATCGAGGAGGACACTTGGGCTGGGGGCGATCATAGCAATTCATACGATCAGTTGATCGATCGCGTAGCTGCCTCCAAGGGCCCCATAGTGAGGTTGCCCAAGGGCAGGAAAACATGTTCCAACGATATAGTCTGGCCCGTTGCTGAACATTATCGGCCGTGAAATCCAGACGCCATTCGATAACGAATGGCGTCTGTCCTTCAATTGCGGCGTTGCGCTATTTGAGCACGCTGATCACAAACCTTGCGGGTTTTGGATTGAAGGCGTTATGCCCTGTCCCGTTGGGGTTCGCGTCGAGGAATTTGCTCATGCCATCGCTTACCTGACGATACAGCGGCTTATCTTTCGGCTCGCTGTTCAATTCGATATAAGCCGGGCCGGATGCGATATTGCTCAAAGAAGCCTTGGCCACGCCGTAGGTACTGATTGAATAGAGTTGTGCCGGAGCGCTGGTGCTGACCAGCAAATTATGTGTCTTGTCTTCGATGAATAATCGCGCACCGTCAAACACGCCCGGATGTATCACTTGAATTGCGTAACAGTTACCTTCAGGAACAAACCTCAACAGCAACGGAGCATCGTCCTCATTGTCAGCCAGGGTGATAAGGGCGGATGTCCGCGAGTCGGCCAACCCCACTTCAGCATCGAGTTTTTCGCCTTGAGTTATGCGCTTGTGGCGCAGGGTCTGTTGCAGGCGTTGCTGATTAAGAACTACCGGAAGACCGTCCAGATAAAGATTGGCGCTGAAGCTTTCATTGTTTACTTTTGCCAAAGACATAGAACTACCCATTGGTAAACACTCTGCTGCCATGTTCAAGACAGCGACAGAAAAGTTGAAAAAGGAAAAGGATCAGATAGCGACTGTGGCTGTTGCCGACATTCGCAGAACATCGCCATCCGGAATGTTTTCGGTTTTTCGTTTCCGCCGGGCCATTACCATGCGATCCGCATAAATCGCTGCCGCCTCAATGACGTGGCCAGCGTTATGATCAGTACCGGCATGCTTCAAGATATACTTGCCAGCAATATCGTCCCAGAATGCCCGTTCATCTTCATATAAAGTCATGATTTATCCTTGTTATTTTCAAGTTGCTCGCATCCTGCGAGCAACTTGAAATTAAGACAAAGACAAAAGCGAAACAATACTGGCAGGCAGCGCGAGTTGATTCAAAGTGAAACTAGGCGAACAGTTCGCCCTGCAGTTCGTCGAGTAATGCCTGGATCGCATCCAGCCGTTGCTGTGGGTCGTCGAGTTGCAGCAGATCGATCTTGTCCTCTTCGGCAAAAGGCAACAGATAGGCAAGCTGATTGGCCAACGACTGTTGCCCGGCGGCTTCGGTGCCCATGTTCAACGCCTCGACCATCGGGTGTTCGGCCAGCGCCTTGAGCAGCGCGACCAGGTCGGCGTCCTCGTCCTGCAACGGTTGCTCGGGCTCATCGTCCAGCCATTCGACGTCAGCGACAATCAACTGATCGCGCTGCACTTCGGTGCGCAACACCGTGAAGCGCCGTCCGCCTTGCACGCGAATGCCGAGCAAGCCGTTGTCCTGTTGCTCGAAATCGGTGATCCGCGCCTCGCAACCGACCATTGCGAAACCTTCTGGTGCCACACCGACTTCGCTGCCCTCAAGGATGCACACCACACCGAAACCGACGCCCTGCTTCATGCAGCGGCCGATCATGTCGAGGTAGCGCGCCTCGAAGATCTGCAGATCGAGGTTGCAGCCGGGGAACAGCACCGTGTTCAGCGGGAAAAGCGGCAGACTCATAGACATATCCTTACACCACCATCGACACCGCCAACGGCAGGAACACCGCCGTGGCCACGCCCATCAGACTCATTGCCAGCGCGGCGAACGCGCCGCACTCGTCGTTTTCCTGCATCGCCACCGCCGTGCCGACCGCATGCGCGGTCATGCCCAGCGCCATGCCGCGCGCTTCGGGGCTGTGCACGCCGAGGCGGGTCAGCAGCGCCGGGCCGAAGATCGCGCCAATCACCCCGGTGATCAGCACGAACACCGCGGCCAGCGCCGCCACGCCGCCGATCTGCTCGGCGACCAGCATGGCGATCGGCGAGGTCACCGATTTCGGCGCCATGGTCATCAGGATCATGTGATCGGCACCGAACCACCAGCCCAGCGCCACACCCATGCCCGTTGCGACCACCCCGCCTATCACCAGCGTAGTAAAAATCGGCCAGAACAATTGGCGGATGCGCCGCAGATTCAAATACAGCGGCACCGCCAGCGCCACCGTGGCCGGCCCGAGCAGAATGCTGAGGATCTCGGTGCTCTTGCGGTACTCCGCGTAAGTCAGGCCGCAGCCGACCAGCACACCGATCACCAACAACATGGAGACCAGCACCGGTTGCAGAAAGATCCAGCGGGTTTTCTCGAACGCCGCCAGCACCAGTTGATAGGCGCCGAGGGTGATGCCGATGCCGAACAGCGGATGATGAATCACCGACGCCCACGCGCCTTGCCAGTCAAACAGCATCAGGACTCCTCCGCCGGCGGCGCGTGACGTTTGACCAGCCGCTGCATGAGCACGCCGGCAAAGGCCATCGACAGGATCAGCGAGATCACCAGCGCGCCGACAATCGCCCAGAAATCCGCAGCAATCGCCGTGGCATACACCATCACGCCCACCGCCGGCGGCACCAGCAGCAACGGCAGATAACGCAGCAGACTGCCCGCTGCCTGATTCAACGGCTCGCCGACTTCACCGCGAATGATCAGGAACACCAGCAACAGCAGCAGCCCGATGATCGGCCCCGGCAATATTGGCAACAGCAAATGATTGAGCGCCGTGCCGAGCAGTTGGAACAGCACCAGCAGGGTCAGGCCACGTAACAACATCTGACATCTCCGTCTTACATTTTCAGCCAGCAGGGGCTCGGCATTATAAGCATGCCGGCGCTATGGACCGGCATTCGCCAAAAGCATGGTCGGTTGACCTGAGCAAATCGCCATGATGATCTACAGTGGTTCGCAGGCCGGTCAAATCCGCCCCCTGAAAAACTATAAAACCGATGAACCCAAGGAGAGTCTCAATGCCCTATGTTCCCGTTGCAGAGCTCAAAGATTATGTCGGCAAGGAACTTGGACGTTCCGAATGGCTCACCATCGATCAGGAGCGCATCAACCTGTTCGCCGAAGCCACCGGTGATTTTCAGTTCATTCACGTCGATCCGGTCAAGGCTGCGCAAACGCCGTTTGGCAGCACGATTGCCCATGGTTTCCTGTCGCTGTCGCTGATGCCAAAACTGATGGAAGACATCCTCGTGCTGCCCGAAGGCGTGAAGATGGTCGTCAACTATGGCCTGGACAGCGTGCGTTTCATCCAGCCGGTCAAGGTCAACTCGAAAGTCCGACTGAAGGTCGACATGGTCGAAGTCACCGAGAAAAAACCCGGCCAGTGGTTGCTCAAGGCTACCGCGACACTGGAGATAGAAGGCTCGGACAAACCGGCCTACATCGCCGAGCCGCTGTCACTCTGCTTCGTCTGATCATCCCGGATGCGAAGCAGCGCACGCTGTTTCGCGTCACGTCTGTATATATGCGACGCATAGCTGCGGCATACTCGGTCGCCTAATTGCCCGGATCCCGCTATGCGCTCAATCGCTCGACTTGCACCCCTTGCCCTGACCCTGATGCTCACCGCTTGCGGCGACGGCGAATCGCTGTTGCCGCCGGATGCGCGCCTGCCCGATGGCGGTCGCTATCGCGGTGAACTGGTCGACGGCTTGCTGCAAGGTCAGGGCCGCGTCGACTACCCCAACGGCAGCTGGTACGCCGGGGAGTTCGACAAGGGTCAGTGGCACGGGCAGGGCGAATGGCATGGCAGCAACGGCGAGGTCTATCGCGGCCAGTTCCAGCAAGGGCTGTTCGATGGTCAGGGCAGCCTGAGCACCAATGCCAGCAGTTATACCGGTGGTTTCAAGCAGGGCCGGCGCGATGGCGAAGGCACGCTGAAAGAAAACGGCATGACCTATCGCGGCGAGTTCAAGGCTGACCAGTATTCCGGCCCCGGCCGTCTGGAAATGGACGACGGCAGCTCCTATCAAGGCCAGTTCGCCCACGGCAAACCCAACGGCGAAGGCCAGCGCGGCGATGCCAGCGGCAATTCGTTCAGCGGGCATTTCGTCAACGGCCAACTGGAAGGCAACGGCACCTACAACAGCGCCGACGGCGATATCTACGTCGGCGGTTTCAAGAACAATCAACTGCACGGCAAGGGCCGCTACGAGAACGCCGACGGCGACGTCTGGCTCGGCCAGTTCAAGGAAGGCGCGCTGACCGGCAAGGGCGAATTGATCGGCGCGGATGGCAGCCATTACATCGGTGTGTTCAATGACTGGCGTTTTACCGGCCAGGGCCGTTTGAACCTGGCCGATGGCAGCTTCTACATCGGCGGCTTCGACAACGACAGCTATTCAGGACGCGGCACGCTGGTGCTGACCGATGGCAGCGTGCTCAGCGGCACCTGGATCAACGGCCAACGCGTGCGCGATGCCGACGGCAAATTGCTCCCCGACACCCTCGAACTCGGTTTGCTCGCCCAGGGTCGGTTGCTGGACGACGCACTGGCGGCGATTCCCGCTTCGACTCCGGCAGTCGAGTTGTACACCCTGACCCTTGGCGGCGACGGCAAGCAAAGCGTGTTCCTGCGTGAATCCGACTACGTCGCCAACATGCTCAATACGCGCTTCGGCGCCTTCGGCCAGATCCGTCTGGTCAATCATCGCGATCATCTCGGCGACCGGCCGATGGCCACCCGGGAAAACCTGCGCCGCGCCGCGCAAGCCCTTGCCGAACGCAGCGGGCCGGAAGATCTGCTGTTCATTTATCTGACCAGCCACGGCACCGCCGAACATGAACTGGTGCTCGATCAGCCGCGCATGGAACTGGCCGACCTGCCCGCAGATGAACTCGCCGCCGTGCTCGCGCCGCTGAAGCATCGCGACAAGATCATCGTGATTTCTTCGTGCTATTCCGGCGGATTCATCCCGGCGCTGAAAGACGAACGCACGCTGATCATGACCGCCTCGCGCGCCGATCGGGTGTCGTTCGGTTGCTCGGAAGAAGCCAACTTCACCTATTTCGGCGACGCGCTGTTCGCCCAGGCGCTGAACCAGACTGATGATCTGGAACAGGCATTCAAACTGGCCAAGGCCACTGTTGCCGAACGCGAACTGGCCGACGGCTTCGAAGCCTCGGAGCCGCAGATCTGGGCGCCGAAAACCGTGCTGTCGCACTGGCAGCTGCTGCGTAAACAGCAAGCGCGCAAAGCTTTGCACAGCAGCGCATTGAACGACGCGGCGAAAAAAGGCAACTAAGCTGAACAGTATCAAGGGAGAGACACTATGTACTTGACGCCTCAGCACGTATTGCTTGCCGGAGCCACCGGACTGACCGGTGAACATCTGCTCGACCGTTTGCTCAACGAGCCAACCATTACCCGTGTCCTCGCCCCTTCACGCCGGCCGCTGGCCGAGCATCCGCACCTGGAAAATCCGGTCGGCGACCCGCAGGCGTTTCTGCCGCAGCTCAGTGGCCGGGTCGATATCGCCTACTGCTGCCTCGGCACCACGATCAAACAGGCCGGCTCCGAAGAAGCCTTTCGCGCAGTGGATCTGGACATGGTTGTGGCGTTCGCCAAGCGCGCGCGGGAGATGGGCGCGCGGCACCTGATCGTGATCAGCGCAATCGGCGCCGATCCGAACTCCTCGGTGTTCTACAACCGGGTCAAGGGTGAAATGGAACAGGCCCTGCGCGCGCAGAACTGGCCGCAGCTGACCATTTGCCGACCTTCGCTGTTACTCGGCGAACGCACCGAACCGCGTCTGGTCGAGCAACTCGCCGGGCCGTTGTCAAAGCTGATTCCGGGCAAATACCACGGCATCGAAGCGTGCCAGTTGGCCCGAGCGATGTGGCGCCTGGCGCTGGAAGAACAGGATGGGGTGCGGGTGATCGAGTCGGATGAACTGAGGAAGTTAGGCAAATAACTCCGGGACTTTGTGGTGAGGGGATTTATCCCCGTTCGGCTGCGCAGCAGTCGTCGCTTTTATATTTTTTGGGGGGGCGCTTCGCACCCCAGCGGGGATAAATCCCCTCGCCACAGAGGTTGTGCGCCCCCCTACAATCCACCAGTCGCTTGAAAACCTACGCCAATCACCGTCAGCAACGACAACGGCAACAACAGCGTGTCGAGCAACGCGCTGGCAGGCAGGTCCACTCCCGGATAGCTCGGCGCCTCGGCACCGAACCGGTCCATGGCGCAGCAGCCGCCGTTCAACGCATACAAATCCAGGCGCGTCCCGGCGTACACCACCGGTGCGCCGGGTTTGGCTGCATCCAGCATGCGCACGGTAGCGCATCCAGCCAATTGCAGCGCCAGCACAAGCACCAGCAGCTTATTCATCGCTGCTCAGGTGATGCTCGCCCCAACGCGGCAGCATGTCCTGCGGGATGCCGAGCAGATTGAGAATCCGCGCCACAATGAAGTCGATCAGGTCATCGATGGTCTGCGGCTGGTGATAGAAGCCCGGCGAGGCCGGCAGAATCGTCACGCCCAGATTCGACAGCTTGAGCATGTGCTCCAGGTGAATGCTCGAGTACGGCGCCTCGCGCGGCACCAGAATCAACTGACGGCGCTCTTTCAGCGTAACGTCCGCCGCGCGTTCGATCAGGTTGTTGCAGGCGCCGGTGGCAATCGCCGACAGCGTGCCGGTCGAACACGGCACCACCACCATGGCTGCTGGCGCGCCGGAGCCGGAGGCTACCGGCGACATCCAGTCTTCCTTGCCATACACGCGAATCTGCCCGGCAGCGGCGCCGGTATATTCGGTCAGAAAGGCCTGCATCATCTGCGGTTTGTTCGGCAGGGACACGTCGGTCTCGGTGGCCATTACCAGTTGCGCTGCCTTGGAGATCAGGAAGTGCACTTCGCGATCTTCGCGCACCAGGCAATCGAGCAGGCGCAAACCGTACTGCGCGCCCGAAGCGCCGGTCATCGCCAGGGTGATGCGTTCCGGGCCGCCGGCCTGGGAAAAAGCGTTCATTGCAGTGCCTCGGCGAGCTTGCCGTGCAGGCCGCCGAAGCCGCCGTTGCTCATGATCACCACGTGAGTACCGGGCTGCGCCTGGCTCTTCACGCGTTCGATGATGCCTTCCAGGGAATCGCTGACAATCGACGGCACGGTGCATAACGCTGCGGTGGCGCCGAGGTCCCAGCCGAGGTTGGCCGGGGCGTACCAGATCACCTGATCGGCATCGACCACGCTGTCCGGCAGACCATCACGGTGGGCGCCGAGCTTCATCGAATTGGAGCGCGGCTCGATGATCGCAATCAACGGCGCGTCGCCGATGCGTTTGCGCAGGCCGTCGAGGGTGGTAGCGATGGCGGTCGGGTGATGGGCAAAGTCGTCGTAAATGGTGATGCCGCGCACCTCGGCGACTTTCTCCATGCGTCGTTTGACGTTCTTGAACGCGCTCAAACCGGCGATGCCCATCGATGGCACCACGCCAACGTGACGCGCGGCGGCCAGAGCAGCCAAGGCGTTGGCGACGTTGTGTTGACCGGTCAACTCCCACTCGACGGTGCCCTGGGACACGCCTTCGAACATCACTTCGAACGCCGAGCCGTCCTCGCTCAGTAGTTTGACCTGCCACTGACCGCCGGCGCCGGTGGTTTGCACCGGGGTCCAGCAACCCATCTCGATCACGCGCTGCAACGCTGGCTCGGTGGTCGGGTGGATGACCAGACCTTCGCTCGGAATGGTGCGCACCAAGTGGTGGAACTGACGTTCGATGGCCGGCAGATCAGGGAAGATGTCGGCGTGATCGAATTCAAGGTTGTTAAGGATGGCTGTGCGTGGACGGTAGTGGACGAATTTCGAGCGCTTGTCGAAGAAGGCGCTGTCGTATTCGTCAGCCTCGATCACAAAGAACGGCGTGCCGCCCAGGCGCGCCGACACCGAGAAATTCTGCGGCACGCCGCCGATGAGGAAACCCGGGCTCATGCCGGCATGCTCCAGCACCCAGGCGAGCATGCTGCTGGTGGTGGTCTTGCCGTGGGTACCGGCCACGGCCAGCACCCAGCGCCCTTGCAGCACGTGATCGGCCAGCCACTGCGGCCCCGAGACGTACGGCAGGCCTTTGTTCAGCACATATTCCACCGCCGGGTTGCCACGGGACATGGCATTACCGATCACCACCAGATCCGGCGCCGGATCGAGCTGTGCCGGGTCATAACCCTGCGTCAGCTGAATGCCCTGGGCCTCGAGCTGCGTGCTCATCGGTGGATAGACGTTGGCGTCGGAGCCGGTGACGTGATGGCCCAGCTCTTTGGCCAACACCGCCATCGAGCCCATGAAAGTCCCGCAGATACCCAGAATATGAATGTGCATAGTCGACCTCGTAAAACATGGCCGCAGGTTAGCGTAGGGAGGGGGAAATGGCACTCTTTAGCTGAGGGGCGGGCCTGTTCGACCTGATCGTTCCCACGCTCTGCGTGGGAATGCAGCACGGGACGCTCTGCGTCCCAAAGCGGACGCGGAGCGTCCGGGGAGGCGTTACCACGCGGAGCGTGGGAACGATCAGGTCGGTCAGGCAGAGCGGGCGATGCCGTGCTTGCGAAGCTTTCTGTACAGCGTATTGCGGCTGACGCCCAGCTGTTCAGCGGTATGGGTCATATGCCAGCGCGTCTGCTCCAGCGCACTGAGCAAGGCCAGTCGTTCGGCATCTTCCAATGGCTGCGCCGCCACAACCACCGGCCGCGCCTGCCGAATCATCACCGGCAAATCCTCAACGCCGACCCGGCCGCCATCACACAACGCCGCCAGCGTACGCAGGACATTGCGCAACTGCCGCACATTGCCCGGCCAGTTGAATGCCAACAACGCCTGCCGCGCCGGTTCGTCGATCAGAATCGTTTCGCCGCCGGCCTCCTCGGCCAGGAGAAAATCCAATAACTGCGATTTATCACTGCGCTCGCGCAACGCCGGCAACGCCACTTCCAGCCCGTTCAAGCGGTAATACAGGTCTTCACGGAAACTGCCGTCCTCGACCCGCTCGAGCAAATTGCGGTGCGTCGCACTGATGATGCGCACGTCTACCGCTTGCGGCTCGCCGCCAATCGGCACCACTTGCCGATCTTCCAGCACACGCAGCAAGCGCGTTTGCAACGCCAGTGGCATGTCGCCGATTTCGTCGAGGAACAAGGTGCCGCCATCGGCCTGTTGCAGCTTGCCGCGCATGCCGTCCTTGCGCGCGCCGGTGAAGCTGCCGCCGCGATAGCCGAACAGTTCGCTCTCGATCAGGCTTTCCGGAATGGCCGCGCAATTGAGTGCGACGAAAGCATTGCCGCAGCGCTGGCTGGCCTGGTGCACAGCCTTGGCGAACGCTTCCTTGCCCGAGCCGGTTTCGCCGTTGATCAACAGCGGCACGTCGCGCTCGAACACGCGCAGGGCTTTGCGAAATTCCGCCTGCAACGCTTCATCGCCGAGGCAAATGCCGGACAGGCGTGGCGCTGGAGCAGCGATTGGCGCTGGAACAATGGCAGTAGGCTTGCGCGATTCGCCGCGCAACACGGCAAACAGATGCCGGCCATCACGGGTGCGCAGCGGCCAACTGGCGCTGGCGTTGGCACTCGCGCGACCAAGCAGGTCATCCAGCGAACAATCGAAAAACGCTTCCACCGGTTTACCGAGCAAACCACCGCGAATATGCCCGAGCAGGTTCAGGGCGCTCTGGTTGACTGCGCTGATCCGCCCTTCGCCGTCAAACGCCAGCAGCCCTTCACTGAACAGGCCGACGGACTCGGCCTGCAGATGGAAACGCAGCAACCACTGATTGTCGAAACAGCGCAGGAAGTAGCAGCTCTCGATCATCTTCGCCGACAGATTGACCAGCGCCATGGTGTGGAACTGGCTCTGCCGCGAGACGTCCGGCCGCGCCGAAGACACATCGAGTACCGCCAGCAATTCACCATGGGGATCGAACACCGGGCTCGCCGAGCAGGTCAGCCCGGTGTGGCGGCCGCGAAAGTGTTCGTCCTGGTGAATGGTCAGCGCCTGACGCTCGACCAGGCAGGTACCGATGCCGTTGGTGCCTTCGCAGGCTTCGCTCCAGTCGGCGCCGAGCCAGAGACCGGCGCGCTCGAAAATCTTCCGTTCGGCCGGCGCGGTCACGCAATTGAGGATCACACCGCGCGCGTCAGTCAGCAGCACCGCATGGCCGGCGCCGGAGAGTTGCTGATGCAGGCTGCTCATCTCGGTGCCGGCAATTTGCAGCACTTGTTGCAGACGTTCGCGACTTTCCAGCACTCGGCCATGCTCGAGCACGGTCGGCGCCATGGTCACAGAAGGATCGAGGTGATAGTCCTCAAGGCAACGCAGCCACGAACGGGCGATCGATGGATCGGCGCCGGGGCCGTGCAGGTGCGGTTTGCCCTGGGTGACGGTGAGAACCTGGCGGGCATGGCGACTCAAATGGTTGTCGTGCATTTCTTATTGTTCTCCCCGAGAGGTCTACGCAATCCCGTGTAGGAGCTGCCGCAGGCTGCGATCTTTTGATCTTGATCTTGAAAAACAAAATCAAAGGATCGCAGCCTGCGGCAGCTCCTACACGGATTGCTGTTGGCTGAGGATCTCTCAGCCACCCGCGCATTGCAATGCTGGCAAGACCGCCCGGTCACGGGCTGTGTCGCAAGCGGTACAAATTGTCACCCGCGCTGTACCGAAACCGTCACAGCACCACTCCATTCGTCCGAGACAAACCGGCCAAGCCCTTGATTTGCCTGACCTGCACGGCAGTGGCCCGAGCCTTGCTCTACGCTTATAGCAAGCGCACTTGCGCGTTTCTCTAATAAGTACAAAGCCAAGGAGAACATCATCATGCGTTACGCCCACCCCGGTACTGACGGCGCCAAAGTCTCGTTCAAGAGTAAGTACGGCAACTACATCGGGGGCGAGTTCGTCGCGCCGGTCAAAGGTCAGTACTTCACCAATACCTCGCCAGTCAATGGCCAGCCAATTGCCGAATTCCCCCGCTCCACCGCCGAAGACATCGACAAGGCGCTGGACGCTGCCCACGCCGCCGCCGATGCGTGGGGCGCCACTTCGGTGCAGGCGCGCTCACTGATCCTGCTGAAAATTGCCGACCGCATCGAAGAAAACCTCGAACTGCTGGCGATCACCGAAACCTGGGACAACGGCAAAGCCATCCGTGAAACCCTCAACGCCGACATCCCCCTGGCCGCTGACCATTTCCGTTATTTCGCCGGTTGCCTGCGCGCTCAGGAAGGCAGCGCTGCGGAAATCGACGGCAACACCGTGGCTTACCACATTCATGAACCGCTGGGCGTGGTCGGCCAGATCATCCCGTGGAACTTCCCGCTGCTGATGGCCGCGTGGAAACTCGCGCCAGCGCTGGCCGCCGGTAACTGCGTGGTGCTCAAGCCTGCCGAGCAAACCCCGCTGGGCATCTGCGTGCTGATGGAACTGATCGGCGACTTGCTGCCGCCGGGCGTGCTCAACGTCGTGCAAGGCTTCGGCAAAGAAGCCGGCGAAGCCTTGGCGACCAGCAAGCGCATCGCCAAGATCGCCTTCACCGGCTCGACCCCGGTCGGCTCGCACATCATGAAATGCGCGGCGGAAAACATCATCCCATCCACCGTGGAACTGGGCGGCAAGTCGCCGAACATCTTCTTCGAAGACATCATGCAGGCTGAGCCGAGCTTCATCGAGAAAGCCGCTGAAGGTCTGGTACTGGCGTTCTTCAACCAGGGCGAAGTGTGCACCTGCCCATCGCGCGCACTGGTACAGGAGTCGATCTACGACGAATTCATGCAGGCCGTGATGAAGAAAGTCAGCCAGATCAAACGCGGCGACCCGCTGGACACCGACACCATGGTCGGCGCTCAGGCGTCGGAGCAGCAATTCGACAAGATCCTCTCGTACCTGGAAATCGCCAAGGGCGAAGGCGCGGAACTGTTGACCGGCGGCAAGGTGGAAAAACTCGAGGGCAGCCTGGCCACCGGTTATTACATCCAGCCGACCCTGCTCAAGGGCACCAACAAGATGCGCGTGTTCCAGGAAGAAATCTTCGGCCCGGTGGTGAGCATCACCACCTTCAAGGACGAAGCCGAAGCCCTGGCGATTGCCAACGACACCGAGTTCGGCCTCGGCGCCGGCCTGTGGACCCGCGACATCAACCGCGCCTACCGCATGGGCCGGGCGATCAAGGCCGGTCGCGTGTGGACCAACTGCTACCACCTGTATCCGGCGCATGCCGCATTCGGCGGTTACAAGAAGTCCGGCGTCGGGCGCGAAACCCACAAAATGATGCTCGACCATTACCAGCAGACCAAGAACCTGCTGGTGAGCTACGACATCAATCCGTTGGGATTCTTCTGACTCTGCATGAGTTGATCGCTGATCGTTCCCACGCTCCGCGTGGGAATGCCTCAACGGACGCTCCGCGTTCGGTTTCGAAAGGACGCGGAGCGACCCGGGCTGCATTCCCACGCAAAGCGTGGGAACGATCAGGTTCCTGGCTGTAGCCGGGCCAATAAAACAATAAAAATGGTGAACCCTATGCCAAGCGAATCCCCGGCCGGCGCTCCGGCGACCGGCTCCTCCGTCGACTTCGAAAAAGTCGGCACCGATTATTTCCAACAACGCGAACTGAAAAAAGGCGCCGCCGGCTGGGTCCTGCTGGTGGGCCTCGGCGTCGCTTATGTGATTTCCGGCGACTACGCCGGCTGGAATTTCGGCCTCGCCCAAGGTGGCTGGGGCGGCATGTTTCTCGCCACGCTGCTGATGGCGACCATGTACC
Source organism: Pseudomonas sp. Sample_14 (assembly GCF_004307515.1). NCBI lineage: Bacteria > Pseudomonadati > Pseudomonadota > Gammaproteobacteria > Pseudomonadales > Pseudomonadaceae > Pseudomonas > Pseudomonas sp. Sample_14. The sequence continues at coordinate 35,386 of NZ_RCOC01000096.1, read as the reverse complement.
TGTGCATGTGCTTTTCCCTGGCCGAACTGTCGTCGATGATTCCCACCGCCGGCGGCGGCTACGGTTTCGCCCGCAGTGCTTTCGGACCGTGGGGCGGGTTTCTCACCGGCACCGCGATCCTCATCGAGTACGCCATCGCCCCCGCTGCCATCGCGGTGTTCATCGGCGCCTACTGCGAGTCGCTGTTCGGTATTGGCGGCTGGATGATCTACCTGGCGTTCTACATCATCTTCATCGCCATCCATATTTTCGGGGTCGGCGAAGCGCTCAAGCTGATGTTCATCATTACCGCCGTCGCCGCGCTGGCGCTGGGTGTGTTTCTGGTGGCGATGGTGCCGCACTTCGACGTCGCCAATCTGCTCGACATCCCGGTGACCACTGCGGTCGGCGCCAGTCCGTTTCTGCCGTTCGGCTACGTCGGCGTGTGGGCGGCGATTCCCTATGCGATCTGGTTTTTCCTTGCCGTTGAAGGCGTGCCATTGGCCGCAGAAGAAACCAAAAACCCCAAGCGCGATCTGCCGCGTGGCCTGATCGGGGCAATGCTGGTGCTGCTGATGTTCGCCCTGCTGATTCTGATCGTCGGCCCCGGCGGCGCTGGTGCGAATTCGCTGCTGACGTCGGGTAACCCGCTGGTCGAAGCACTGAGCAAGGCCTACGGTGGCTCGACGTGGATGGGCAGCTTCGTCAATCTCGTCGGCCTGGCGGGGCTGATCGCCAGTTTCTTCTCGATCATCTACGCCTACTCGCGGCAGATCTTCGCGCTGTCGCGGGCCGGTTATCTGCCGCGCAAACTGTCGCAGACCAACAAAAGCAAGGCGCCGGTGCTGGCCCTGGTGATTCCCGGCATCATCGGCTTTGGTCTGTCGCTGACCGGTCAGGGCGACTTGCTGATTCTGGTCGCGGTATTCGGCGCAACCATTTCCTACGTGCTGATGATGGCCGCGCACATCACCCTGCGTATCCGGCGCCCCAAAATGGACCGGCCGTACCGCACGCCGGGTGGCATTTTCACCTCGGGTGTGGCGCTGGTATTGGCGTGCATCGCCGTGGTGGCGGGCTTCCTCGTCGATCCACGGGTGGTGATCGGCGCGGCGATCATCTATGGAGTGTTAATTGCTTACTTTGCTTTCTACAGTCGGCATCACTTGGTAGCGGGCACGCCGGAAGAAGAATTCGCGGCGATTCAAAAAGCTGAACAAGCCCTGCACTGATTGTCGAAAACCACGGCGCAGAGGCATTCTGCGCCGTCACGGAGAACGCTGAATGGCCAGTTTTGCTCACACGGTCGGCGCGCAGACTTACCGCTTCGACAGCCTCAAAGACGTCATGGCCAAGGCCAGCCCCGCCCGCTCGGGGGATTTTCTCGCCGAGATCGCCGCGCTCAACGACGGCGAACGGGTGGCCGCGCAAATGGCCCTGGCGGACATCCCGCTCGCCCACTTCCTGCAAGAAGCGCTGATTCCCTACGAAGCCGATGAAGTCACTCGGCTGATCATCGACACCCACGACAAGCAAGCCTTCGCCGTGGTCAGCCACCTCACCGTTGGCGGCTTTCGCGACTGGCTGCTCAGTGATGCGGCGGACGAAACCAGCCTGCGCGCCCTCGCCCCCGGTTTGACCCCGGAAATGGTCGCCGCCGTGTCGAAGATCATGCGCGTGCAGGATCTGGTGCTGGTCGCGCAGAAAATCCGCGTGGTCACCCAATTTCGCGGCACCCTCGGTTTACGCGGGCGCCTGTCGACCCGCCTGCAACCCAACCACCCGACCGACGAGCCGTCCGGCATCGCCGCGAGCATTCTCGACGGCCTGCTCTACGGCAACGGCGATGCGATGATCGGGGTCAACCCGGCCACCGACAGCATCGCTTCGATCTGCGCGATGCTGGAGATGCTCGACGCGATCATCCAGCGCTACGACATCCCGACCCAAGCCTGCGTGCTGACCCACGTCACCACCTCGATCGAGGCGATCAACCGTGGCGTGCCGCTGGATCTGGTGTTCCAGTCGATTGCCGGCACTGAGGCTGCCAATGCCAGTTTCGGTATCAATCTGAATGTCTTGCAGGAAGGCTACGACGCCGGGCTCAGTCTCAAGCGCGGCACACTCGGGCAGAACCTGATGTATTTCGAAACCGGTCAGGGCAGCGCGCTGTCGGCCAACGCCCACCACGGCGTCGATCAACAGACCTGCGAGACAAGGGCCTACGCCGTGGCGCGACATTTCAAGCCGTTCCTGGTGAACACCGTCGTAGGATTTATCGGCCCGGAGTACCTCTACAACGGCAAGCAGATCATCCGCGCCGGCCTTGAAGATCACTTCTGCGGCAAGCTGCTCGGTGTGCCGATGGGCTGCGACATCTGCTACACCAACCACGCCGAAGCCGATCAGGACGACATGGACACCCTGCTGACGTTGCTCGGCGTCGCCGGGATCAACTTCATCATGGGCATCCCCGGCTCCGACGACATCATGCTCAATTACCAGACCACTTCGTTTCACGACGCTTTGTACGCCCGCCAGACCCTGGGCCTGAAACCGGCGCCGGAGTTCGAGCAATGGCTGGCCAACATGGGCATCTTCACCCAGGCGGACGGCAAGGTTCGCTTCGGCAACAATCTGCCGCCGGCCTTCCGCCAGGCCTTGGCGCACTTGGGATGAGTCTTATGGAAAAACCTCCGGTCGATCCGCAAAACCCGTGGCTGGAACTGCGCCGCCTGACCCCGGCACGCATTGCCCTGGGCCGCACCGGCACCAGTCTGCCGACGCGGGCGCAGCTGGATTTTCAGTTTGCCCACGCCCAGGCCCGCGATGCCGTGCACCTGGCCTTCGATCACAGCGAAATCAGCGCACAACTGAGCGAGCGCGGGCGGGAAACCCTGGCGCTGCAAAGCGCCGCGCCGGACCGACACACCTACCTGCAACGCCCGGACCTGGGGCGCAAGCTCAGCGATGAAGCGGCGCAGACCTTGCGCGACTATGCCAGCCAATACCCGGGCGGCGTCGATCTGGTGCTTGTCGTCGCGGATGGCCTGTCGGCGCTGGCGGTGCATCGCCACACCCTGCCGTTCCTGACGCGCCTGGAAGAACAGATGAGCGGCGACGACTGGTCCGTGGCGCCGGTGGTGCTGGTCGAGCAGGGTCGCGTCGCCATCGGTGACGAGATCGGCCAGTTGCTCGGGGCGAAAATGGTGGTAATGCTGATCGGCGAGCGCCCGGGCCTGAGTTCGCCGGACAGCCTCGGGCTGTATTTCACCTACGCGCCAAAGGTCGGCCTGACCGACGCGTATCGCAACTGCATTTCCAATGTTCGGCTTGAAGGTTTGAGCTACGGCATGGCGGCGCATCGCTTGCTGTATCTGATGCGCGAGGCGTGTCGGCGCCAGCTGTCGGGGGTCAACCTGAAGGATGAAGCTCAGCTGCATACATTGGAGGCGGACGACGCTGTCGACATGAAAGGCAACTTCCTGCTCGATCCACCGCCAGCCTGAACCGTTTCCGCATTGCCTTTCTGCGCTGCTTTCAGGCAGGATCGACGCACGGCCGCCCGGGTTTCCCATCGCCGTCAGAGCAGTTGAAGACAGCCACTTGAAGACGAGACCTATCATGCGGATTATTCAAGCGACCCTCGAACATCTGGATTTGCTGACTCCTTTGTTCGTCAAATATCGCGAGTTCTACGGCTCCCTGCCTTACCCGGATTCCTCCCGCGCGTTCCTCGAAAAACGCCTGCGCCGCAAAGAGTCGGTGATCTATCTGGCCCTGGCCGACGATGACGACAAGAAACTCATGGGCTTCTGCCAGCTCTATCCGAGCTTTTCGTCGCTGTCGCTCAAACGCGTGTGGATTCTCAACGATATCTACGTTGCCGAAGATGCGCGCCGGCAACTGGTGGCCGACAACCTGATCCGCACCGCAAAGAAAATGGCCAAGGAAACCCAGGCCGTGCGCATGCGCGTCTCGACCAGCGCGAACAACGAAGTGGCGCAGAAAACCTACGAATCAATCGGCTTCAAGGAAGACACCGAGTTCAAGAACTACGTACTGCCAATCAGCGACGAGCTCTGACTCCAACGGCTTCGGTGATGAGGGAGTTCGCTCCCTCGCCACGGCCGCCCCTTCCCTGACAATTGCTCACTTCGCGACACTCCCCGCTACAAAACCGGCGCGCTTTTCAGCGGTCAGACCGTATAATCCCGATCTTTCCGGCTTGTAAGAAAAACTACACCCCGCTGTAGGCTTACACGAAGTCATCCGCACAGGCCTGCCGAGTCGGGCCGTCATACAGGTGCCCCCATGGATTTCAACCCGCTCGACCTTATCCTGCATCTCGATGTGTATCTCGATTTGCTGGTGAACAACTATGGGCCATGGATCTACGCCATCCTGTTTCTGGTGATCTTCTGTGAAACCGGTCTGGTGGTGATGCCGTTCCTGCCGGGTGACTCGCTGCTGTTCATCGCTGGCGCAGTGGCGGCCGGCGGTGGCATGGATCCGGTGCTGCTCGGCGGCCTGCTGATGCTGGCGGCGATCATGGGCGACAGTACCAACTACGTGATCGGACGCACGGCCGGGGAGAAGCTGTTCAGCAACCCGAACTCGAAAATCTTCCGTCGCGACTACCTGCAAAAAACCCACGACTTCTACGACAAGCACGGCGGCAAGACCGTGACCATGGCGCGTTTCCTGCCGATCATCCGCACCTTCGCGCCGTTCGTCGCGGGCGTGGCGCGGATGCCGTACCCGCGTTTCTTCGGCTTCAGCGTGCTCGGCACCATCCTCTGGGTCGGCGGTCTGGTCACTCTGGGTTACTTCTTCGGCAACGTGCCGTTCATCAAGAAAAACCTCTCGTTACTGGTGGTGGCAATCATCCTGCTGTCGCTGGTGCCGATGATCATCGGCGTGGTGCGCAGCCGGTTCGGCGGCACCAAAGTGCAATCGCACTGAACCGATGTGGTCACTGAGCGCCTGGCGACGCCGGCGCCTCCTGGCCAGGCACCCGATTGCCGACGACCTGTGGCAACGGGTGCGCCATCAACTCTCCTTCCTCGATGGCATCAGCGCTGCTGAAGACCAGTGGTTGCGCGAGGCCTGCGTGCTGTTTCTCGACGACAAACACCTGACCGCCCTGCCCGGTGTCGAACTGCATCAGGAACAACGCCTGCTGCTCGCCGCGCAAGCACAGTTGCCGCTGCTGCATCTCGGTGATCTGAACTGGTACCAGGGTTTCCACGAGATCGTGCTGTACCCGGATGACTTTCTCAGCCCGCAACGTCATCGCGATGCCAGCGGCGTCGAGCATGAGTGGGACGGCGAACACAGCGGCGAAGCCTGGCAACAGGGGCCGGTGATTCTCGCCTGGCCCGGCGTACAGGCCAGCGGTGGCTGGGAAGGCTACAACCTGGTGATCCACGAACTGGCGCACAAGCTCGATATGCTCAACGGCGACGCCAACGGCCTGCCGCCACTGCACACCGACATGCGCGTCAGCGACTGGGCTGAAGTGATGCAGGCCGCCTACGACGACCTCAACCGCCAGCTCGACCACGATCCCGACGCCGAAACCGCCATCGATCCCTACGCCGCCGAGAACCCGGCCGAGTTCTTCGCCGTCACCAGCGAATACTTCTTCAGCGCCCCGGATCTGCTCCACGAGGCTTATCCACAGGTCTACTTGCAACTGCAGCTTTTCTACCGGCAGGATCCGTTGGGCAGACTGCGGCAACTTCAGGCCACAGACCCGGTCTATCAGGCGCACGACTAAGCTCTGCACGACTTCTGGTACGTGGCGTCGACGTAGGAATGTGCCTATAATCGCCGCCACTTTTTGGTCAATCCGGCCAAGTGTTTTTGGTCAACTACGGGGGCAACGCCCAATGAGCTACAGCAAGATTCCGGCTGGCAAAGACCTGCCGAACGACATCTACGTCGCGATCGAGATCCCGGCCAACCACGCGCCGATCAAATACGAAATCGACAAAGACAGCGATTGCCTGTTCGTTGACCGTTTCATGGCCACCCCAATGTTCTACCCGGCCAACTACGGTTACATCCCGAACACCCTGGCTGACGACGGTGATCCCCTCGACGTGCTGGTCGTGACCCCTTACCCGGTAGCGCCAGGCTCGGTAATCCGCGCCCGTCCGGTCGGCATCCTGAACATGACCGACGACGGCGGCGGCGATGCCAAAGTCATCGCCGTGCCACACGACAAACTGTCGCAGCTGTACGTCGATGTGAAGGAATACACCGACCTGCCACCTCTGCTGATCCAGCAGATCGAGCACTTCTTCGCGAACTACAAGGATCTCGAGAAGGGCAAGTGGGTCAAGATCGAAGGCTGGGCCGGCGCAGACGCCGCCCGCGAAGCGATCACCAAGTCGGTTGCCGCCTACAAGGGCTAAGCAATTGCGCTTTGCGTGACGCTTGAAAAAAACCCCGGATTTCCGGGGTTTTTTGTTATTGGCGTCTGCATAATCGACTCGGTTGTTCAGGTCGATGTAACTCGAAATACACCTTGGTCGGCCCCCTCTCCCTCCGGGAGAGGGTTGGGGTGAGGGGCTCTTGAAAAAGCCCGACTAAACAAATCGTTTAAATTCCTACATGCAGTTTTAATCTGTTTAATTTCCCACAAGTACGTCTTACATCCCGTCGCAAAATACAGGCTTTTTTTGAACGCCCGGTTTATTCAAACCGCTATAGTCCGGCCGTAGACTCCGTGTTTATGAGAAAGAACACTAGCGGTCCACGATTCAAGGCACTCCTGGAAGCAGCGAACATCAGCACCACGGATTTCGCAAGGTTCTGGGGCACGGAAGCCCAAAACGTTCATAACTGGTACACCCGGGGCGTCCCGGCGTATCGCATGGAAGAAGTCTCACGCCTGTTGTCGGTCAATAGTGAATGGCTGAAAACCGGGGAAGGCGTCAAGGAGGTCGCGCGCCTGCACCCACCCGCCAGCAACGGCGACACGTTCGATGCCCAGTCCATCTACGGCGTCTACACCGTCATCAACCCCAGCGACATTGACTTGGCATTTTTCAAGGAAACCCCGATCGCCAACGGCGACGGCAAAACCCACGTCATCCTCGACCCCGACCAATCCCTGCGCCTGCCCCGCGCCCACCTCGATCAACTCGACATCCAGCACGCCAACGCCATCTGCGCGCACATGATCGGCAACAGCATGGCCGATCGCATCGAAGACGGCTCCATCGTCGCCATCGACCGCGGTCTGACCCAGGTCGTCGACGGCGAAATCTACGCCGTAGAGCACGACGGCATGCTGCGCATCAAATACCTGCACCGCATGCCCGGCAACGGCTTGCGCATGCGCAGCCACAACAGCGCCGAATACCCCGACGAGGTCTTCCGGCCGGCGCAGATCGAAGAGCAGCGGATTCACATTCTTGGCTGGGTGTTCTGGTGGTCGACACTGGGCAAGCGCCGGCCGGTGGTGCCGTTTCTATGACAGTTCATTCGAACCTGTGGTAGCGGGCTTGCCCGCGAATAGGCCCTGACAACCGGTACAAATCCCGAGTTTGTAGCGCTTCAGTCGCTCTAAACCGCACTCGAGGCTGGGAATCCAGAGCAAAACTCAGTATCCTGCGCCCCACATTCGCGCATCGACCCGCCCAGCGGCTCGGATGACGCCCGACGCGGCAGACCAACGTCTGACCAAGTCCCACAGCCGGACGCAGATCCGGATGTACGTTTTGAAGGCTGGCGCGGTTTACCAAAAATAAACCAAGCCAGTCCCCGAGAAGCCGGCCACAAGCCGGCTTTTTAATGCCTGCAAAAAGGCTACGCCTCTCGCTTGGAAGGAATCGAACAAGCTGGGCACCACTGTTCCGAAACGCTTCACAAGGAAGTTAAAACGTGCGATTCGCCCCTCGTTTCACACTGCTTGGACCGGTCATCCTGATCGCTGCGATGAGTTTTTATCTCTCAGGCTGCGTCGGTGCCATCGTGGCTTTGCCTGAGAAAACCACACTCAGAACTGACGAGTACAAAGCTCTAAGTGCTCGTTCGCTCACGCCAGCGATTACCCGAACCGCGCAATCAGCGCCTACCCGTGAATGGTGTGGCATCACGGTTTGGGCGTTGATCATTCCTGTTCCGCTGAAATTGCCCGTGTGTACGTCGTATTCCGAGCAGTCCTTTGGCAGTGACGAGTCCGGCAATGAAATTGTTTTGCTCTATTCAAAACAAACGGTGCCGTCGCCGTTCTACGCCTGCGGGCCGTTCATGATGCTGGGCCCGATTGTGCATGGTTATCAGGGCAACGCGCTTTGCGGCGTTTTTCCTGATTAGCCGGATTCACGGATAACTGAACGACTTCACCAACGTCAGCTCCCCCGCCGTCCGCATCGGCACTACAAACGTCTCCATCTTCTCGCTCGGCGTGCCTTCTTCAGTAATCACCGTCACCTGCGCCGTGGTCAGCGCCTGAACCGCTTCATCCCCACCTTCGTCATCTCCGCGATATCCACCGCCGTAATAATTCACATACACCAGATATTGCCCCTTGATCGGCGCGGGCATGGCTGCGATTTCCGGGCCGTAGCCGGTGGTGACGTCGACGTCGAGGGCGGCGCCGTTGGCGGCGCTGCGGTTGCCGTACCAGATGTGGGCGCCGTCGGGGGTGACGAGGTGCAGGTCGAGGTCGGTGCCGTCGCTGTCCCAGGCCAGCAGGACGCGCAGTTTGGCCGGGGTGGCGCCGCCGCGGGCGTTGAGGAATTGCGTGCGGTGGCGTTGCTGGCCGTCGGCGCTGCGCACTTCGACGCTGTTGCTGCCGTTGGGGAAGGAGAACGGGCGATCGAAGCCGCCGGCGGGGTCGATTTTCAGCGGCATGCTGACGCCGTTGACGATCAGGCGGCCGGGTTCGTTGTTCTTCGGCACGGCTTTGATCTGGCCGCTGATTCTGGCGGTATTGGCCTGGCCAAGCGGTGTGTTGACCGACGAGGCCGGGTAGTTGACGGTCTGGCGAAAGCTCTCGCCCTCGCCTTGCGGAGCGCCGCTGCGCCAGCCGCCCACCGGGGTGTCGAGTTTGACGCCATCGGCGGCGAACGCTTGCGGCAGTACGTTGAGGGCACAGAGCAGCAGCAAGACCTGTGGATAACGGAGTGTCATGGTCTATTCCAGCAAAAGGTGACGGGCGAGCCCTTCGATGTAGGTTTCATCCTGGCCGTTGGGGTGTGCTTCGAAGGCCAGGTGCAGATATTCGTGGGTCAGATCGAGGCGATCCTGCAGGGTCAGTACGCCGCGCACGTAAATGCGCTGGCGTTCGCGGTCGACGAAGGGTCGGCCGAAGGCGAGTTTGCATACGGCGAAAGTGCTGACTTCGTTGTAGCCGGTTTCGCTTTCAAGCCTCGGACGCCAGCCGCGTCGCTGCTTTTGCAGCCAGTCTTGCGCGGCGGGCAATGCTTCGCAGGAAGCGACCGGGTTGTCCCAACGGCTGAGGCTGGCGCGTGGATAGGCGTGCAGCAGAATCGCGTCGAAACGTTGGCCGGCGTTCGCTTGCTCGACGGCTTGCTGCCAGGCGAGTTTGTCCGGGCCGGGCTGGTCGGAGTGATAGGTGACGGTGCTGCCGGCCAGTACCAGGTCCGCCGTCCACGCCGCGATGTTGCGTGACTCGGCCGAGGCTGGACGCGGGGCGACGCGCTGGCGATTGCTGCTGTCGTCGATGCTCAGGCAGTCGCCGTTGCGCGTGGCGTTTTGCAGCAGATAAGTGCGGATCGCTACGGCCAGCGCCTTGGCGGCTTCGGCGGGTTGCGGTTTGGCTTCGCGTTCGAGAACGCGAGCGACATATTCTTCGCGATCAAGTCTTGCGACGAGTTTGTCGTTGAGCAGAAACAGTTCGCCATCGCTGTGGATGTCCAGCGCATTGCCGTTGGCGAATTCGACGCGGTAGTCGCCGCGCAATGGCCCGGACGTGGCGACACGGTCCCCGACCAGAACCTTCGAAACCGGATATTTCGAAAACAGCCCGACTTCCACACAACGCCCCGTGTCCGCTGGCCACGCCGTCGGCAACACGCTGGCCAGCGCCTGACCGTAGTGACGCAGAACCATTTGACTGGTACCGCGCCCACCCGCCCAGATCGGTGCGCCGTCGGCGCTCCAGCCGGCGAATCCACCTTGCCGCGATTGTGCATCCTGGTCGCCGAGCCAGCTCCAGGTCTTCACCCGCAGGCGTCCGCCCAACTCGCCGACAACATTGCCGTCCGCCGCGTTCAGCACGACATCGAGCAGCACGCGGCGCATCTGTTCCTGCGCTGGCAGCAACGCCAGAACGCTCAATAACTCGGCAACCGAAACCCTTGTTGCCGGTTGCACGGCTGGCAAATCCAGCAACCACGACGGCGCTTGCCGCGCCTGCCAATACGCTCGCCAATCCGTCGCTGCAATGCCCAACCGCGCCGGTTCGAAATACAGACCGCAGGATTTCACCAGCGCCTGATCCCGCTCTATCCTGCCGCCCGCCGAGCAGCAATAAACTTCTTCTTTGGACTGCCCGCGACATTCATACGCCGGTTCCCGTGCACCGGTATCCACCAGCCACGCGTAGACGAACAACTTCCACAGACTGCCCAGCGGCGCATCCAGCGACGCTGGCAACGGTTCGCGCTTGGTCAGTTGCGTCTGACTCAACGACAACAAGTCGCCCTGATAGGCCACGCGCAACGGCTCGTCCTGCGCTGTCGCCAGCGCAGGCATCACACCCATCAGCAGCCACAACAGCGGCCGGCGCATGTCAGTTGACCGTGACCTGACCGAGGGCGGCTTTCGCCTCCTGGGCCTGATGCTGCGGTGCATACACTTGCTTGAAGCGTACCGGCGGCAGGTTGAACTGGCCCTTCTGCGAGAAGCGCACCAGATGACGCAGGCGCAACTCACCACTCAGCGCGTCGACCGGCACCGCGTATGCCAGTTGTCCCGGTTCGAAACGCGCCTTCTCCAGCGCGGTCGGTTCGGTGCCGTCCTTGCCCTGCAACTTGATGCCCCACGTCGTGCGCTCGACATCCGCGCCCGGTGGCAGCGGCACTTCAAGCATGCCGTAGCGCAGCGGTTTCGCTGCCTTGCTGGTGAGGATCACCTCGTCCAGGTACAGGCTGTCGCTGGACAACGGTTTAGTGCCGACCGGCTCGAGTTTGTAGGTGAACGCTTCGTCGCCCGGCACCAGCCGCGACAGGCGCCGGGTGATGGTCACGGCCATCGGATCGCCCTGCGGCTGTTGAGTCTGGAAGCTCAGCGCCGCACGCAGCGGCCGCTCTTGCGTGCCGGACACGCTCAGCACGCTCGGCAGCGGCGTCGCACCTTGCCATGTCCAGTACATCTCGCCGCTGGCGCCGTAGTTTTTCTTCCAGCCCTCACCCGGCATCAGCGCGATGGTCGGCGAAGCCTGAGCGATGCTGCGTTGCAGCCAGGTCAGCGCCAGTGCACGTTCCAGCGTCGATTGCTGCGGCAACAGGCGTTGCAACAACGCCGTCGCACGGGCCTGATCAAACGGTTGCAGCGACAGGTTCAGTGCTTCGACGAAGGGCTGCGAGCTGACCGCCAGACGTTGTTGCGCTGCGCCCAGTTGACGATTGAATGCCTCCGGCAAAGCAACTTTCACCTGCGAGGCCAACGATGCAGTGAGTACCCGTGCCGTCGCCAGACCAAGTGCCGAATCCGGGTCGTTCATCACCAGACTGTCCTGGCCGTCGTCGAGCAAGGTTTCGGCAGCGCCTTCACCGGCCTTGGCCAGATCGTCGATCAAACCGCTGAGCAGCGTGTTCACTGGCAGCTGCATCTGTTTGGCGAACGACAGAATCAGCGCCCGTTGCAGCAATGGCGTATTCGGCGCTTGCTTGGCATAAACCTCCAGCACCCGCTGCCAGTGGTCCGGCGGCAGGGTCAGGTCGAGTACGCGGCTGGCGTTCCAGTCGGCGTAATAGGCATAGGCGGTGAGAAATGCATCCGGCTCGCCGTCGTAGCCCCACCAGGTGAAGCTCGCCGACGGCCCGGCCATTTGCACCAGGCGCAGGCGGCTGTTCTGCATGATCAGGCGCAAGCGATCGCGAATCTGCGGATTCGAGGCCAGCGATGGATAAGCGATGCTTAGCGGCAGCAAGCGACTGGCCGTCTGCTCGACGCCGCCGTACGGGTAGCCGAGCAGATCATCGAGGGCGGAACGGAACAGCGCTTGCGGACTGTCATCCAGACGCAGGCGGATATCCGTGGCATCCGCCGGCAAACTCAACGGCGTATCGCCGCTGACCACGTCGAGGCTTTGGGTCTGGGTGACCTGCCAGCCTTCACCGGTGGCACTCAAGCGCACAGCCAGGGCATCGGCGACTTTGCCATCCTGCACCAGCTCCGCCGTCCACTCGCCAGAGGCCAAAGCGAACGCCGGCAGTGGCAGGTAATTGATGCCGCTGTTCAGAGTCACCGGCAGACGTTGTTCGCTACCGGCATAGTGAGTCACCAGTTCCGCCTTGACCGGTTTCTCCGCCTGACTGAAAGCGAACACACCCAGTTGCGGCTGATCGCCCTTGCGGAATCTGCTCGGCCCGCTCCACTTCAGGTACAGCGGTTTTTCCGAACGGACAAACTGCTTCTTCTGCCCGACCTGACCGTCATCGGCAATCGCCCGCGCGGTGATGCGCCAGCGGGTCAGCGAGTCCGGCATCTTGAAGGTGAAGCGGGTTTTGCCGTCGGCGCCAGTCAACAACTCCGGCTGCCATGCAGCGGTGTCGACGTCTTCACGGCGCGGACGCTCAAGCACTTTCACGCCGCGCTCGCTGCGATTGGCCTTGCCCGGTGCGCCGGGGCTGCCCGGCAAGGCCACGTCGTAGCTGATGAACGACAGGCTGGCACTGGTGCGCACGTTGTTGCGCCGTGGGTGATAGAAGAACTGGTCGATGGTCGGCGCGACTTCCGGTTGCAGCGCGTAGACCATTTCGTCGACCACGCTGACCGTCAGATGCGCCGGAACCGCTTTGCCGGCGAACTGAGTGGTCAGGTCGACCGTGACCGTATCGCCCGGCAGATACACCGCTTTGTCGGTGCTGATCGCCACGTCGATTTGCGGCGCGACCACTTTGATCCCGGCGTTCTGGAAGCTGTACTGACCGCCCTTGGTGTAGAGCACGGAGAAGGTCAGGTTCGGCGCGAAGTTATCCTTCACCGCAATGCGCGCGCGGTATTGGGTGTCGCTGAGTTTTTCCAGCGTCAACCAGTCAGCGCCCTTGGCCAGCAGCGCAGTGGCCTCGACCTTGTCGCGCTCCAGCGACAGCAGTGCATCGCTGACCGGCTCAGGGAAGGTGATCAGCGCCAGCGCTTCTTCGCCCGCCTTGTACTCGGGCTTGTCGAGGACGATTTCCACGGTACCCGGCACCGCTTTCACGCCGTCGCCGGTGACCGAATGGCCGGTGGCGCCGAGGACGCGACCGTGTTGATCCTTCAGCGTCAGGTTGTAGATGCCCGGACGTTCGAAGGCGAGGCTGAAGCCTTTGTCTGTTGCGGCGAGTTTGCCTTCGCCGGTGCTCTGATCTTCCAGGCGCACCCAGGCGTAGCTGCTCGGCGTTACGGCTTTGCTTTGTTCGGTGCCACCCTCATTCGCGTAGCTGAAGACAACCTTGTCGCCGACCGCGCTGAACCGCTGCGGCGCGCTCAAGCGGAAGCTCGCCGCACCACGGTCGATGAGGATTTCCTTGGTGGTCTTGACCCGATAAGCCGCGCCGTCGCTGGCAAACACAGTGAGCATGTAGCGGCTTGGCTTGTCGGCGGCTGGCAGATCGAGGGTCGCGTTGCCCTTGCTGTCGGTGGTCAGTTCAGTGCTGGTCAATTCCACCGGGAATTGCCCGAGGTATTGCAGCTCGTTGTCGACCATCGACAGTTGCTGGGCGCGCAGGCTCAGGCTCAATTTGGCGTTGGCCACCGGTTTGCCGTCTGGGTAGAGCAACACCAGACTGCCTTTCACCGGCTCACCGGTACGGTAATCCTGCTTGGCCAGATTCAGCGAGATTTCGAAGTGCGGCTTGATGTATTCAGCCACACGGAAAGCACTGCTGTAGGCCTGCTCCTTGTAGTTGAAACGGATCTCGTAACCACCGGCCACGGCGTTATCCGGCAACTGGAAACGGCCCTGGGTACCGGCCTTGGAATCCAGTTTCAGATCGAGGGTTTGCAACTCGGTCCCCGTGGCATCAAGCACGCTGACACTGACATCCGCCGCACCCGGCAACACCGAATCACGGGCATTCTTGAACTCGCGACCGACGATTTTCAACGACACCCAATCGCCCGGACGATACAGCGGCCGGTCGGTGAAGGCATAGAGTTTGGTGTCGTAGATTTCGCTGTCGTAATAGAAGTTTTCCGAGACGAACACGCCGCCCTCTTCGTCCTCGCCGATGACGAACGAGCGCTCCGGGCTGACGTGTTTCAGGCGCAGCAAACCGTCGGCATCGGTAGCACCGCTGCTCATCACGCCGAGGCCATCGGTCCACAGCACGTTGACCTTCGGCACCGAACTGCCTTCGTGTTTGCGCGCGGCCCAGACCAGCAGTTCATCGCCGGCAATCTTGCTCACCGCGACGGTGTTGGAGACGAAAACCATGGTGGTCGCGCGGTACTTGCCGATCAGCGCTTCAACCAGATACAGCCCCGGTTTCAGGTTACCCAGCGGGATGTAGACGTTGCCCGGCGCGACGCTGACGAAGTCGCTGGACGAGCCGGCCAGATTAACCCCGGCCGGCGGCTGGATAGGCTTGGCCTGCCACAGCGGATAACGGAACTGGCTGACCACCGGCAGACCCGGGATCAGCGCGAATTGCGGCTGCGCGTCGTACGGCGTCGGCGCGGCCATGGCCTCGCCCATTTTCAGCTCCGGCACTTCTTCGGTGACCTGCTTGCGCGACTCGTAGGAGAACGCACGCTGCATCACCCGGCGGGATTTGCGATACCAGTTGTCCCACAGATACGCGAGGGTGTTGGACAGGCCTTCGCCCTTGAACTGGCCGTCGCTGACGACGCGATGCAGGTTCTTCTGGCGCTTGAGGAAATCCAGCGGCTTGTCGATGCGATACACGCGAATGTCGGCGCCGCCGTACGGCTCCATGCGAAAGCGCCGGTAGTCACGACCCGGGGCTTCGAGGCGGACCATCGCCGGTTCGTCGCTGGCAAAACTGCTATCGGCGAGCAAGAAAAAACTCTCACCGGCCACCGGCGTGTAATTGCTCGGCTCCACCGAGTCTTCGGCGTTGACGCAGGTAAACGGCAGCAACAACGCCAACAGCAAGGAAATTCGCGAACAGATACGCAACATGCGAGCACCGGTCATTGGGAGAGAAAGTTCAGTCGATAGACGCCGATGAAGTTGGGGTTGGCTGCGTCGGGTATCCATCGGGTGTCCTTCCATGTCATGAGTTGCTGCAGGCTTGCCGAACGCATGCCGTTGTCAGTGGGGGTGGTGGTGCCGGTGTGATAGGCGATGTAGCGGCCCATCCAGATCATCAGGTGCTGGTCGTCGCCCTGATCGAAAAACATCAGGTCACCGGGCCGCGCCTGCGACACATCGCGGCCGACCAGATGGCTGTTGAACTGAATCAGTTTGATCGCGTTGACGTACGGCCCGACCTTGCCGCCGCCCTGCTGCCACTGTTGCGCGAGCTTGCGTTGCTCGTCGCTCAGCGCCAGTTCCGGCGGCAGATAGCGATTGGACAGACCATTGCTGCGCAGCCATTTGTCGTCATGGACTTTCAGCGCTTCGTTGGCGGCAAAGCGCACCAGCCCGGCGCAGTCCTGCTGATACCAGCGCGGGCTCGGGCCTTGGCTGAGCTGCTCTTGAGCGATGCGCACAAACCAGGCGCGGAATACCTGGGATTGCGCCGGGTCGAGCGCTGGAGCTTCAACCGCACGGGCGCCTGCGCTCAGCAGCAACGCAAGCAAGCCGAGGCTGCGGATCAGTGCGCTCACAGCGCTTTCCATTCCAGCGGCAGCCATTGCCAGTGGCCGTCAGGCTCGCTGCCTTCAGGCAGGGTCAGGGCATATTTGCCGTAGCCCCCGAGGGTGCGCAGTTTCGGCATCAGGTAGGTTTGCGCAGCGTTATAAAACACCGGTTCCATGTCCTGCGGCAGGCTGTCGAGGGTTTCGCGCTGCATCAGTTGCGCCATCGCATCCGGGCCGAAGTAGATCGGCATCAATACGTCTTTTGGCAGCACGTCGGCCATCGGCGGGAAGCGCTTGTCGAGGGTGCCGAGGGCTTTATCGACGAGTTTGTCGTCGAGGGAGAACAGCAGCGTCGAGCCATGACGGGCGAGGCTGACTTTCATGAACGCCTTGCCGGAAATCGCCTCCGGGTTTTCAGCGGTCTTCGCCGCGTACGGACCGAAACTGGAACTGACCTGACGCTGCCAGACGTGGCTCTGGCCTTCCTGCTTGTCGATCACCGGGAATACGCTTTCGGCGACATTCGCTTCGAACGCGCCGACCATCGAGCCGAACAGTTTGCCCAGATCACCGTCAAGCTTGCTGCTGTCCTCGTCTTTTAGGCTGGCGACCAGCAGCGGTGTGTACAACCGCGAATCGGCGTACCAGCACAGGCCGGCCGCGCCAGCGACGTGTTCGGTCAGCGTTTGCGCAACAGCTTCATCGGCACCGAGTTTCATCAATATCGGTTTCTGCGGCTCGGCCGCCACCGGCAGGGTCACGCAAGCGCTCGCCCCCAACGGCATCGCCTGCCAGACCGGTTTGAAATCGAAGTCCGGCTGGTTTTCCAGTTCATCCATGGCCAGATAGCTGTGCCAGCCCTTGTCGTCCATGTCGAAACGCAGCCCGGCGAAATTCGGGATGAAGCGCTGATAGCCCATCGCGAGCACGCTGGAATTGACCGACAGACGCTGCTTGGTTTCCGGGTTTTTCGCTGGCAAGCCGAACGCTTCGGGGAAGAGCTTTTCACCGTTGAGCAACGCCGCCAGCGCTTGCGCGGAAACGCGGCCCGACTCTTCCGAGACGCCGCTCTCGGGGTCGTAGTACTTGGCTGGATTGGACAACACCACCAGTTTGTCGCCGCGCGACGCGAACAGCAGTGATTTGCTGGCGTTGTAGCTGAGTTGATACAGCGGCACGTCATCGCCGCCGACTTTGAGAGTGCCGAAGATGCTGAGCTGAGTGTCATCCAGCGCCACTTTCGCCAACGGCTCGAGCAGCTTGGCCAATCCGCCGCGATCCATCACCAGCAGGAAATCCTTCAAGCGGCCATCGGCGCCACGCCACAGCGCAACATCGGCCGGTTGATCGAAAAGCTGCTCGATCAGGCTGTCCTGCAACTTCAGGTCATGTTCGTAAATGATCCGCCGCAGGCTGCCGATCAGGCCGAGGCGGTCGGCGTGAGTTTCGTAATAGAAGACGAAATCCTCGGTGAGCGTGGCCTTGAGAAACGGCACCGTCAGCAGGTCCTTGGGCAACTGGCTCAGTGAACGGGTTTCGAGCAAGGCATCCGGACGGCCGAGGCCGAGCCTGTCACTGGCAAGTGTCGCCGGCGGCGCTTTGGGCTTGAGCAGCAGCCAGCCGAAACCGCCCGCCACACCGGCCACCAGGCACAGGCCGAGCAATACCAGCGGCCAGCGCCGCGAAGGTTTGGCCGCCGGTGTCGCGGCAGCTGGAGTCACAGTGTTATCGCTCATGTTCACAACATCCGAGTTCATCCGTGGCGGGATGCTTAATAGTTGAAAGTCTTGACCAGCAGCAGATCACCGATCGCCCGCAGGGGCACGATGAAGGTTTCGCGTTTTTCGTCGACGGTGTTTTCGTTGAGCACCAGGGTGATCTGCGAGGTGATCACCTCGTTCTGATTACTGGTTTCCTCGAAGTTATAGCCACCATCGCCGTAGTTGCCCCAATAGTTGACGTAGACCAGATACGTGCCGTGCAGCGGCGCGGTCATGGTGAACATTTCCGGGCCGGGGCCGTCGACACCATCCGGGTCGAGGCCGCCGCCATTGCTCAGCGCCGGCCGTGCCCAAAAGGCATGCTGACCGTCGGGGGTGACAATATGCAGATCCAGCTCGGCTTTCGGGTCGTCCCATCCCAAGACAAGACGAATCTTCGCCGGCGTGCGCAGATTATTTGCTTCATAAAATTGCACGCGCTTGAGCGACTGGCCCTCGGCGCTGATCACTTCGACGCTGTTGGAGCCGGCGCCGAAGACGTAAGGCCGGGCAAAACGCCCCTGGTCATCGGTGTACAGATTCAATGGATTGCCGTTGACGGCGAGGCTGTGCGGCGGACGCATGTGCCCGAGGGCTTTGAGCTGGCCCTGGATCATCGTGCGATTGCGCTGAATGCCGCGATCGATCGGCGGCGTCGGGTAGGCGACCTGCGGATTTTCCGAACGATCGAGCAGGCCGTGATAACGCCAACCGCCGACCGGCTCGGACAACTGCGCAGTCGGCGCGGCCCACAGCGCAGGCGCGCAGGCGAGGCCGATCAGCAGCAAAAGAAATGAACGCATGTGACGCCTCCTGCCATGCCTTGAACGAAACCTTGCACCCGATCCTCGGTACTTCACAGCGGTGAACTGCGTTTCGTCTGAATACCCCGCAACTGTCGGGGCCGTAGAAGCCGCGAAGAGTAGCGATTCGGCAGTTTTTTAACAATCGGATACATGTGTGATTGCTGTAGGAATCTCGCCATCCGGGTAGACGATGAGCCGAATAGCCGGCATATTCGGCTCACCAAATGAGCCGAATAGCGTTTTTATTCGGCTCACGCTTCTATGACAGGTGATCAATGACCGCACACTGGATCTGGCAACAACCCGATTGGCCCGACTTCAACTGGCAAGCAGAGCGCCTCGCCCCGCTGCTGCGCGAGTGCGTGCAGACGCAGGGCCGACTCTTGGGAATGGCCGGCTCAGTGGGCGATTCGATGAGCGCACAGAGCGAGCTCGATGCGTTGCTTCAGAACATCGTCACCTCCTCCGCCATCGAAGGTGAGCAACTGAATGTCGGCTCCGTGCGTTCTTCTCTGGCCCGGCGCCTGGGTCTGGAATGGGTTGATCGCGATAGCGTCAGCCAGCGTAGCGAGGGCTTGGCGCAATTGATGCTCGATGCCACCCATGGCTTCGACGAGCCGCTGACCCTGGCCCGATTGCTGGAATGGCACACCTGGCTTTTCCCCGCCGAGGAAGCGATGTTCAGCGCGCGGCCAATACTCGTCGGTACCTTGCGCGGCGACGAACCGATGCAGGTGGTGTCCGGACGACTCGACCGGCCAACGGTTCACTTTGAGGCGCCACCGCGCCAAGGGCTGGAACAGCAAATTGAGCGTTTTTTGAGCTGGTTCGAAGCCAGCCGCGATCAGGTTTCGCTGGATCCGCTGTTACGCGCAGGCATCGCGCATTTCTGGTTTGTCACTCTGCACCCTTTCGACGACGGCAACGGTCGTCTGACCCGCACAATCACCGATCTGGCGCTGGCGCAAGGCGAAGCGCAGGCGATCCGCTTCTACGCGATGTCCGCAAGCATTCTCGAGGATCGCGCCGGCTATTACCGGATTCTGGAGTCGAGCCAAAAGGCCACGCTCGATATCACCGAATGGCTGAGCTGGTTTTTGCAGACACTGCTGCGCAGCCTGCAGCAAGCCATCACCCGGATAGATTCGGTGTTGGGCAAGACTCGCTTCTGGCAGGCGCACCGCGAATCCGACCTTTCAGCGGAGCAGATCAAAGTGCTCAATCGCTTGCTCGATGGCGGTGAGCGCGGTTTCGAACAGGGCCTCAGCGCAGGGCAATATCAAGCGGTTGCGAAAGTATCCAAAGCCACCGCGACGCGGCATCTGGCGGAGTTGCTGGACAAGGGCTGCCTGCAACGCCTGCCGGGCGGCGGACGCAGTACGCGTTACAAAATCAACTATCCGGATTGACTCGCCGACCGTTATGGAGAGGCTTGGCGACGGCCCGCTCATTTGCCCATACCCCCCCTATCTGCTAGTGTCGCGCCGGTTTAACGTCTACCGGAATTTGCCGCCATGGCCCGCAAAAAAGCTGCACTGGATTTCGAACAATCCCTCGCCGACCTGCAAACACTGGTCGAGCGTCTGGAGAACGGTGAATTGTCGCTAGAAGACTCGCTGACCGCTTTCGAGCAGGGCATCGGCCTGACCCGTGACTGCCAGGCGGCGCTGGCCCAGGCCGAGCAGAAAGTGCAGGTGCTGCTGGAGCGCGATGGCGAGCTCGCCGAGGAACCCTTCGACGCGGATGAGCCAGAATGATCGCGGCGTATTCGGCGAGCAGTCAGGCCCGGGTCAACGCGGCGCTGGAAACGCTGTTCAACGCACCGCTGCCGGAACTGGCGCGGCTCTACGAAGCGATGCGCTACAGCGTGATGAACGGCGGCAAGCGCGTGCGCCCGTTGCTGGCTTACGCGGCGTGCGAAGCCCTCGGCGCAAAGGCTGAACAGGCCAGCGGCGCGGCCTGTGCGGTCGAGTTGATCCACGCCTACTCGCTGGTGCATGACGATTTGCCGGCGATGGACGATGACGATCTGCGTCGCGGCCAGCCGACGACCCACAAGAAATTCGACGAAGCCTGCGCGATCCTCGCCGGTGACGGCTTGCAGAGCCTGGCCTTCAGCGCCCTGCTCGATCCGCGCCTGAGCGATTGCAGCAGCGACATCCGTCTGCAGATGGTCACGGCGCTGGCCCATGCAGCCGGTCCGGCGGGCATGGTCGGTGGTCAGGCCATCGATCTGGGTTCGGTCGGTCTCAAGCTCGATCAAACAGCCCTCGAACAAATGCACCGGCACAAGACCGGCGCGCTGATTGAGGTCAGCGTCAAGCTTGGTGCCCTGGCCAGCGGCCGCGCCCAGCCTGATCAGCTTCAGGCGTTGCAGACTTATGCACAGGCCATCGGCCTGGCCTTTCAGGTGCAGGACGACATCCTCGACGTGGAAAGCGATACCGCGACCCTCGGCAAACGCCAGGGCGCCGATATCGCCCGCGACAAGCCGACCTACCCGGCCCTGCTCGGCCTCGACGCCGCCAAGGCCTACGCTCTGGAACTGCGCGATCAGGCTCTGCAGGCGCTGCGACCGTTTGACGCGGCCGCCGAGCCGTTGCGCGAGCTGGCGCGGTATATCGTCGAGCGACGCAACTGACGGCGTATCGGCCAAAAAAGACCAACGCGTGGGCAGGGGGCGATGCATCAGGTAAACTGCCGCATCTTTTATACCTATAACGATTCGCCTGATGCCCACGACGTTTCATGAGATTCCCCGCAAGCGCCCGACCACGCCCCTGCTCGACCGCGCGAACACGCCGGACGGCCTGCGCCGGTTAGGCGAAGCCGAGCTGGAAACCCTGGCCGATGAGTTGCGCCTGGAATTGCTCTACACGGTCGGCCAGACCGGTGGGCATTTCGGTGCCGGCCTGGGCGTGATCGAGCTGACCATCGCGCTGCATTACGTTTTCGACACCCCGGACGACCGTCTGCTGTGGGACGTCGGGCATCAGGCGTATCCGCACAAGATCCTCACCGGTCGCCGCGAGCGCATGGCCAGCCTGCGTCAGAAGGACGGCATTGCCGCGTTCCCGCGCCGCTCCGAGAGCGAGTACGACACCTTCGGCGTCGGCCACTCCAGCACCTCGATCAGCGCTGCGCTGGGCATGGCCATTGCCGCCCGTCTGCAGGACAGCGACCGCAAGGCTATCGCCGTGATCGGCGACGGCGCGCTGACCGCCGGCATGGCTTTCGAGGCGCTCAACCATGCGCCGGAAGTCAACGCCAACATGCTGGTGATCCTCAACGACAACGACATGTCGATCTCGCGCAACGTCGGCGGGTTGTCGAATTATCTGGCGAAGATCCTGTCCAGCCGCACCTACGCGAGCATGCGCGAGGGCAGCAAGAAAGTCCTTTCGCGCCTGCCCGGTGCGTGGGAAATCGCCCGTCGCACCGAAGAATATGCCAAGGGCATGCTGGTCCCTGGCACCCTGTTCGAAGAGCTGGGCTGGAATTACATCGGCCCGATCGACGGCCACGATCTGCCGACCCTGATCGCCACGCTGCGCAACATGCGCGATCTCAAAGGCCCGCAGTTCCTGCACATCGTCACCAAGAAAGGCAAAGGCTTCGCCCCGGCGGAAGTCGACCCGATCGGTTACCACGCCATCACCAAACTCGAACCTCTGGACGCTCCCGCCGCTGCGCCGAAAGCCGTCAGCGGGCCGAAGTATTCGGCGGTGTTTGGCGAGTGGCTGTGTGACATGGCGGCGGCTGACGCTCGTCTGGTCGGAATTACCCCGGCGATGAAGGAAGGCTCGGATCTGGTGGCGTTCAGCGAGCGCTTCCCCGAGCGTTATTTCGACGTGGCGATTGCTGAGCAGCACGCGGTAACGTTCGCCGCCGGCATGGCCTGCGAAGGCGCGAAACCGGTGGTGGCGATCTATTCGACATTCCTGCAACGCGGTTACGACCAACTGGTACACGATGTCGCCGTGCAGAACCTCGACGTGCTGTTCGCCATCGACCGTGCCGGCCTGGTCGGCGAAGACGGCCCGACCCACGCTGGCAGCTACGACCTGTCGTACCTGCGCTGCATCCCGGGCATGCTCATCATGACCCCGAGCGATGAAAACGAACTGCGCAAGATGCTCACCACCGGCCACCTCTACAACGGCCCGGCGGCAGTGCGTTACCCACGCGGCAGCGGGCCGAATGCAGTCATCGAAAAAGATCTCGAAGCGATCGAAATCGGCAAGGGCATTGTCCGTCGTCAGGGCAGCAAGGTCGCCATGCTGGTGTTCGGCGTGCAACTGAGCGAAGCCTTGAAAGTCGCCGAGAAACTCGATGCCACCGTGGTCGACATGCGTTTCGTCAAACCGCTGGATGAAGCGCTGGTGCGCGAGATCGCCGCTAGCCACGAGTTGCTGGTGACCATCGAAGAGAACGCGATCATGGGCGGCGCCGGTGGCGCGGTCAGCGAGTTTCTCGCCCGCGAAAACATCCTCAAGTCGATGCTGCATCTGGGCTTGCCGGACATTTACGTCGAGCATGCGAAACCGGCACAGATGCTTGCCGAGTGCGGGCTGGATGAGGCCGGGATCGAAGCGTCGATTCGCCAGCGCCTGGCATTGCTCGCCCAATAAACGCAATACCCTTGTGGGAGCGAGCCTGCTCGCGAAAGCGGACTGTCAGTCAAAGACGAACTGACTGATACACCGCCTTCGCGAGCAGGCTCGCTCCCACATTTGATTTGTGTACACCTGAAACTCCCGTTGGACTGTCCATGAACCTCTCGCGCCTCGCCCTGCCCTTCCTCCTGCTGCCAACCGCCAGCGCCCTTGCCGATACATTCGAACGCGATCAGGCGCTGAAGCTGCCGGACACGCTGATCAGCGCCAATCGTCAGGTCGAAGCGCGCAACGACAGCAGCGCCGCCAACACCGTGTTCACCCGCGAAGACATCGATCGCCTGCAACCAAGCGACGTGCCCGATCTGCTGCGGCGCGTGCCCGGCGTGCAAGTGGCGCAGACCGGCGGGCGCGGCAGTCTGCCGGGGATCTACATTCGCGGCACGCAATCGGCGCAGAGCCTGGTGCTGGTCGATGGCCAGCGCATCGGTAACTCGACTTCCGGCGACAGCAACCTGCAACATCTGAACATCGAGCAGATCGAGCGCGTCGAAGTGCTGCGCGGTTCACGCTCGGTGATTTACGGCAGCGACGCGATTGGCGGGGTGATCCAGATCTTCACCCGGCGCGGCACCGAGCAAGGCTTGCAGCCACGCCTGCATCTGGGCTTTGGCAGTCAGCAGACATGGGAACGCAGCCTCGGCTTGTCCGGCGGCGACGAGAAAACCCGCTTCAACCTCGGCGCCAGCCTCGACGAAACGGCCGGAATCGACCGTACCCACGAGTCGTATCCAAGCGACAGCGACCATGACGCCTACCGCAACAAATCCCTGAGCCTGAGCCTCAGCCACGCGCTGACCGATGACGTCGAAGTCGGCGCCAATCTGCTGGATAACCGTGGCAGGAGCGAATTCGACAACCCGTTCGGCCGCTTCGACATGGACACTTTCGAGTCGGTGCAACAGCAGCCATACAGTGATTTCAATGTCAGCAGCATCAGCAGTTATGTCGATGCGCGGGTCAACGAAACCTGGAAAACCCGCATCGAATTCGGCCACAGCGAAAACCGCGAAAAGACCTTCGACAAGCTCAGCGACGAGCGCACGGTGTTCAACACCTATCGCGACTCGGTGAACTGGCAGAACGACCTGACGCTGGACGCGCGCAACAGCCTGATTCTGGGCGGCGACTGGTACGAAGACCGGGTCAACAGCAGCACTGCGTTTGACGAGGACAGCCGCTGGAATCGCGCCGCGTTCATCCAGCATCGCTATCAGGCCGACAGTTTCTCCACCGAGATCGGCCTGCGCCACGACGACAACCAGCAGTTCGGCAGCCAGAACACTTGGAGCGGCACTTTCACCCTGCCGCTGAACCCGGACAACGACGTGCTGCTGAGCTACAGCGAAGGGTTCCGCGCGCCGACCTTCAACGACCTGTACTACCCGGATTTCAGCAATCCCGACCTGAAACCGGAAACTTCGAAAAGCTACGAACTGCAATGGCGCAGCCAGTTGAGCGACAGCGCGCGGCTGGAAGCCTCGATTTACCGTGCCGACCTGGAAGACGCGATCATCTTCGGCAGCAACTCACGCCCACAGAACGTTGCGTCAGCGCGGATCAATGGCTTTGAAGCGGCACTGAAGCACGAGCTGTTTGGCTGGCAGAGCAATCTTGGCGTAGCGATCATTGATCCACGTGATCGCGATACCGGGCATACGCTGGCGCGACGGGCGCGGCGCACGGCCAGTTGGGATGTGGATCGGCAGTTTGATCGCTTGGGACTCGGCGCCAGTTGGCAATTGGTCAGCGGCAGTTACGACGACTTGAACAACACCCAGTCGCTGGGTGGCTACGGCACGCTCGGGCTGCGCAGCAGTTGGGCGCTGAACCGTGAGATCAAGCTGGATCTGAAGGTGGATAACTTGCTGGACAAGGGCTACAGCCGGGCGAATTACAGCTATGACGGCGCGCAGTATGGCTATCGCGAGGAAGGTCGGGCGTGGATGTTCGGGGTGACGTGGACCCCTGAACTCTGAGCTGAGATTTGTATTGGCTGGCTGACCTCTTCGCGAGCAGGCTCGCTCCCACAGTAGACTGAGTGCGGCCACACAGTTTGTTTTCAGCGAAAATCCAGTGTGGGAGCGAGCCTGCTCGCGAATACAGGCGATGCGGTCTACCGATCCGGCGCGATCAATTGGCATAGTTTGGCGGTGGCGCTGATCATCTGCCCGCTCGGTCGCTCAAGGCCTTTGTCAGTGACCAATATCAGTCTCCCCTGCCTGACCGCCGCCACCTGCGGCCAGGTCTTCCACGCCCCTAGCTGCGCCTGATCACCGGCGACAATCACTTCCGGATCACGCTGCAACACCGCCTCGATACTCACCTGCGGCGCCGGCAGATTCAGCTCGGCAAACACATTGCGCGCACCGCACACTTCAAGCGCATCGCTGATGATCTGCCCGCCACCGACGGTGTATAGCGGTTTGTCCCAGACTTGATAGAAAACCCGCAGCGGTTCGTCACGGCTATAACGCTGACGAAGGTCATCCAGTTGTTTGCGCAATTCGGCCGCCCGTTTCGCCCCGCGTTCAGGACGCCCGAGCTGTTTGGCAATGGCTTCGATCTGCGCCGCGAGTTGCGCCAACGTGTGCGGTTCGGCGACGAAGGTCGGAATGTTCAGGTGCTTGAGCTGATCACGCTGCCCCGCGCCAACACTGCCGGGCCAGAGCAGCAGCAAATCCGGTTTCAGGCTGAGCAAGCGCTCCATGTCGAGCTGGCCGTAGCGGCCCACTGATGGAACATCCGCTATCGCCGCCGGCCGCTCGCCCGCATCCAGTACGCCGACCAGCAGGTCAGCGGAATCCAGTTCAACGACGATTTCAGACAGTGAGGGGGCGAGGCTGACCACACGCAGTGCGGCCAGCGCCGGGCTGCTCAGGGCGAGCAGCAGAACCGCCAGCCACAGGCGATGCATCAGCCGAGTTGACGCGGAATATGATAGAGGTAGAACAGCACGGCGGTGGACAGCGCCAGCAACATCAACGGCACGGCTTCGAGGCCGACGAATACCGCCAGTGCGCCAATCCAGGCCGGCAAGGACGCTACCAGCAACGCCGTACGCCGACGCGCCGCAAGGGCAATCCAGGCGGCGGGTTCTTCGGCGGTATCGAGGGCTTTTTGCGTGGCGATCAGGGCGTGTTTGTAGCGGGCGAAATACTTCAGGCTGACAAACATCGAGGCGACGCCGGCGATGAACAAAGGCATTGCCAGCACTGGCAGCAGGCCCTGGCCTTCACCGAACAGCGCGTTGAGCACGAACAGCGGCAACAGCGCCAGCGCCAGGTATTGCCACCAGGCCACCGCCAACCGCCGCCGCACCTGGCCACGGGTCACGCGCGGTCGACCTCGCCCTGATGTTCGTTGCCCATCATGTGGTCGAGCTTGCTGGCCTTGGTCGCCAGATAGAGTTTGTTGTGCGGATTGTGCCCGGTGTGCAGCGGCACGCGCTCGGCGACGACGATGCCCATATCGGTCAGCGCTTTGACCTTGCGCGGGTTGTTGGTCATCAGGCGCAGGGATTTCACGCCCAGATGCTCAAGCATCGGCAGGCACATGGCGTAGTCGCGCTGATCGGCGGCAAAGCCCAGACGCTCGTTGGCTTCCACGGTATCGGCGCCGCCGTCCTGCAACTCGTAAGCGCGGATCTTGTTCAGCAGACCGATGCCGCGCCCTTCCTGACGCAGATACAGCAGCACGCCGCGGCCTTCGCGCGCAATCGCCTGCAAAGCTGCCTCTAATTGCGAGCCGCAGTCGCAACGCTGGCTGAACAAGGCATCGCCGGTCAGGCATTCGGAATGCAGGCGACCGAGTACCGGGGCGCCATCGGCAATTTCACCGAGGCTCAGCACGACGTGCTCACGCCCGGTGCTCTCATCGAGAAAGCCGTGCATGGTGAATTGCGCAAAAGGCGTTGGCAGCTTGGAAGCGGCGACGAAGACGACAGGCACCGATGTGCTCCTGATCTAGAAGACTGAAAATTCGCAGGCGGGCATTGTAACAGCAGGTTCCTGTGGACGCTTAGGCTGAATTATCGGGCATAACTATCAAAAAGTTTGATGACAGCTGCCATACGCTCCCACAGGACATTGTGATCATTTTGGATCAAACGGATACGGCTGCTGCCACTTCTCGAAGACCGGCTTCAACTCTCCGCTCTTGACCAGCTCCGCCATGCGCCGGTCATACAGCGCCATCAACGCGCGAGCCTGTGGGGTATCGGCGAAACCGAGAAACAGCGGCAACTCAGCCAGATGCGAATAGCGATACTGCGCTGGATCCGCGGCATCGCGCACGACCGCTTCAATCTCGGTCAGCGCATCGATGTAGTAATCCGCCCGGCCCTGCTTGAGCATCAGCAGAATGCCGGTACGTCGTTCGATCTGGTTGAAGCGCTGGATGTTCGGCAAGTAGTTTTCGTAGCGGTAGCCGCGCACCCAGGCCAACCGATATTTGCCCAAGGTCGCCTGGGTCGGCGGCGGGCTGCTCGCCAGGCCCAGCGCGTAGATGTGATCAGAATCGAACTTCGATTGCGGGTACAGCACGTGCTCGGCTTCGTCGCGGTAGGAGCCGACCAGCGCGTCGACTTCCTTCAACTGCACCAGCCCGATCGAACGGGTGTACGGCACCGTGCGGATGTCCAGCTTGACCCCGGCCGGCTCGAACACTTTGCGCAACACGTCCCAGGCCAGACCGTGACCATCGGCGGCGGTGTAATCCTCCCAGTCTTCGCTGGCCAGATGGATCACCCCAGGCACAGGCGCGGCGGCCTGCGCGTGGGCGAACGTGCCCAGCAGAGCCAGAAGCAGCAGCGCCAACCCGCGTCGCAGCATTGCGTGGTTCCTCACGTGAGTCGAATCAGGCGAATGCCCATACCAGCCCTTGCATCGCCAGCCAGGCGAACACACCGGCCAGCACGTCGTCGAGCATGATGCCGACGCCGCCATGCACGTGCTTGTCGATCCAGCGGATCGGCCACGGCTTGAGGATATCGAAGAAGCGGAACACCAGAAAACCCGCGAGCAACCAGTACCAGCCTTCCGGCACCAGCCACAGGGTGATCCACATGCCGACCATTTCGTCCCAGACAATGCCTTCGTGGTCGTGCACGCGCAAATCGTCAGCGACTTTGCCGCACAGCCAGAAGCCGAACAGCATGGTGATGCCGAGCATCAGCCAGTAGCCCCAGTCGGGCAGCATCTGCCACAGCGGAATGAACGGCAGCGCCACCAGCGAGCCCCACGTGCCCGGCGCTTTTGGCAAGGTCCCGGAGCCGAAGCCGAACGCGAGGAAATGCCACGGATTGCGCCAGACCGAAGGAGGCACGAATTCGGCAGGGACCTGTTTCGGGTGATCTGTCACGGTGTCTCCTGAAAATGTTGGTAGCCGCGAATCTGCGGAGTGATGTCGCGCCCGTCGCGGTCCAGCAGCAGCACGCCCTGGCCCGGCAGCACACGGCCGATCACATGAATCGGCCAGCCGTCGGCCAGCAGTGCCGGCAACTCGGCGGACGGCAAGGTGAAGGCCAGTACGTAATCATCACCACCGCTCAATGCCGCGCGCTCGGCACCGCGCTGGCCGAGAAACGCGACTAAAGCATCCGACAACGGTACACGCTCGCGTTCAATCTCAAGTCGCACCTTCGACGCCAGCGCGATATGTCCGCAATCGGCGAGCAGGCCGTCAGAGATATCCAGTGCCGCCGTGGCCTTGCCGCGCAGGGCCTGACCGAGCGCCAGTTGCGGTTGTGGCGACCAGTAATGCTCGAGCAGCGGCTGGGCGATATGCGCTTCGGCATCACGTTGAGCCAAAACCAGCGGCAAGGCGCCGGCTGCATTGCCCAGTTCGCCGCCGACGCAGAGCAGATCACCGGCCTGCGCACCGCTGCGGGTCAAGGCCTGGCCAGCGGGTACGCGGCCGAACACGGTGACCGTCAGGCTCAACGGTCCGCGCGTGGTATCGCCGCCGACCAGCGCGACGCCGCAGCTTTGCGCCATGCGGTTCAAACCCCGGGCATAGGCTTGCAGCCAATCGGCAGTCACCGTCGGCAAGGTCAGGGCAAGGGTAAAGGCAACGGGCGCGGCGCCCATGGCGGCCAGGTCACTGACCGCGACGGCCAGCGAGCGCTGACCGAGCAGAAACGGATCGCAGGGGTCGGCGAAATGCACACCGGCCACCAGCGTATCGGTAGAAACCGCCAGCTGTTCCCCAGTGGGAACCGCCAGCAAGGCGCAGTCGTCGCCGATCCCCAGAGCAACGCCTTCGCCGCCCTGCGCACAAGGCGCGGCGGCGAAGAAATTGCGGATCAGCTCAAACTCGCCCATGGCCGAGATAAAGTATTCAAGCGCCGATCAGCGCTTGAACGCCTTCACTTCAGCTTCACGCAGGCGCGGGGCCAGCTTGTCGAGCACGCCGTTGACGAACTTGTGGCCGTCGGTCGAACCGAACACTTTGGCCAGCTCGATACCTTCGTTGATCACGACGCGGTATGGCACGTCGACGCGCTTGAGCAGTTCCCAGGTCGACAGGCGCAGAACCGCCAGTTCAACCGGGTCGAGCTCTTCGATCGCCAGATCCAGGCAAGGCGTCAGGGCAGTGTCGATTTCGGTCTTGAACTGCGGAACCCCGTGAAGGATTTCACGGAAGTAGGCGCCGTCGACATCGGTGAAATCGTTATCAACGCGAAACTGCGCTTCGATCTCGTTCAGCGATTGCCGGGCCATGTGCCACTGGTACAGCGCTTGAGTCGCGAGCTGACGGGCTTCGCGACGCTTGGCGCTCTTCGACGGCTTGCCGGCATCCGCAGGTTTCGGATCGCGTGGGTTGAAACGATCGCTTTCGTCGCTAATCACTTGGCCTCCAACTGCGCCAGCAGGCTGACCATTTCCAGAGCGGACAGGGCAGCTTCGGCACCTTTGTTACCGGCCTTGGTGCCGGAACGTTCGATGGCTTGCTCGATGGAGTCGACGGTCAGCACGCCGAACGCGACCGGTACGCCGAATTCCATGGAGACCTGGGCCAGGCCTTTGGTGCACTCGCCAGCCACGTATTCGAAGTGCGGAGTACCGCCACGAATGACCGCGCCGAGGGCGATGATCGCTGCGAACTCGCCTTTCTGGGCGACTTTCTGCGCAACCAGCGGGATTTCGAAGGCGCCCGGTGCGCGGATGATGGTGATGTCGCTTTCGCTCACGCCGTGGCGAACCAGGGCATCAACGGCACCGCTGACCAGGCTTTCAACCACGAAGCTGTTGAAGCGGCCCACTACCAGAGCGTAGCGGCCTTTGGGGGCGATGAAGGTACCTTCGATGGTCTTCAGGGTCATTCGTCAGTTCTCTTAAAGAGCCGGGACGCGTCTGCTACGCGCCCCTCAGTGATTATTTGCCGCGAATCGGAGTCCGGAAACAGCCGGTCATTATTCGGAGGGCACGTATTCTACAACTTCCAGATCGAAACCGGATATCGCATTGAATTTCATTGGTGCCGACATCAAGCGCATTTTGCGCACGCCGAGGTCACGCAGGATCTGCGAACCGGCCCCGACAATGCTGTAGGTGGTCGGTTTTTTCGGCGCTGCCTGCTCACCGGTTTCACGGATATGCGCCAGCAGCACGTCACCATCAAGCGGGTGACCGAGCAGCAGCACCACACCGCTGCCGGCCTCGGCGACCGCAGCCATGGCGGCGCGCAGGCTCCAGCGACCGGGTTGCTTGACCATCAGCAGGTCGCGCAGCGGGTCCATGTTGTGCACGCGAACCAGTGTTGGTTCTTCAGCGCAGACAGTGCCCAGCGTCAGGGCCATGTGCACGTCGCCTTCCACCGAATCACGATAGGTCACCAGGTTGAATTGGCCCAGTTCGCTATCCAGCGGCTGCTCGGCAATCCGCTGAACGGTACGTTCGTGGATCATCCGGTAGTGAATCAGGTCGGCGATGGTGCCGATCTTGATGTTGTGTTCAGCGGCGAATGCTTCGAGTTCAGCGCGACGGGACATGGTGCCGTCGTCGTTCATCACTTCGCAGATCACTCCGCTCGGCTCGAAACCGGCCATGCGCGCCAGGTCGCAGGCGGCTTCGGTGTGGCCGGCGCGAGCGAGGGTGCCGCCGGCCTGCGCCATCAGCGGGAAAATGTGACCCGGGCTGACAATGTCTTCAGCCTTGGCGTCTTTGGCGGCAGCCGCTTGCACGGTGCGCGCGCGGTCAGCGGCGGAGATGCCGGTGGTCACGCCTTCGGCAGCTTCGATCGAAACGGTGAACTTGGTGCCGAAACCGGAACCGTTGCGCGGCGCCATCAGGGGCAGCTTCAACAGTTCGCAGCGCTCGCGGCTCATCGGCATGCAGATCAGGCCACGGGCGTGCTTGGCCATGAAGTTGATGTGTTCGGCCTGGCAGCATTCGGCGGCCATGATCAGGTCGCCTTCGTTCTCGCGGTCTTCGTCATCCATGAGGATGACCATCTTGCCTTGGCGGATGTCTTCAACCAGTTCTTCGATGCTATTGAGCGCCACAAGGCACCCCCTTCTTTTGAATTATTTGAGGTAGCCGTTTTGGGCCAGAAAGCTTTCGGTGATGGTGCTGCCGGCGGTCTTTTCGGCGGCTTTGTCGCCCAGCAGCAGACGCTCCAGATAACGCGCCAGCAGGTCGACTTCCAGATTCACCCGGCGGCCCGGCTTGTATGAAGCCATGATGGTTTCGCTGAGGGTGTGCGGAATGATCGTCAGCATGAATTCGGCGCCATCGACTTCGTTCACGGTCAGGCTGGTGCCGTCGACGGTAATCGAGCCTTTGTGGGCGATGTACTTGGCCAGCTCTTTCGGCGCACGGATGCGAAATTCCACGGCGCGGGCATTGTCGCTGCGCGAGACCACTTCACCGACGCCGTCGACGTGACCGCTGACCAGATGCCCGCCAAGGCGAGTGGTCGGGGTCAGGGCTTTTTCCAGATTGACCGGGCTGCCGCTTTTCAGGTCATTCATGGCGGTGCAATCGAGGGTTTCGCGGCTGACGTCGGCGGCAAAGCCGTCGCCCGGCAACTCGACTGCGGTCAGGCAAACGCCGTTGACCGCGATGCTGTCGCCGAGTTTGACGTCACTCATATCGAGCTTGCCGGTTGCGACGTGCACCCGTACATCACCGCCCTTTGGGGTCAGTGCGCGGATACTGCCGATGGATTCGATGATGCCGGTGAACATGGGGTTCTCCTTGAGAACGAGGCCAGCGCTAACGCAATGGCCGGGAATTATACGCGGGCCGAAGGGACAGGGATCGCAGTGACTCGCCAGTCATCGCCCACCGCGCGGATTTCAGTGATTTTCAGCTCCGGCGCATCTTTCATCTGCGCCAGCGGCCAGTCGAGCAGCGGACGCGCCGTGGAGCCGAGGAATTTGCCGGCAATGAAGATCACGAATTCGTCGACCAGCCCCAGTTGCGCAAAGGCACCGGCCAGACGCGGCCCGGCCTCGACCAGCACCTCGTTGGTGCCACGGCTGGCCAGTTCGATAAGCAATTGATGCAGATCGACCTGGCCGTCGTCACTCGGGACGATCAGGCATTCCGGGCCGTTGGCGTATTGCTCCTCGACCGCTACACAGGTGGCCACCAGCGCCGGCCCGGCCTTGAAGAACGGCGCATCCAGCGGCACCCGCAGGCGGCCATCGATCAATACGCGCAATGGCGGGCGACTCATGGCCAGCGCAGTTTGCTCGCTGTCGAGACCGAGTTCGTCCGCGCGTACGGTCAAGCGTGCGCCATCGGCCAGCACCGTATCGGCGCCGGTCAGCACCACCGCCGCCTCAGCGCGCAAACGCTGCACCGCCGAACGCGCCGCTGGGCCGGTGATCCATTGGCTCTCGCCGCTTTCCATCGCCGTGCGCCCGTCGAGGCTCATGGCCAACTTGACCCGCACGAACGGCAAGCCATGTTCCATGCGCTTCAGAAAACCTTGATTGAGCTTGCGTGCTTCAGCCTCCAGCACACCACTTTCGGTGGCAATACCAGCCTCGGCCAGGCGCTGCAAACCGCGCCCGGCGACCTGCGGATTGGGATCACGCATCGCCGCCACGACCCGGGCAACGCCAGCGGTCACCAAGGCATCGGCACACGGCGGCGTGCGCCCGTGGTGGCTGCAAGGTTCGAGGGTCACATAAGCCGTCGCCCCCCGGGCCTGCTCGCCAGCGGCGCGCAGGGCGTGGACTTCGGCATGGGGTTCGCCGGCGCGCTCATGCCAGCCTTCGCCGACAATCTGGCCGTCACGCACCACCACGCAACCGACTCGCGGATTGGGATGGGTGGTGTAGTGGCCTTTGCGCGCCAGTTCCAGCGCGCGGGCCATGAAATGGGCGTCGAGGATCGCCTGCTCGGCGGCGGTGGTCATTCTTTCACCGGTTCGCGGGCGAGGCGGTCGATCTCTTCGCGGAATTCATTGAGGTCCTGGAAGCGCTTGTACACCGAGGCAAAACGGATATAGGCGACTTCATCAAGCTTTTGCAGCTCGGCCATCACCAGCTCGCCGACCACGAGGGATTTGACCTCGCGTTCGCCGGTGGCGCGCAGCTTGTGCTTGATGTGAACCAGAGAGGATTCGAGGCGCTCGACGCTGACCGGACGTTTCTCCAGCGCGCGTTGCATGCCGGCGCGGAGTTTTTCTTCGTCGAACGGTTGGCGGCTGCCGTCGGTTTTGATCAGGCGCGGCAACACCAGTTCGGCCGTCTCGAACGTCGTGAAACGTTCGCCGCAGGCCAGGCATTCACGCCGACGGCGCACCTGTTCGCCCTCGGCGACCAGACGCGAGTCGATGACCTTGGTGTCGTTGGCACCGCAGAAGGGACAGTGCATGGTGGCTGGCAACAAAAAATGGGAGGGCCATGGTAGCGCATCCCCGTGGCAAGACAAGCCATAGGCTTTGCGGTATACAGAACGGCATGATCGTCTGATCCATGGAATTCATTCTGCCGGAGCCTCCAATGCCGTTACGTCCGCTCGTTCTGCTCAGTCTTTTCAGCCTGCTGGTGGCCTGTGGCAGCGACGCACCCAAGCCGCAACCGCCGACGCCGGGCCCCGCGCCGCAACAGGCGCAGAAAAAAGCCAAAGAGGCCGCCGAACTCGGCCCGCTGCCAGCGCATCAGCGCGAATTGAGCGGCACCCTGCAAGGCGTGCCAACCGGCGCCGAAGTCGAGTTGGCGCTGCTGGTGATTGATGAAAAGGATCGCCCGCAACAATTGCTCGCCAGTTCCAGCCTGATCGGCAACAACCAGATCCTGCCGTTTCATCTGCGCTTCAACCCCGAGGCATTTCCGGCCGGCGCACGGGTTGAGCTGCGCGGTCGCGCCAGCCAGTCCGGACAACTGATTCTGCACCTGCCGTCGCAGACCATCACTCAACCGACCACTCAGGCTTTGGGCCAGCTGCAATTCGTCAAAGCGCCATGACAGCACCGCTCGACCTGCAACAGGCCTTGGGGGAATTGCTCGGCGACGCCAGACTGAAAGCCTGTGCGTTGCCGGGCACTGATTTGCAGCTGTGGCTGATCGACGGCGACAACATGGCCCGCGAATTCAGCCAGGAAGAAACCCAGCGCATCCTGCATGAACCGCCGTATTGGAGTTTTTGCTGGGCCAGCGGCTTGGCCGTGGCGCGTTATCTGGCACAGTTTCCCGACTGGGTGCGCGGCAAGCGCGTGCTGGATTTCGGCGCCGGTTCCGGGATCGCCGGCATCGCAGCGGTCAAGGCCGGAGCGCTGGAAGTGGTGGCCTGCGATCTCGATCCGTTGGCGATCGCCGCGTGCAAGGCGAACGCCGAGCTCAACGAAGTGCAGATGAGCTACTCGACGGATTTCTTTGCCGAGGCCGATCGCTTCGATCTGATTCTGGTCGCCGACGTGTTGTATGACCGCGCCAATCTGCCGTTGCTCGACGCGTTTCTCAGTCGCGGACGCGAAGCGCTGGTGGCGGATTCACGGGTGCGGGATTTTCGTCATCCGTTGTATGAACGGATCGAGATGCTGGAGGCGATGACCCTCCCCGATCTGGCCGAGCCCGAAGAATTCAGACATGTCAGCCTCTACCATGCACGGCGCTAGCTAAAAGCTTCGCGAGCAGGCTCGCTCCCACACTGGATCTGTGTCGTTCATAAAATCCCCTGTGGGAGCGAGCCTGCTCGCGAAGGCGTCCGCCCATGCAACACACCTCTCGACCCGCCCCGCTTCCGGCCAC
>NZ_RCOC01000072.1:0-70057 GCF_004307515.1 Pseudomonas sp. Sample_14 | reverse complement strand
AATTCCGAAACCCCAATTGCGAAAGCAGTTGGGGTTTTGTTTTGCCTGCGAGAAATGTGTCCGCTTGATTTCTATGCAACGGCCCGGGGCATGGCTATTATGCGGGCCTCATTGTGAGGCGATACCTGCATGCTGACGTTGTTGAATCTACTGAAGGATGGACGATTCCATTCCGGACAGGACCTGGGCGTTGCCCTGGGAATAAGCCGAAGTGCTGTATGGAAGCAGCTACAACAGCTTGAAGCGGAACTTGGCCTGTCGATCCATAAAGTTCGCGGTCGCGGATATCAATTGTCGACGCCTCTGACGCTCCTTGATCCTCTTGAAATAACCAGGAAGATGCCTCAATGGCCGGTGCGTGTGTTCGACTCTGTTGACTCGACAAATGCCGAAGCTCTGCGCTCCATCAGTGACGGCGCCGCCGTGCCGTTTTTGGTGCTCGCGGAGCGACAATTGGCAGGCCGTGGTCGTCGAGGTCGTAAGTGGGTAAGCCCATTTGCAGAAAATCTTTATTACAGCCTTGTACTCCGCATCGAAGGCGGCATGCGTCAGCTTGAGGGACTGAGCCTTGTTGTTGGCTTGGCGGTGATGCAGGCCTTGCGAAACACCGGTGTGGCCAATGCCGGTTTGAAGTGGCCCAATGATGTTTTGGTGGGTAACAAGAAAATAGCCGGCATTCTGCTCGAACTCGTCGGCGATCCTGCGGATGTGTGTCATGTTGTATTGGGTATAGGAATCAACGTGAATATGCAGGTTGCCGATGAGGTCGACCAGCAATGGACTTCTATAAAACTGGAGTCAGGCAAAGCCTGCGATCGCAATGCTCTGGTGGTTGAATTGAGTAATCAACTCAAGACTCATATCCATAAACACCAGCTCAACGGGTTCGCAAGTCTGCAGGCAGAATGGGCGGAAAATCATCTGTGGCAGGGTCGGTCCGTGTCGTTGATCGCTGGTAACAGCCGTATCGATGGGGTAGTGCTCGGGATTGATAACCAAGGCGGGTTGCGCTTGATTGTAGATGGTGTTGAAAAAGCCTTTAGTGGTGGAGAGCTCAGCCTGAGGTTGCGTGATGATTCTTGAGCTTGACTGCGGCAATAGCTTTATTAAATGGCGCGTGCTGAATGCCTCGGCGAGCGAGCTGGTCTCGGAAGGAGTTGTAGACTCTAACCAGGCTTTGCTTGAGAGCTTGCGCATCATAAAGTCGCTGTCACTGCTCCACTGTCGTTTGGTAAGCGTCAGGACCAACGAGGAAACCAGCGCTTTAACCGAAATGCTCGAGCGCGAGTTCGGTATTCCTATCTCGCGTGCGAAGCCCGCTCGCGAGATGTCCGGCGTTCGAAACGGCTACGAAGACTATGAGCGTCTGGGGCTTGATCGCTGGCTGGCGATGCTTGGCGGCTTTCACCTGGCTGCCGGAAGTGCTTGTCTGGTTCTCGACTTCGGTACTGCGGTTACTGCCGATTTTGTCGGGGCTGACGGTGAGCATCTCGGTGGGTTCATTTGTCCAGGCATGCCTTTGATGCGAAACCAGCTTCGCACCCATACCCGTAAAATTCGTTATGGTGATGAGGCGGCAGAGCGCGCCCTTTCCAGTCATGTCCCGGGGCGTACCACCGTGGAAGCGGTGGAGCGCGGTTGTTCTTTGATGCTGAGGGGCTTTGTTCTCACTCAATTAGAGCTGGCTCGAGCGTACTGGGGAGAGCAATTCACCGTCTTTATTACGGGAGGGGATGCCGAGTTGGTTAAAGGCGTCGCGCCTGACGCCAGGGTTGTGCCCGACCTGGTTTTTGTCGGCTTGGCGATGGCGTGTCCCTTGTCCTGAGGTTTATATGCGTTGGTTGTTCCTGCTCCTAGTGGTTCTCAATGTTTTTTACTATGTCTGGCATCAGCAGGAAGCGCCCTTGCGAGCCAAAGATGTAACGCCCCTTAGTCTGTATCGCGGTTCGCAGCAGGATATCCGTCTACTGAGCGAAACTGCTGGTGAAGGCGGGAGAGGGCAGGTGGTGCCGCGTCAGCAGTGTCTTTTCCTTGGTGGATTTTCTGAAGAGGATTCAATTGCCAAGCTGCAACAGCGCCTGGTGGCGATGAGGGTCAATGCTCAATCCGTGCCGAAAGATGCTGCAGGAAGCGGTTACTGGCTTGCAGTTGCGCCGGATGGCCAGCGTTTGTTGGGCGATCAGCAGTTGCAAAACCTTTCCAAGGAATTCAATGAGTTAAAACATAAAATAATGCTGTGCGAAGGGGTTGCACCTGCTCAATAGTTTGCATAGAATGGCGCCCGCTCCACAGCGAACACCTTAAACGGGATTCGAAGTGAAGCGTGTCAACGCAGCTAACCTCAGGTTTTTAAATGAGAAAATGCTTGACAGGGGTTTGGCATGATATAGAATGCCGGCCTGATTAGGAGGGGTTCCCGAGCGGCCAAAGGGATCAGACTGTAAATCTGACGTCTACGACTTCGAAGGTTCGAATCCTTCTCCCTCCACCAGATTTAAGCGTGAGCTGCAGGCTCCGCGGGTATAGTTTAGTGGTAGAACCTCAGCCTTCCAAGCTGATGATGCGGGTTCGATTCCCGCTACCCGCTCCAAGTTTGCAGGTTGTGCAAAAGGGTTTTGCTCTTGTAGCTCAGTTGGTAGAGCACACCCTTGGTAAGGGTGAGGTCAGCGGTTCAAATCCGCTCAAGAGCTCCATATAACAAGGCAGATATGAAAATATCTGCCTTTGTTTTAATGGTTGATATTGTTTGTCTAATTTCTTCTGTAGAGGGTGATATCGATGGCTAAGGAAAAATTTGATCGTTCCCTGCCCCACGTCAACGTTGGGACCATTGGTCACGTTGACCACGGTAAAACCACTCTGACTGCTGCTCTGACTCGCGTTTGCTCCGAAGTTTTCGGTTCTGCAATCGTTGACTTCGACAAGATCGACAGCGCACCAGAAGAAAAAGCTCGCGGTATCACCATCAACACCGCGCACGTTGAGTACAACTCGAAGATCCGTCACTACGCTCACGTTGACTGCCCGGGTCACGCTGACTACGTGAAGAACATGATCACCGGTGCTGCTCAGATGGACGGCGCTATCCTGGTTTGCTCGGCCGCTGATGGTCCGATGCCGCAAACCCGTGAGCACATCCTGCTGTCCCGTCAGGTTGGCGTTCCGTACATCGTGGTCTTCCTGAACAAGGCTGACCTGGTAGACGACGCTGAGCTGCTGGAACTGGTTGAGATGGAAGTTCGTGACCTGCTGTCGACTTACGACTTCCCGGGCGACGACACTCCGATCATCATCGGTTCGGCTCGTATGGCGCTGGAAGGCAAAGACGACAACGAGATGGGCACCACTGCCGTCAAGAAACTGGTTGAAACTCTGGATGCCTACATCCCAGAACCAGTTCGTATGATCGACAAGCCATTCCTGATGCCAATCGAAGACGTATTCTCGATCTCGGGTCGCGGTACTGTTGTGACTGGTCGTATCGAGCGCGGTATCGTTCGCGTTCAGGATCCGCTGGAAATCGTTGGTCTGCGTGACACCACCGTTACTACTTGCACTGGTGTTGAAATGTTCCGCAAGCTGCTCGACGAAGGTCGTGCTGGCGAGAACTGCGGCGTTCTGCTGCGTGGTACCAAGCGTGACGACGTTGAGCGTGGCCAGGTTCTGGTCAAGCCAGGTTCGGTCAAGCCGCACACCAAGTTCACCGCAGAAGTTTACGTTCTGAGCAAGGAAGAAGGCGGTCGTCACACTCCGTTCTTCAAAGGCTACCGTCCACAGTTCTACTTCCGTACTACTGACGTGACTGGTAACTGCGAGCTGCCAGAAGGCGTTGAAATGGTAATGCCAGGTGACAACATTCAGATGACTGTTACCCTGATCAAAACCATCGCGATGGAAGACGGTCTGCGTTTCGCTATCCGTGAAGGCGGTCGTACCGTTGGCGCTGGCGTCGTAGCCAAAATCATCGAATAAGCGGTTGTAATGTATTTTTCGGGCCGGCATAATGGTCGGCCTGATTTTGTTTTAGGTCAGTAGCTCAATTGGCAGAGCGACGGTCTCCAAAACCGTAGGTTGGGGGTTCGATTCCCTCCTGACCTGCCAGATTCACTCGGTGTGTCTGGCTTTCTTTTCACAGGATCTTCATAGATGACTCCTAAAGCTGAAGCTCAAGGCTCTCGCTTCGATCTGCTCAAGTGGCTTGTAGTAGTCGCTTTGGTGGTTGTTGGCGTTGTTGGCAATCAGTATTACGCTGCTTCGCCGATCCTGTACCGTGTACTCGCTTTGCTTGCCATTGCTGCTGTAGCTGCCTTTGTAGGCCTGCAGACCGCGAAGGGCAAGTCTTTCTTTGTACTGGTTAAGGAAGCTCGCACCGAGATTCGTAAAGTCGTGTGGCCAACTCGCCAAGAAACCACGCAGACCACGCTGATTGTCGTGGCTGTTGTTCTGGTTATGGCGTTGCTGTTGTGGGGTCTCGATTCCCTGCTCGGCTGGCTTGTTTCCTTGATTGTCGGCTAAGGGTGTCCCGTGGCTAAGCGTTGGTATGTTGTGCATGCTTACTCGGGTTACGAGAAGCATGTGATGCGCTCGCTGATCGAGCGCGTAAAGCTGGCTGGCATGGAAGATGGCTTCGGCGAGATTCTGGTTCCCACTGAAGAAGTGGTTGAGATGCGTAACGGCCAGAAGCGCAAAAGCGAACGGAAGTTCTTCCCAGGCTATGTGCTGGTCCAGATGGATATGAACGAGGGTACTTGGCACTTGGTCAAGGATACTCCTCGGGTGATGGGTTTCATCGGCGGTACCGCTGACAAGCCTGCACCAATTACCGATAAAGAGGCAGAAGCGATTCTGCGTCGCGTTGCTGATGGTAGCGACAAGCCGAAGCCGAAGACGTTGTTCGAGCCAGGCGAGACGGTGCGTGTCAATGACGGTCCATTCGCTGATTTCAATGGCGTTGTGGAAGAAGTTAACTACGAAAAGAGCCGGATCCAAGTGGCAGTGCTCATTTTCGGTCGCTCTACTCCGGTGGAGCTCGAGTTCAGTCAGGTCGAGAAGGTCTAACTGGACAAGCAATCCCAACCCCGCAGCCTTAGGCTGTGGGGTTTTGTCGTCACTGGGATAAACGCGCAAGTAACCGGGGAGCCTTTCGAGGCGTTCGAACCCGTAATTGGAGTGCCTCATGGCCAAGAAGATTACCGCTTACATCAAGCTGCAAGTGAAGGCCGCTCAGGCTAACCCAAGTCCACCGGTTGGTCCTGCTCTGGGTCAGCACGGCGTGAACATCATGGAATTCTGCAAGGCTTTCAACGCCCGTACTCAGGGTCTTGAGCCAGGTTTGCCGACTCCAGTGATCATCACTGTCTACAGCGACCGTAGCTTCACTTTCGAAACCAAATCCACCCCTGCTTCGGTTCTGCTGAAGAAGGCGGCCGGTCTGACCAGCGGTTCCGCTCGTCCGAACACCGTTAAGGTTGGCACTGTTACCCGTGCTCAGCTGGAAGAAATCGCGAAAACCAAAAACGCGGATCTGACTGCAGCTGATATGGATGCAGCCGTGCGTACTATCGCCGGTTCTGCTCGTAGCATGGGCCTTAACGTGGAGGGTGTGTAATGGCTAAGCTGACCAAGCGTCAAAAGGCTATCGCCGGCAAAATCGAAGCAGGCAAGGCCTACAACATTGTAGACGCCGCTGCTCTGCTGGCCGAGCTGTCGACTGTCAAGTTCAGCGAGTCGTTCGACGTTGCTGTAAACCTGGGTGTAGACCCGCGTAAATCTGACCAGGTTGTTCGTAGCGCTACTGTGCTGCCGCACGGCACTGGCAAGACCGTTCGCGTTGCTGTGTTCACCCAGGGTCCAGCTGCTGAGGCCGCTCTGGCTGCCGGCGCTGACCGTGTAGGTATGGACGACCTGGCTGCCGAAATGAAAGGCGGCGACCTGAACTATGACGTAGTGATCGCATCCCCGGATGCCATGCGCGTTGTAGGTCAGTTGGGTCAGATCCTCGGTCCACGTGGCCTGATGCCTAACCCTAAAGTCGGCACCGTAACTCCAGACGTAGCCAACGCGGTCAAGAACGCCAAGGCTGGTCAGGTTCGTTATCGCACCGACAAAAACGGCATCATCCACACTTCCGTTGGCAAGATGGGCTTCGACGCCGTCAAGCTGAAGGAAAACGTTGAAGCCCTGATCGCTGATCTGAAGCGTATCAAGCCAGCTTCCTCGAAAGGCATTTACGTCAAGCGCGTTACCCTGAGCACCACCATGGGCCCAGGTCTGGTTATCGACCAGAGCTCGCTCGACGCGTAAGACAAAGGTTGGCGCGGTTTGCCGCGCCAATTGAAAGATTGGGGTCCCTGCCTGGCGGGGGCTATCCAAGACCGTAGGCGGCGCAAGCCTTAAACCTCAAGCCTACGCAGATGGTGCTCCCGGTTCCTTACCGAATCAGACACCAAAACGACATTCGGTTCCGATCGAATGAAACGGTAACAAGCAGGAGTTAAACCCGTGGCAATTAATCTCGAAGACAAGAAGGCCATCGTCG
Organism: Pseudomonas sp. Sample_14; assembly: GCF_004307515.1. Lineage (NCBI taxonomy): Bacteria > Pseudomonadati > Pseudomonadota > Gammaproteobacteria > Pseudomonadales > Pseudomonadaceae > Pseudomonas > Pseudomonas sp. Sample_14. Next base: position 63,519 of record NZ_RCOC01000072.1, on the reverse strand, counting down.
CTGAAGTCAACGAGGCTGCCAAAGTCGCTCTGTCCGCTGTCGTGGTTGATGCACGTGGCGTAACAGTAGGCGCAATGACCGGACTCCGTAAAGAGGCTCGTGAAGCTGGCGTTTACGTACGTGTTGTACGTAACACCCTGCTCAAGCGCGCTGTTGCTGACACTCAATACAGTGTCCTCAACGACGTGTTCACCGGCCCGACCCTGATTGCATTCTCGAACGAACATCCGGGCGCTGCTGCCCGTATCTTCAAAGAGTTTGCCAAGGGTCAGGACAAGTTCGAGATCAAGGCAGCTGCGTTCGAGGGCAAGTTCCTCGCAGCTAATCAGATCGACGTACTGGCAACTCTGCCGACCCGTGACGAAGCAATTTCTCAGCTGATGAGCGTGATTCAAGGCGCAACCAGCAAATTGGCTCGTACTCTGGCGGCAATTCGCGACCAGAAAGAAGCTGCCGCAGCCTAAGGCTCGTCACTTCTCGCGTTTTTTGTTTATTTCGATGGTCGCGTAGGCCGTCCCCCAATTCAGGAATTGAGTCATGTCTCTGACTAACGAACAAATCATCGAAGCAATCGGCCAGAAATCCGTAGTGGAAATCGTTGAGCTGATCAAAGCGATGGAAGAAACCTTCGGTGTTACCGCTGCTGCCGCTTCGGCTGGCCCAGCTGTAGCTGCTGCTGCTGTTGAAGAGCAAACCGAGTTCAACGTTGTTCTGCTGGAAGCTGGCGAGAAGAAGGTTAACGTGATCAAGGCAGTTCGTGAACTGACCGGTCTGGGCCTGAAAGAAGCCAAAGAGAAAGTAGACGGCGCTCCTCAGGTTGTAGCTGAAGGCGTTTCGAAAGAAGCGGCTGAAGACGCCAAGAAGAAGCTGGAAGAAGCAGGCGCTAAAGTCGAGCTGAAGTAAGCATCGACTTTGCTCCTCCAGCCCGAGCGTCAAGCGACAGGCTGATGGCTGGTGGCTCTTGCCACCGGCCTTTTTCCGTTATTGGCAGCCGACTGGGTCGGTGCTGATAAAGGCGCTGTAACCACCCGATGCGGTGGCGCAAACCATGGGGTTTGCACGATTTTCTGGCTGCTCCCGTCGGGAGGGGCCAAACAAGCAGGTGACCAAGCTGGGGAACGCTGATGGCTTACTCATATACTGAGAAAAAACGTATCCGCAAGGACTTTAGCAAGTTGCCGGACGTCATGGATGTGCCTTACCTCCTGGCCATCCAGCTGGATTCGTATCGTGAATTCTTGCAAGCGGGAGCGACTAAAGATCAGTTCCGCGACGTGGGCCTGCATGCGGCCTTCAAATCCGTTTTCCCGATCATCAGCTACTCCGGCAATGCTGCGCTGGAGTACGTCGGTTATCGCCTGGGCGAACCGGCATTTGATGTCAAAGAATGCGTATTGCGCGGTGTAACTTTCGCCGTACCTTTGCGGGTAAAAGTGCGCCTGATCATTTTCGACAAAGAATCGTCGAACAAAGCGATCAAGGACATCAAAGAGCAAGAAGTCTACATGGGTGAAATCCCCCTGATGACTGAGAACGGTACCTTCGTAATCAACGGTACCGAGCGTGTTATCGTTTCCCAGCTGCACCGTTCCCCGGGCGTGTTCTTCGACCACGACCGCGGCAAGACGCACAGCTCCGGCAAACTGCTGTACTCGGCTCGCATCATTCCTTACCGCGGTTCGTGGCTGGACTTCGAATTCGACCCGAAAGACTGCGTCTTCGTGCGTATCGACCGTCGTCGCAAACTGCCGGCTTCGGTACTGCTGCGCGCACTCGGTTACACCACCGAAGAAGTGCTGGACGCGTTCTACACCACCAACGTATTCCACCTGAGCGGCGAAACCCTCAGCCTGGAACTGGTGCCGTCGCGCCTGCGTGGTGAAGTTGCGGTTCTGGACATCCAGGACGAGAAGGGCAAGGTCATCGTTGAGCAAGGCCGCCGTATTACCGCGCGCCACATCAACCAGATCGAAAAAGCCGGTATCAAGACGCTGGACGTGCCACTGGACTACGTCCTTGGTCGCACCACCGCCAAGGCTATCGTGCACCCGGCTACCGGAGAAATCCTGGCCGAATGCAACACCGAGCTGAACACTGAAGTCCTGGCAAAAATCGCCAAGGCTCAGGTCGTTCGCATCGAGACCCTGTACACCAACGACATCGACTGCGGTCCGTTCGTCTCCGACACGCTGAAGATCGACTCCACCAGCAACCAATTGGAAGCGCTGGTCGAGATCTATCGCATGATGCGTCCAGGCGAGCCGCCAACCAAAGACGCTGCCGAAACCCTGTTCAACAACCTGTTCTTCAGCCCTGAGCGCTATGACCTGTCTGCGGTCGGCCGGATGAAGTTCAACCGTCGTATCGGTCGTACCGAGATCGAAGGTTCGGGCGTGCTGTGCAAGGAAGACATCGTCGCGGTCCTGAAGACTCTGGTCGACATCCGCAACGGTAAAGGCATCGTCGATGACATCGACCACCTGGGTAACCGTCGTGTTCGCTGCGTAGGCGAAATGGCCGAGAACCAGTTCCGCGTTGGCCTGGTACGTGTTGAGCGTGCGGTCAAAGAGCGTCTGTCGATGGCAGAAAGCGAAGGCCTGATGCCGCAAGACCTGATCAACGCCAAGCCAGTGGCTGCGGCGGTGAAAGAGTTCTTCGGTTCCAGCCAGCTGTCGCAGTTCATGGACCAGAACAACCCGCTGTCCGAGATCACCCACAAGCGTCGTGTCTCTGCACTCGGCCCTGGCGGTCTGACTCGTGAGCGCGCAGGCTTCGAAGTCCGTGACGTACACCCGACTCACTACGGTCGTGTCTGCCCGATTGAAACGCCGGAAGGTCCGAACATCGGCCTGATCAACTCCCTGGCTGCGTACGCTCGCACCAACCAGTACGGCTTCCTGGAAAGCCCGTACCGCGTGGTGAAAGAGGGTGTGGTCACCGACGAGATCGTGTTCCTGTCCGCTATTGAAGAAGCCGATCACGTGATCGCGCAGGCTTCGGCGACCATGAACGAGCAGAAAGTCCTGATCGACGAACTGGTTGCCGTACGTCACCTGAACGAATTCACCGTCAAGGCGCCGGAAGACGTCACCCTGATGGACGTTTCGCCGAAGCAGGTTGTATCGGTTGCAGCGTCGCTGATTCCGTTCCTCGAGCACGACGACGCCAACCGTGCGTTGATGGGTTCGAACATGCAGCGTCAGGCTGTACCGACTCTGCGCGCTGACAAGCCGCTGGTAGGTACCGGCATGGAGCGTAACGTAGCCCGTGACTCCGGCGTTTGCGTCGTGGCTCGTCGTGGTGGCGTGATCGACTCCGTCGACGCCAGCCGTATCGTGGTTCGTGTTGCCGATGACGAAGTTGAAACCGGTGAAGCCGGTGTCGACATCTACAACCTGACCAAATACACCCGCTCGAACCAGAACACCTGCATCAACCAGCGTCCGCTGGTGCGTAAAGGTGATCGCGTTCAGCGTAGCGACATCATGGCCGACGGCCCGTCCACCGACATGGGTGAACTGGCGCTGGGTCAGAACATGCGCATCGCGTTCATGGCATGGAACGGCTTCAACTTCGAAGACTCCATCTGCCTGTCCGAGCGTGTGGTTCAGGAAGACCGTTTCACCACGATCCACATTCAGGAACTGACCTGTGTGGCCCGTGACACCAAGCTTGGCCCAGAGGAAATCACTGCGGACATCCCGAACGTGGGTGAAGCTGCACTGAACAAGCTGGACGAAGCCGGTATCGTTTACGTAGGTGCTGAAGTAGGCGCAGGCGACATCCTGGTGGGTAAGGTCACTCCGAAAGGCGAGACCCAACTGACTCCGGAAGAAAAACTGCTGCGTGCAATCTTCGGTGAAAAAGCCAGCGACGTTAAAGACACCTCCCTGCGCGTGCCGACCGGCACCAAAGGTACTGTCATCGACGTACAGGTCTTCACCCGCGACGGCGTTGAGCGTGATGCTCGTGCACTGTCGATCGAGAAGTCCCAGCTGGACGAGATTCGCAAGGATCTGAACGAAGAGTTCCGCATCGTTGAAGGCGCGACTTTCGAACGTCTGCGTTCCGCACTGGTAGGCCACAAGGCCGAAGGCGGCGCCGGCCTGAAGAAAGGTCAGGACATCACCGACGAAGTACTCGACGGTCTTGAGCACGGCCAGTGGTTCAAACTGCGCATGGCTGAAGATGCGCTGAACGAGCAGCTCGAGAAGGCTCAGGCTTACATCGTAGATCGTCGCCGTCTGCTGGACGACAAGTTCGAAGACAAGAAGCGCAAACTGCAGCAGGGCGATGACCTGGCTCCAGGCGTGCTGAAAATCGTCAAGGTTTACCTGGCAATCCGTCGCCGCATCCAGCCGGGCGACAAGATGGCCGGTCGTCACGGTAACAAGGGTGTGGTCTCCGTGATCATGCCGGTTGAAGACATGCCGCACGATGCCAATGGCACCCCGGTCGACGTGGTCCTCAACCCGCTGGGCGTACCTTCGCGTATGAACGTTGGTCAGATCCTCGAAACCCACCTGGGCCTCGCGGCCAAAGGTCTGGGCGAGAAGATCAACCGGATGGTCGAAGAGCAGCGTAAAGTCGCTGAACTGCGCACCTTCCTGGACGAGATCTACAACCAGATCGGCGGTCGTAACGAAGATCTGGACAGCTTCTCCGATCAGGAAATCCTCGATCTGGCGAACAACCTGCGTGGCGGCGTTCCAATGGCCACTCCAGTGTTCGACGGCGCCAAGGAAAGCGAAATCAAGGCCATGCTGAAACTGGCAGACCTGCCGGAAAGCGGCCAGATGCAACTGACCGACGGCCGCACCGGCAACAAGTTCGAGCGTCCAGTTACCGTTGGCTACATGTACATGCTGAAGCTGAACCACTTGGTAGACGACAAGATGCACGCGCGTTCTACCGGTTCTTACAGCCTGGTTACCCAGCAGCCGCTGGGTGGTAAGGCGCAGTTCGGTGGTCAGCGTTTCGGGGAGATGGAGGTCTGGGCACTGGAAGCATACGGTGCTGCTTACACTCTGCAGGAAATGCTCACAGTGAAGTCGGACGATGTGAACGGCCGTACCAAGATGTACAAGAACATCGTGGATGGCGATCACCGTATGGAGCCGGGCATGCCCGAGTCCTTCAACGTGTTGATCAAGGAAATTCGTTCCCTCGGCATCGATATCGATCTGGAAACCGAATAACACGTGACGCGAATCGAGAGCGGGGCAGGAATGCCCGCTCTCTGCTCCGCCAGGAGGAAAGGCCTTGAAAGACCTACTGAATTTGCTGAAAAACCAGGGTCAAGTCGAAGAGTTCGACGCCATCCGCATCGGATTGGCCTCGCCGGAGATGATCCGTTCGTGGTCGTTCGGTGAAGTTAAAAAGCCGGAAACCATCAACTACCGTACGTTCAAACCCGAGCGTGACGGCCTGTTCTGCGCCAAGATCTTTGGTCCGGTAAAGGATTACGAGTGCCTGTGCGGTAAGTACAAGCGCTTGAAGCACCGTGGTGTGATCTGCGAGAAGTGCGGCGTTGAAGTTGCACTGGCCAAGGTTCGTCGTGAGCGCATGGCGCACATCGAACTGGCTTCGCCGGTTGCCCACATCTGGTTCCTGAAATCGCTGCCGTCGCGTATCGGCCTGCTGATGGACATGACCCTGCGTGATATCGAACGCGTTCTCTACTTCGAGAGCTATGTCGTTATCGATCCAGGCATGACCACCCTTGAAAAAGGTCAGCTGCTGAACGACGAGCAGTATTTCGAAGCGCTGGAAGAGTTCGGTGACGATTTCGACGCCCGCATGGGTGCCGAAGCTGTCCGTGAACTGCTGCACGCTATCGACCTGGAGCACGAGATTGGCCGTCTGCGCGAAGAGATTCCGCAAACCAACTCGGAAACCAAGATCAAGAAGCTGTCCAAGCGTCTGAAGTTGATGGAAGCCTTCCAGGGTTCCGGCAACCTGCCAGAGTGGATGGTGCTGACCGTTTTGCCGGTTCTGCCGCCAGATCTGCGTCCACTGGTCCCGCTGGATGGCGGTCGTTTCGCGACCTCCGACCTCAACGATCTGTATCGTCGAGTGATCAACCGTAACAACCGTTTGAAGCGCCTGCTGGATCTGTCCGCGCCGGACATCATCGTGCGCAACGAAAAGCGTATGTTGCAGGAAGCGGTCGATGCACTGCTCGACAACGGTCGTCGTGGCCGCGCTATCACTGGTTCCAACAAGCGTCCTCTGAAATCCCTGGCTGACATGATCAAGGGTAAGCAAGGTCGTTTCCGTCAGAACTTGCTCGGTAAGCGTGTTGACTACTCCGGTCGTTCGGTAATTACCGTAGGCCCGACCCTGCGTCTGCACCAGTGCGGTCTGCCGAAGAAGATGGCTCTCGAGCTGTTCAAGCCGTTCATTTTCGGCAAGCTGGAAATGCGTGGTCTGGCGACCACCATCAAAGCGGCCAAGAAAATGGTCGAGCGCGAGTTGCCAGAGGTTTGGGACGTTCTCGCTGAAGTGATTCGCGAACACCCGGTTCTGCTCAACCGTGCGCCGACCCTTCACCGTCTGGGTATCCAGGCGTTTGAACCGGTACTGATCGAAGGTAAGGCTATCCAGCTGCACCCTCTGGTCTGCGCCGCGTACAACGCCGACTTCGACGGCGACCAGATGGCCGTGCACGTACCGCTGACGCTGGAAGCCCAGCTCGAAGCGCGTGCGTTGATGATGTCGACCAACAACATTCTGTCGCCAGCCAACGGTGAGCCAATCATCGTTCCGTCGCAGGACGTTGTATTGGGTCTGTACTACATGACTCGTGAAGCGATCAACGCCAAGGGCGAAGGTCGTGTGTTCGCGGATCTGCAGGAAGTCGACCGTGTGTTCCGTGCCGGCGAAGCCGCACTGCACGCCAAGGTCAAGGTTCGTATCAACGAAACCGTCAACGACCGTGACGGCAACAGCGTGAGCGGTACCCGTATCGTCGACACCACTGTCGGCCGTGCGCTGCTGTTCCAGGTTGTGCCAAAAGGTCTGTCGTTCGACGTCGTCAACCTGCCGATGAAGAAAAAGGCGATCTCCAAGCTGATCAACCAGTGCTACCGCGTGGTTGGTCTGAAAGAGACCGTGATCTTCGCTGACCAGTTGATGTACACCGGTTTCGCTTACTCGACCATCTCCGGCGTTTCCATCGGTGTTAACGACTTCGTTATCCCGGATGAAAAAGCCCGCATCATCGGTGCGGCCACCGACGAAGTGAAAGAGATCGAGAGCCAGTACGCCTCCGGCCTGGTAACCCAGGGCGAGAAGTACAACAAAGTGATCGACCTCTGGTCGAAAGCGAACGACGAAGTTTCCAAGGCGATGATGGCCAACCTCTCGAAAGAGAAAGTCATCGACCGTCACGGCGACGAAGTCGACCAAGAGTCTTTCAACTCGATGTACATGATGGCCGACTCGGGTGCGCGGGGTTCCGCAGCACAGATTCGTCAGCTGGCCGGTATGCGTGGTCTGATGGCCAAGCCGGACGGTTCCATCATTGAAACGCCGATTACTGCGAACTTCCGTGAAGGTCTGAGCGTACTTCAGTACTTCATCTCGACGCACGGTGCTCGTAAAGGTCTGGCGGATACCGCGTTGAAAACCGCTAACTCCGGTTACCTGACTCGTCGTCTGGTAGACGTGGCGCAGGATCTGGTAGTAACCGAGATCGATTGCGGCACCGAACACGGTCTGCTGATGACTCCGCACATTGAAGGCGGTGACGTTGTAGAACCGTTGGGTGAGCGCGTACTGGGTCGTGTCATTGCCCGTGACGTATTCAAGCCGGGTACCGAGGACGTTATCGTTCCTGCCGGCACTCTGGTTGACGAGAAGTGGGTCGAGTTCATCGAGCTGAACAGCATCGACGAAGTGATCGTGCGTTCGCCGATCAGCTGCGAAACCCGCTACGGCATCTGCGCCAAGTGCTACGGCCGTGATCTGGCTCGTGGTCACCAGGTGAACATCGGTGAAGCGGTCGGCGTTATCGCTGCCCAGTCTATCGGTGAGCCGGGTACCCAGCTGACCATGCGTACGTTCCACATCGGTGGTGCGGCAAGCCGTACTTCCGCAGCCGACAGCGTTCAGGTGAAGAATGGCGGTACCGTCCGTCTGCACAACCTGAAGCACGTTGAGCGAGTGGATGGCCATCTGGTTGCTGTGTCCCGTTCCGGTGAGCTGGCAATCGCGGATGACTTCGGTCGTGAGCGCGAGCGTTACAAGCTGCCGTACGGTGCTGTGATTTCGGTTAAAGAAGGTGACAAGGTTGACGCTGGCGCAATCGTGGCCAAGTGGGATCCGCACACTCACCCGATCGTTACCGAAATGAAAGGTACCGTGACCTACGTGGGCATGGAAGAAGGCATCACGATCAAGCGTCAGACTGACGAATTGACCGGTATGACCAACATTGAAGTACTTGACGCGAAAGATCGTCCAGCTGCCGGTAAGGAAATCCGTCCAGCAGTGAAGATGGTCGACGACAACGGCAAGGATCTGTTGCTGCCAGGCACTGACGTTATCGCTCAGTACTTCCTGCCAGCCAACGCCCTGGTCGGTGTGGCTGACGGTGCGAAGATTGCGATCGGTGACGTTATCGCTCGTATCCCGCAGGAAACTTCGAAGACCCGTGACATCACCGGTGGTCTGCCGCGTGTTGCCGACCTGTTCGAAGCCCGTCGTCCGAAAGAAGCGTCGATTCTGGCTGAAGTCAGCGGCACCATCGCGTTCGGTAAAGAGACCAAAGGCAAGCGCCGTCTGGTCATTACCCCGAACGACGGTAGCGATCCGTACGAAGAGCTGATTCCGAAGTGGCGTCACCTGAACGTCTTCGAAGGCGAACAGGTAAACCGCGGCGAAGTTATCTCCGACGGTCCAAGCGATCCGCACGACATCCTGCGTCTGCTGGGTGTAAGCGCGCTGGCCAAGTACATCGTCAACGAGATCCAGGACGTTTATCGTCTGCAAGGCGTGAAGATCAACGACAAGCACATCGAGACCATCCTGCGTCAGATGCTGCGTAAAGTTGAGATCTCCGAGTCCGGCGATTCCAGCTTCATCAAGGGCGACCAGATGGAACTGACTCACGTTCTGGTAGAGAACGAGCGTCTGAGCGCGGAAGACAAGTTTGTCTCCAAGTTCACTCGCGTTCTGCTGGGTATCACCAAGGCGTCGTTGTCCACCGAATCGTTCATCTCGGCGGCTTCCTTCCAGGAAACCACCCGCGTACTGACCGAAGCGGCAGTCACCGGCAAGCGCGATTACCTGCGCGGCCTGAAAGAAAACGTAGTCGTGGGTCGTCTGATCCCGGCCGGTACCGGTCTTGCCTATCACAGCGAGCGCAAGCGTCGCCGTGATGCCGACAAGCCGTTGCGCGTAAGCGCCAGTGAAGTGGAAGCTGCACTGACCGAAGCGCTGAACTCGAGCGGTAACTGAGTTCTGCGATAAACGAGCGTGAGGCCCTGATCGCTCCGTTCGTCGAATCGAGACATCAAGTCAAGGTTCGATGGGCGGGGAGGTCGGGGCCTTGCCTTGACTGGAATCAAGATCCTCTTTAGACTCTTGATCCCCTAAATTTGGCGGGAATTCGTTCCTGCCATTTTGCTTTTCTTGCAAGACAATAGCGTCGCAAGACAACAGTGGAGCTAGTAGATGGCAACTATCAACCAGCTGGTACGTCAGCCGCGTAAGCGTATCGTCGAGAAATCCGACGTACCTGCGCTGCAGAACTGCCCGCAACGTCGTGGCGTGTGCACCCGTGTGTACACCACCACGCCGAAAAAACCTAACTCGGCACTGCGTAAAGTATGCCGTGTGCGTCTGACCAACGGTTTCGAGGTTTCCTCGTACATCGGTGGTGAAGGCCACAACCTGCAAGAGCACAGCGTGGTACTGATCCGCGGCGGTCGTGTAAAAGACTTGCCAGGTGTTCGTTACCACACCGTTCGCGGCTCCTTGGATACTTCCGGCGTTAAAGGCCGTAACCAGGGTCGTTCGAAGTACGGTACCAAGCGTCCGAAGTAATCGGCCGTTTTGCAGATTTTTATTTTATTGAGTCGATAAGAGTAAGGTCGGGCACGCATCCTCTGGATCTGTCCCGAGCTAACCTGAAGACCGCTTGAGGGCTTATCATGCCAAGACGTCGCGTAGCAGCAAAGCGTGAGATTCTGGACGATCCGAAATACGGAAGCCAGATCCTCGCCAAATTCATGAACCACGTTATGGAAAGCGGCAAGAAAGCCGTTGCCGAGCGTATCGTTTATGGTGCCCTGGAAACCGTTGCGGCCCGTAAGGCTGGCACCGATCCCCTGGAACTCTTCGAAAAAGCACTCGACGCCATCGCTCCGCTGGTCGAAGTGAAGTCGCGCCGCGTTGGTGGTGCTACTTACCAGGTTCCGGTCGAGGTTCGTCCTTCCCGTCGTAACGCTCTGGCAATGCGCTGGTTGGTAGACTTCGCCCGTAAGCGCGGCGAGAAGTCTATGGCTCTGCGTTTGGCTGGCGAACTGCTGGATGCTGCTGAAGGTAAAGGTGCTGCTGTTAAGAAGCGTGAAGACGTGCACCGTATGGCCGAAGCTAACAAAGCTTTCTCGCACTACCGCTTCTAATTTTAGCTTCACTAATTTTGCGAGGGCTTTATGGCTCGTACTACTCCGATTAGCCGCTACCGTAACATCGGTATCGTCGCTCACGTGGATGCTGGTAAAACCACAACCACCGAGCGCGTACTGTTTTACACCGGCAAAAGTCACAAAATGGGCGAGGTGCATGATGGCGCCGCGACCACAGACTGGATGGTTCAGGAGCAGGAGCGTGGTATTACCATTACTTCTGCTGCCATTACCGCCTTCTGGAAAGGTTCCGAGAAGCAGTACTCTCACGAGCACCGTTTCAACGTAATCGATACCCCGGGCCACGTTGACTTCACCATTGAAGTTGAGCGTTCCCTGCGCGTACTCGACGGCGCTGTCGTTGTGTTCTGCGGTACTTCGGGTGTTGAGCCGCAGTCGGAAACCGTATGGCGTCAAGCCAACAAATACGGCGTTCCACGTCTTGTTTACGTAAACAAGATGGACCGTGCCGGCGCCAACTTCCTGCGCGTGATCGGTCAGATCAAGCAGCGTCTGGGTCACACTCCGGTGCCGATCCAGTTGGCCATCGGCTCCGAAGACAACTTCCAGGGTCAGATCGATCTGATCAACATGCAAGCTGTCTACTGGAACGACTCCGATAAAGGTATGGTCCCTGTTCGCAAGGACATTCCTGCCGAGCTCCAAGAGCTGGCTGAAGAGTGGCGCAACAACATGGTTGAAGCTGCTGCCGAAGCCAACGAAGAGCTGATGAACAAGTACCTGGAAGGCGAAGAGCTGTCGATCGAAGAGATCAAGGCTGCTTTGCGTCAGCGTACTATCGCCGGCGAAATCGTTCTGGCCGTTTGCGGTTCTTCGTTCAAGAACAAGGGCGTTCCCCTGGTTCTCGACGCCGTTATCGACTACCTGCCTGCTCCGACCGACATTCCTGCTATCAAGGGTTCCAACCCTGATAACGAGGAAGAAGAGATGGAGCGTCATGCAGACGACAACGAGCCTTTCGCGGCTCTGGCGTTCAAGATCGCTACCGACCCATTCGTGGGTACCCTGACCTTCGTCCGCGTTTACTCGGGCGTGTTGAACTCCGGCGACGGCGTGATCAACTCGGTCAAAGGCAAGAAAGAGCGCGTGGGTCGTATGGTGCAAATGCACGCAAACGCCCGTGAAGAGATCAAGGAAGTACGCGCTGGTGACATCGCGGCCCTGATCGGCATGAAGGACGTCACCACTGGTGAAACCCTCTGCAACGCTGACAAGCCAATCATCCTGGTTCGCATGGACTTCCCGGAGCCGGTTATTTCGGTTGCCGTAGAGCCTAAGACCAAGGATGACCAGGAAAAAATGGGTATCGCTCTGGGCAAGCTTGCTCAGGAAGACCCGTCTTTCCGCGTTAAAACTGATGAAGAGACTGGTCAGACGATCATCTCCGGCATGGGCGAGCTGCACCTGGACATCCTGGTTGACCGGATGCGCCGTGAGTTCAACGTCGAAGCCAACATCGGCAAGCCTCAGGTTTCGTATCGTGAGCGCATCACGAAGAACTGTGAAATCGAAGGCAAGTTCGTTCGTCAGTCCGGTGGTCGCGGCCAGTTCGGTCACTGCTGGATCCGTTTTGCTCCTGCTGACGAAGGTCAGGAAGGTCTGCAATTCGTGAACGAAGTTGTAGGTGGTGTGGTTCCTAAGGAATACATCCCGGCTATCCAGAAGGGTATCGAAGAGCAGATGAAGAACGGCGTTGTTGCCGGCTATCCGCTGATCGGCCTGAAGGCTACCGTGTTCGATGGTTCTTACCACGACGTCGACTCCAACGAGATGGCGTTCAAGGTGGCTGCTTCCATGGCGACCAAGCAACTGGCCCAGAAGGGTGGTGGTGAGTTGCTCGAGCCGATCATGGCGGTAGAGGTTGTTACGCCTGAAGACTATATGGGTGATGTGATGGGCGACCTTAACCGTCGTCGCGGCATGATCCAGGGTATGGAAGACACAGTGTCCGGCAAGGTTATCCGTGCCGAGGTTCCACTGGGTGAGATGTTCGGTTATGCGACCGACGTTCGTTCCATGTCCCAGGGTCGCGCAAGCTACTCTATGGAATTCAAAAAATACGATACGGCTCCGTCGCACATCGTCGAATCCGTAACCAAAAAACAAGGCTGATTCAGCCCCTTTAGGCTAGGAGTTAATTGTCGTGGCTAAAGAAAAATTTGATCGTTCCCTACCGCACGTCAACGTTGGCACCATTGGTCACGTTGACCACGGTAAAACCACTCTGACTGCTGCTCTGACTCGCGTTTGCTCCGAAGTTTTCGGTTCTGCAATCGTTGACTTCGACAAGATCGACAGCGCACCAGAAGAAAAAGCTCGCGGTATCACCATCAACACCGCGCACGTTGAGTACAACTCGAAGATCCGTCACTACGCTCACGTTGACTGCCCGGGTCACGCTGACTACGTGAAGAACATGATCACCGGTGCTGCTCAGATGGACGGCGCTATCCTGGTTTGCTCGGCCGCTGATGGTCCGATGCCGCAAACCCGTGAGCACATCCTGCTGTCCCGTCAGGTTGGCGTTCCGTACATCGTGGTCTTCCTGAACAAGGCTGACCTGGTAGACGACGCTGAGCTGCTGGAACTGGTTGAGATGGAAGTTCGTGACCTGCTGTCGACTTACGACTTCCCGGGCGACGACACTCCGATCATCATCGGTTCGGCTCGTATGGCGCTGGAAGGCAAAGACGACAACGAGATGGGCACCACTGCCGTCAAGAAACTGGTTGAAACTCTGGATGCCTACATCCCAGAACCAGTTCGTATGATCGACAAGCCATTCCTGATGCCAATCGAAGACGTATTCTCGATCTCGGGTCGCGGTACTGTTGTGACTGGTCGTATCGAGCGCGGTATCGTTCGCGTTCAGGATCCGCTGGAAATCGTTGGTCTGCGTGACACCACCGTTACTACTTGCACTGGTGTTGAAATGTTCCGCAAGCTGCTCGACGAAGGTCGTGCTGGCGAGAACTGCGGCGTTCTGCTGCGTGGTACCAAGCGTGACGACGTTGAGCGTGGCCAGGTTCTGGTCAAGCCAGGTTCGGTCAAGCCGCACACCAAGTTCACCGCAGAAGTTTACGTTCTGAGCAAGGAAGAAGGCGGTCGTCACACTCCGTTCTTCAAAGGCTACCGTCCACAGTTCTACTTCCGTACTACTGACGTGACTGGTAACTGCGAGCTGCCAGAAGGCGTTGAAATGGTAATGCCAGGTGACAACATTCAGATGACTGTTACCCTGATCAAAACCATCGCGATGGAAGACGGTCTGCGTTTCGCTATCCGTGAAGGCGGTCGTACCGTCGGCGCTGGCGTCGTAGCCAAAATCATCGAGTAAGACTTTTAAAGTCAGCTTGATGGATTGAAAAAGCCCCCGCTCAGCGGGGGCTTTTTTATTGGGTTGACACCTATCAGGGGCGTCTATAGAATTGCGCCTCCTTTTAACGGGCGTATTGCGCCCGGTGGGAATAGCAGCCGGAGTCTGAAATCCAATGCAAAATCAGCAAATCCGTATCAGGTTGAAGGCTTTTGACCATCGCCTGATCGACCAATCAACCCAGGAAATCGTGGAAACCGCGAAACGTACTGGTGCTCAAGTGCGTGGTCCAATTCCACTGCCTACCCGTAAAGAGCGGTTCACCGTTCTGGTTTCCCCGCACGTCAACAAAGACGCGCGTGACCAGTACGAGATCCGCACTCATAAGCGTGTTCTGGACATCGTCCAGCCAACGGATAAAACCGTTGATGCGCTGATGAAGCTTGATCTTGCGGCCGGTGTGGAAGTGCAGATCAGCCTCGGCTAAGACTCGGTCTTGGTCGTGTAACGCTCTGAAATGGGCGGCCATAGCGGGTGAAAGCCCCGTACACTCATGAGGTTTACAACATGACTATTGGTGTAGTCGGTCGTAAATGCGGTATGACCCGTATTTTCACCGAAGAAGGTGTCTCCATTCCGGTCACGGTCATTGAGATCGAGCCGAATCGCGTCACCCAGTTCAAAACTGAAGAGACCGATGGCTATCGTGCAGTGCAAGTCACTGTCGGCGAGCGTCGCGCTTCGCGTGTAACAGCAGCTCAGGCTGGCCACTTCGCTAAAGCGAACGTTGCCGCTGGTCGCACCACCATGGAATTCCGCCTTGAAGAAGGCGAGTACCAGGCTGGCGATCTGATCAACGCTGAAATCTTCGCCGCTGGTCAACTGGTTGATGTAACCGGTCAGTCCAAGGGTAAAGGCTTCCAGGGTACGATCAAGCGTTGGAATTTCCGCGGGCAAGATAACACCCACGGTAACTCCGTATCCCACCGCGTCCCAGGCTCTATCGGCCAGTGCCAGACTCCTGGTCGTGTATTCAAGGGCAAAAAAATGTCCGGTCATATGGGCGCTGAGCGCGTGACCGTGCAGTCCCTGGAAGTAGTGCGCGTGGACGCTGAACGCAATCTGTTGTTGGTCAAGGGTGCTGTTCCTGGCGCTACTGGCGGCAACCTGGTTGTACGTCCAGCAGCCAAGGCTCGCGGTTAAGGGGAAGCTGACATGCAATTAAATGTAAATGACGCTCAAGCGATCGAAGTTTCCGAACTGACATTTGGCGGCGAATTCAACGAGACGCTGGTTCACCAAGCAGTCGTGGCCTACATGGCCGGCGGCCGTCAAGGTAGCAAGCAGCAGAAGACCCGTTCCGACGTTCGTGGTGGCGGCAAGCGCCCATGGCGTCAGAAAGGTACTGGCCGTGCTCGTGCTGGTACTATCCGTAGCCCAATCTGGCGTGGCGGCGGTACCACTTTCGCAGCTCGTCCACAGGATCACTCCCAGAAGCTGAACAAGAAGATGTATCGCGCAGCAATGCGTTCCATCCTTGCTGAGCTGGTGCGTACTGATCGTCTGGTCGTGGTTCAGGATTTCGCTGTTGAAACTCCGAAAACCAAAGATCTGCTGGGCAAACTGAACAACATGAGCCTGACCGACGTTCTGATCGTGTCGGACGCTGTTGATCAGAACCTGTACCTGGCTGCTCGCAACCTGCCGCACGTAGATGTACGTGATGTGCAAGGTTCCGATCCAGTTAGTCTGATCGCATACGACAAGGTGTTGATCACCGTGTCGGCCGTGAAGAAATTCGAGGAGCTGCTGGGATGAACCAGGAACGCGTATTTAAAGTTCTGCTTGGCCCGCACGTTTCCGAGAAGGCTACGGTTCTGGCAGACAAGAAAGGCCAGTTCGTTTTCAAGGTTGCTACTGATGCAACCAAGCTGGAAATCAAGAAGGCCGTCGAAAGCCTGTTCAGCGTGAAAGTAGAGCGCGTCACTACCCTGAACGTTCTGGGTAAGAGCAAGCGCACTGCTCGCGGTCTGGGCAAGCGTAATGACTGGAAGAAGGCAGTTATCTCCCTTCAGCCAGGCCAAGATCTCGATTTCAGCAGCAGTGCTGAGTAAGGAAGGGGTGCATCATGGCAATCGTTAAATGCAAACCGACTTCCCCTGGCCGCCGTTTTGTGGTCAAGGTGGTCAACCAGGAGCTGCATAAAGGCGCTCCTCACGCACCGCTGCTCGAGAAAAAATCGAAGTCTGGTGGTCGTAACAACAATGGCCGTATTACCACTCGTCACATCGGTGGTGGTCATAAGCAGCATTACCGTATGGTCGATTTCCGTCGCAACGACAAAGATGGCATCGTCGCCACTGTCGAGCGTATCGAATACGATCCAAACCGTACTGCTCACATCGCACTGCTCTGCTACGCAGACGGCGAGCGCCGCTACATCATCGCCCCTAAAGGCGTGAGTGCTGGCGACCAGCTGATCGCAGGCGCTCTGGCTCCAATCAAGCCAGGCAACGCTCTGCAACTGCGCAACATTCCAGTCGGTTCTACCGTACACGGCATCGAATTGAAGCCAGGTAAAGGTGCACAGATCGCTCGTTCCGCTGGTGCTTCGGCTCAGCTGATCGCTCGTGAAGGTGTCTACGTGACCCTGCGTCTGCGTTCCGGTGAAATGCGTAAAGTCCTGGCTGAATGCCGTGCGACCCTGGGTGAAGTCTCGAACTCCGAGCACAGCCTGCGTTCGCTGGGTAAAGCTGGTGCCAAACGCTGGCGTGGCGTTCGCCCAACCGTTCGTGGTGTTGCCATGAACCCGGTTGACCACCCACATGGTGGTGGTGAAGGTCGTACCTCTGGTGGTCGTCATCCGGTATCGCCATGGGGCTTCCCGACTAAGGGCGCGAAGACTCGTGGTAATAAGCGTACCGACAAAATGATCGTCCGTCGTCGCAAGTAAATAGAGGGATACGACAGTGCCACGTTCTCTGAAAAAAGGTCCTTTTATTGATCTTCACCTACTGAAGAAGATCGAAGTGGCGGCGGAAAAGAACGATCGCAAACCAATTAAAACCTGGTCGCGTCGTTCGATGATCCTGCCACAAATGGTCGGTCTGACCATCGCAGTACACAACGGTCGTCAGCACGTCCCAGTTCTCGTTAACGAAGACATGGTCGGCCACAAACTGGGCGAGTTCGCCGGTACCCGCAACTATCGCGGGCACGTGGCTGACAAGAAAGCCAAGCGTTAAGGGGTAAGGAAATGGAAGTAGCCGCTAAGTTGTCGGGCGCTCGAATCTCCGCCCAGAAAGCCCGCTTGGTCGCCGACCAGATCCGCGGGAAGAAGGTGGGCGAAGCGCTCAACCTGTTGGCTTTCAGCAGTAAGAAAGCCGCCGAGATCATGAAGAAAGTGCTGGAGTCGGCCGTAGCCAACGCCGAGCATAACGAAGGCGCAGACGTTGATGACCTGAAGGTCAGCACCGTTTTCGTCAACGAAGGGCGTTCGCTGAAGCGCATCATGCCACGTGCCAAAGGCCGTGCTGATCGCATCGTCAAGCGGTCTTGCCATATCACTGTCAAGGTTGCTGACAAGTAACGGAGTCGAAGAGATGGGTCAGAAAGTACATCCCATTGGCATTCGCCTGGGAATCGTCAAGGAGCACACCTCCGTCTGGTACGCAGACGGTCGGACTTATGCGGACTACTTGTTCGCAGATCTGAAAGTGCGTGAGTATCTCCAAGACAAACTAAAAAGCGCGTCCGTAAGCCGTATCGATATCCATCGTCCGGCCCAAACTGCACGCATCACCATCCACACCGCTCGTCCAGGTATCGTTATCGGGAAGAAAGGTGAAGATGTTGAGAAACTGCGTCAGGACCTGACCAAGCAAATGGGTGTGCCTGTGCACATCAATATCGAAGAGATCCGCAAGCCGGAGCTCGACGGTATGCTGGTTGCGCAGAGCGTAGCTCAGCAGCTGGAGCGTCGTGTAATGTTCCGTCGCGCTATGAAGCGCGCTGTACAGAACGCCATGCGCATTGGTGCCAAAGGCATCAAAATCCAAGTGAGCGGTCGTCTCGGCGGTGCTGAAATCGCACGTACTGAATGGTATCGCGAAGGTCGTGTGCCACTGCACACCCTGCGTGCCGACATCGACTATGCCAACTACGAAGCTCACACCACTTACGGTGTGATCGGTGTAAAGGTTTGGATCTTCAAAGGCGAAGTTATTGGTGGTCGCCAAGAAGAACTGAAACCACAAGCACCAGCGCCTCGTAAAAAAGCTGCTAAGTAAGGGGTACGCCAAATGTTGCAACCAAAGCGTACGAAGTTCCGCAAGCAGATGACCGGCCACAACCGTGGTCTGGCACTGCGCGGTAGCAAAGTCAGCTTCGGCGAGTTCGCGCTGAAGTCTGTTGCTCGTGGTCGTCTCACCGCTCGTCAGATCGAGTCAGCGCGTCGTGCTCTGACCCGTCACGTAAAACGTGGCGGCAAGATCTGGATCCGTGTATTCCCGGACAAGCCGATCTCCAAGAAACCTCTCGAGGTTCGTATGGGTAAAGGTAAGGGTAACGTGGAGTACTGGGTTGCCCAGATTCAGCCAGGCAAAGTCCTGTATGAAATCGAGGGTGTTTCTGAAGAGCTGGCGCGTGAGGCTTTCGCCCTGGCTGCTGCAAAGCTGCCGCTCGCCACCTCCTTTGTTAAACGGACGGTGATGTGATGAAAGCGAATGAACTTCGTGAAAAATCCGCACAGCAGCTGAACGAGCAACTGCTCGGCTTGCTGCGCGACCAGTTCAATCTGCGCATGCAGAAAGCAACTGGCCAGTTGGGGCAGTCTCATCTGCTCTCGCAAGTTAAGCGTGACATCGCTCGCGTGAAGACTGTGCTCAACCAGCAGGCAGGTAAGTGATCATGGCTGAAGCCGAAAAAACTGTCCGTACGCTGACTGGCCGTGTTGTCAGCGACAAGATGGACAAAACCATCACCGTTCTGATCGAGCGTCGCGTAAAGCACCCGATCTACGGTAAATACGTTAAGCGTTCGACTAAGCTGCACGCGCACGACGAAACCAATCAGTGCCACATCGGCGACAAAGTCACTATTCGTGAAACTCGTCCGATGGCCAAGACCAAGTCTTGGGCGCTGGTTGATGTTCTCGAACGCGCTGTGGAAGTCTAAGGGCTAGGGGTCGGAGAAATTATATGATTCAGACTCAATCCATGCTCGATGTGGCCGATAACAGCGGCGCTCGCCGTGTTATGTGCATCAAGGTGCTGGGTGGCTCCCATCGTCGTTACGCTGGTATCGGTGACATCATCAAAGTTACCGTGAAGGAAGCAATTCCTCGCGGTAAGGTGAAAAAAGGCCAAGTGATGACTGCTGTTGTAGTCCGCACTCGTCACGGCGTACGTCGTGCTGATGGCTCCATTATCCGCTTTGATGGCAACGCTGCTGTTCTTCTGAACAACAAGCAAGAGCCGATCGGCACCCGTATCTTTGGGCCAGTGACCCGTGAACTTCGTACTGAGAAGTTCATGAAGATCGTCTCGCTCGCCCCAGAAGTGCTGTAAGGAGATCCGACATGCAAAAGATTCGTCGTGACGACGAGATCATCGTGATCGCCGGCAAAGACAAAGGTAAGCGCGGTAAGGTGCTGAAGGTTCTTGCTGACAACCGTCTGGTTGTTGGTGGTCTGAACCTGGTCAAGCGTCATACCAAGCCTAACCCGATGTCGGGCGTACAGGGCGGTATCGTCGAGAAAGAAGCGCCACTGCACGCTTCCAACGTCGCCATCTTCAACGGCGAAACCAACAAGGCTGACCGCGTTGGTTTCAAAGTAGAAGACGGTAAGAAAATTCGTGTCTTCAAGTCGACCCAAAAAGCGGTTGATGCTTGAACACTGCTAGGTAGAAGACCATGGCACGACTAAAAGAGATTTACCGGAAGGAAATCGCTCCGAAACTTAAGGAAGAACTTAAGCTTTCGAACGTGATGGAAGTTCCGCGCGTTACCAAAATCACCCTGAACATGGGTCTGGGCGAAGCGATCGGCGACAAAAAAGTCATCGAGCACGCTGTTGCTGACCTGGAAAAGATCACCGGCCAGAAAGTCGTTGTGACCTACGCTCGTAAATCCATCGCTGGCTTCAAAGTCCGCGAAGGATGGCCGATCGGCGTCAAAGTGACCCTGCGCCGTGAGCGTATGTACGAGTTCCTGGATCGTCTGCTGTCGATCTCCCTGCCTCGGGTTCGCGACTTCCGCGGCCTGAATGCCAAGTCCTTCGATGGTCGTGGCAACTACAGCATGGGCGTGAAAGAGCAGATCATCTTCCCGGAAATCGACTACGACAAGATCGATGCTCTCCGCGGTCTGGACATTACCCTGACCACCACTGCCAAGAACGATGATGAAGGCCGCGCTCTGCTGCGTGCTTTCAAATTCCCGTTCCGCAACTGATTGGAGTAGGAAAATGGCCAAGAAGAGCATGAAGAACCGTGAGCTGAAGCGTCAGCTCACCGTTGCCAAGTACGCCACCAAGCGTGCAGCGCTGAAAGCTATCATCGTTGATCTGAACGCAAGTCCAGAAGCGCGTTGGGAAGCTACCGTAGCTCTGCAGAAGCAACCACGTGACGCAAGCGCTTCGCGCATGCGTAACCGTTGCCGCCTGACTGGTCGTCCGCACGGCGTGTACCGCAAGTTCGGCCTCGGCCGTAACATGCTGCGTCAAGCTGCAATGCGTGGTGACGTGCCAGGTCTGGTTAAAGCCAGCTGGTAATAGTTGTCAAAGTCTCGGTGTTCGGGTTCGCAAGAACCTGACCATCGGTGGCCTTGAATCTGAATCAAGCCCCTTTTGGGGCTTGATTCATTTCTGGGGTGTGTCTAGAATGACCGGCTCGCCTGAGCCCGTGTTTTTCTGCCCGGAAGTTCCCGGCGACAAGTAGTAGCCGCAAGGCTAATTTTTTTGTATTAGGAGCGTCTAGCCCATGAGTATGCAGGACCCGTTAGCGGACATGCTAACTCGAATCCGTAATGCCCAGATGGCTGAAAAGTCTGTCGTAAGCATGCCGTCTTCCACGTTGAAGGCAGCTGTAGCAAAAGTCCTGAAGGACGAAGGTTACATCGCGGATTTTCAGATCACCACCGACGCCAAGCCGTCGCTGTCCATCTCGCTGAAGTACTTCGAAGGCCGTCCGGTTATCGAAGAAGTGAAGCGCGTTAGTCGTCCAGGCCTGCGTCAGTACAAGTCCGTTGAAGATCTGCCGAAAGTTCGTGGCGGTCTTGGCGTGTCTATCGTCTCCACCAACAAAGGTGTGATGACGGATCGTGCTGCGCGCGCTGCCGGTGTCGGCGGCGAAGTTCTTTGCACTGTGTTCTAAGGGGGGATAAGCATGTCTCGCGTCGCTAAGAACCCCGTTAAGCTGCCAGCCGGTGTCGAAGTCAAATTCGCAGGCCAACAGCTTTCGGTGAAGGGTGCCAAGGGTACTCTTGAACTGAACATCCATTCGTCCGTTGAGATCGTTGAAGAAGCTGGTGAGCTGCGTTTCGCTGCTCGCAATGGCGATCAACAAACTCGCGCAATGGCCGGTACCACGCGTGCGTTGGTAAACAACATGGTCCAGGGCGTAAGCCAAGGCTTCGAGCGCAAGCTCCAGCTGGTCGGTGTTGGTTACAAAGCGCAAGCAAAAGGTCAGGTTCTGAACCTGGCTCTTGGCTTCTCGCACCCAGTGGATTACGAACTGCCGGAAGGCATCACCGCTGAGACTCCTAGCCAGACCGATATCCTGATCAAGGGCATCGACAAGCAGCTGGTAGGTCAAGTGGCCGCCGAGATCCGCGACTTCCGTCCACCAGAGCCATACAAAGGCAAAGGTGTGCGCTACGCGGACGAAGTCGTCCGTCGTAAAGAAGCCAAGAAGAAGTAGGGCATAGCAAATGACCGACAAAAAAGTTACTCGACTGCGTCGCGCTCGCAAAGCACGCCTGAAAATGCACGAACTCGAAGTCGTGCGTCTCTGCGTGTTCCGCTCGTCGCAGCACATCTACGCCCAGGTCATCTCGGCCGACGGCAACAAAGTCCTGGCAAGTGCCTCGACTTTGGATAAAGAACTGCGTGATGGTGCCACTGGCAACATCGACGCGGCCACAAAGGTTGGCCAGCTGGTCGCTACGCGTGCTAAGGCCGCTGGCGTATCGCAAGTGGCTTTCGACCGCTCTGGCTTCAAGTACCACGGCCGCGTTAAAGCGCTGGCTGATGCTGCTCGTGAAGCTGGGCTGGAGTTCTAAGTTATGTCAAATAACGACCAAAAGCGCGACGAAGGCTACATCGAGAAGCTGGTTCAAGTTAACCGCGTAGCCAAAACCGTTAAAGGCGGCCGTATCTTCACTTTCACCGCGTTGACCGTGGTTGGTGATGGTAAAGGGCGTGTTGGCTTCGGCCGTGGCAAGTCGCGTGAAGTGCCTGCTGCGATCCAGAAGGCAATGGAAGCTGCTCGCCGCAACATGATTCAAGTTGACCTGAACGGCACCACTCTGCAGTACGCAATGAAGTCCGCTCACGGCGCTTCGAAGGTGTACATGCAGCCTGCTTCTGAAGGTACCGGTATCATCGCTGGCGGCGCTATGCGTGCTGTCCTCGAAGTTGCTGGCGTTCAGAACGTTCTGGCCAAGTGCTACGGCTCGACTAACCCGGTAAACGTGGTTCACGCCACTTTCAAGGGTCTGAAGGCTATGCAGTCTCCTGAGTCCATCGCTGCCAAGCGTGGCCTGCGTGTTGAGGAGATCAAGTAATCATGGCTACCGTTAAAGTTACGCTGATCAAAAGCATGACCGGCCGCATCCCTAACCACAAACTGTGCGTTAAGGGTCTGGGTCTGCGTCGCATCGGTCACACTGTAGAAGTCCAGGATACTCCCGAGAATCGCGGGATGATCAACAAGGCTTACTACATGCTGCGTGTCGAGGGTTAATCGATGAAACTCAATGATCTGAGTCCAGCGCCGGGTTCCCGTCGCGAAAAGCATCGTCCGGGCCGTGGTATCGGTAGTGGTTTGGGCAAGACTGGTGGCCGTGGTCACAAAGGTCAGACCTCCCGCTCCGGTGGCACCATCGCTCCAGGCTTTGAAGGCGGTCAACAGCCGCTGCATCGTCGCCTGCCTAAGTTCGGTTTCGTTTCCCTGAAAGCCATGGATCGCGCAGAAGTGCGTTTGTCCGAGCTGGCCAAAGTGGAAGGCGACATCGTTACTGTGCAGTCCCTGAAAGATGCCAACGTGATCAACGTCAACGTACAGCGTGTGAAAATCATGCTGTCCGGTGAAGTGGCTCGCGCTGTCACTATCGGCAAGGGAATCGGCGCCACCAAAGGTGCGCGTGCGGCTATCGAAGCAGCTGGCGGCAAGTTCGAGGAATAAATGGCTAAGCAAGGTGCTCTCTCTGCGCTCGGCAAAGGCGGTATGTCTGAACTCTGGGCTCGTCTGCGTTTTCTGTTCCTGGCGATTATCGTCTACCGAATAGGCGCACACATCCCGGTTCCAGGTATCAACCCGGACCGACTCGCAGACCTGTTTCGACAGAATGAGGGGACCATTCTTAGCTTGTTCAACATGTTCTCCGGCGGCGCGCTGGAACGGATGAGCATCTTTGCACTGGGGATCATGCCGTACATTTCGGCATCGATCATCATGCAACTGATGACCGCCGTCAGCCCGCAGCTGGAGCAGTTGAAGAAGGAAGGTGAAGCTGGCCGTCGCAAGATTAGCCAGTACACCCGCTACCTCACCGTCGCTCTCGCTCTGGTCCAGGCTATTGGCATGTCCATTGGTCTGGCGGGGCAGGGCGTCGCGTTCACTGGTGACTTTGGCTTCCATTTCGTCGCGGTAACCACATTTGTGGCTGGTGCGATGTTCATGATGTGGCTGGGTGAGCAGATTACTGAGCGTGGTGTTGGCAACGGTATCTCGATGTTGATTTTTTCGGGTATCGTCGCCGGTCTTCCGAGAGCAATCGGGCAGTCTTTCGAGTCTGCGCGTCAGGGTGATATCAACATCTTCGCCCTGGTTGCCATCGGTTTGCTGGCAGTAGCGATTATCGGTTTCGTGGTTTTCATTGAGCGTGGCCAGCGTCGTATCGCTGTTCACTACGCCAAGCGTCAGCAGGGCCGCAAGGTTTTTGCTGCGCAGACAAGCCACTTGCCGCTGAAGGTGAACATGGCCGGTGTTATTCCGGCTATTTTCGCGAGCAGCATCTTGCTGTTTCCGGCTTCGTTGGGTGCCTGGTTCGGTCAGTCTGAAGGTATGGGCTGGTTGCAGGACATCTCGCAGTCGATCGCTCCTGGTCAGCCGTTGAATATTCTGCTGTTTAGTGCAGGGATTATTTTCTTCTGCTTCTTCTATACGGCGTTGATGTTCAATCCGAAAGACGTAGCGGAAAACCTGAAGAAGTCCGGTGCCTTTATTCCGGGCATCCGTCCAGGTGAGCAGTCTGCGCGCTATATTGATGGCGTTCTGACCCGCTTGACCCTGTTCGGTGCTCTTTACATGACGGCCGTGTGCCTGTTGCCCCAATTCCTGGTGGTTGCAGCAAACGTTCCGTTCTACCTTGGCGGGACCTCGTTGCTGATCGTGGTCGTGGTTGTGATGGACTTCATGTCCCAAGTACAATCGCACCTCGTTTCGCACCAGTACGAATCCCTGATGAAGAAAGCCAACCTGAAGGGTTACGGCAGCGGCATGTTGCGCTGAGTACCCATAAGGTTCGAGGAGTTGGTGATGAAAGTTCGTGCATCGGTGAAAAAGCTGTGCCGTAACTGCAAGATTATTCGCCGCGAAGGTGTTGTTCGAGTAATTTGCAGCGCGGAACCGCGTCACAAACAGCGCCAAGGCTGAGTGTGATTGTGCTTCAAGCCCGGTAGCTAGTGCGCTACCGGGTTGATTATTTGTTATTACAGCGATATTATCTCGCGCCCTATTTCTTGGCTTCCGGGGCGTAGGTAGCTGTCAATTGGAGTCCCACTGAATGGCCCGTATTGCAGGCGTTAACATTCCAGATAACAAGCATACTGTTATCTCGCTGACCTACATCTATGGTGTTGGTCGCACTACTGCGCAGAAGATCTGTGCAGTGACTGGGGTAAACCCAGCAGCAAAGATCAAAGATCTGAGCGACGAGCAAATTGAACAGCTGCGTGGCGAAGTGGCGAAGTTCACCACTGAAGGTGACCTGCGTCGCGAAATCAACATGAAAATCAAGCGCTTGATGGACCTCGGTTGCTATCGCGGTCTGCGTCATCGTCGTGGTCTGCCAGTACGCGGTCAGCGTACCAAGACCAACGCGCGTACCCGTAAAGGTCCGCGTAAGCCGATCCGCAAGTAATCGCCCCAGCGAATCGACAGGAATTTAATCATGGCAAAACCTGCTGCTCGTCCTCGTAAAAAAGTTAAAAAGACAGTGGTTGATGGCATCGCCCACATCCATGCATCTTTTAACAACACCATCGTGACCATCACCGACCGTCAAGGTAACGCTCTTTCCTGGGCTACCTCCGGTGGTTCGGGTTTCCGCGGTTCCCGCAAGTCCACCCCGTTCGCTGCTCAAGTAGCTGCTGAGCGTGCTGGTCAAGCTGCGCTGGAATACGGCCTGAAAAACCTCGACGTCAACGTCAAGGGTCCAGGTCCAGGTCGTGAATCCGCAGTCCGCGCTTTGAACGGCTGTGGCTACAAGATCGCCAGCATCACCGACGTGACGCCAATCCCGCACAACGGGTGCCGTCCGCCGAAGAAGCGCCGCGTGTAATCCAGGAGATTGTAAAGAATGGCTCGTTACATTGGTCCAAAATGCAAACTCGCTCGTCGCGAAGGCACCGATCTCTTCCTGAAGAGCGGCGTGCGCGCGATCGAATCGAAGTGCAACATTGAAGCAGCACCTGGTATCCACGGCCAACGCCGCGGTCGCCAGTCCGACTACGGCACCCAACTGCGTGAAAAGCAGAAGGTCCGTCGTATCTACGGCGTTCTCGAGCGTCAGTTCAGCGGCTACTACAAAGAAGCTGCTGGCAAGAAAGGTGCAACCGGTGAAAACCTGCTGCAACTGCTCGAATGCCGTCTGGACAACGTTGTATACCGTATGGGCTTTGGTTCGACTCGTGCCGAATCCCGCCAGCTGGTATCGCACAAGTCGATCAGCGTAAACGGTCAGACCGTAAACGTTCCGTCGTATCAGGTTCGTGCTGGTGACGTGGTTGCAGTTCGCGAGAAAGCAAAAAACCAACTTCGCATTGTCCAAGCTCTCGATCTGTGTGCCCAACGTGGCCGCGTAGAATGGGTAGAAGTAGACACTGAGAAGAAGTCGGGCGTTTTCAAGAACGTTCCTGCTCGCAGTGATCTGTCCGCCGACATCAACGAAAGCCTGATTGTCGAGCTCTACTCCAAGTAAGGGCTAGAAAATAGGTGCATCCATGCAGATTTCGGTAAATGAGTTCCTGACACCCCGCCACATTGATGTGCAGGTTGTCAGTCCAACCCGCGCCAAGATCACTCTCGAGCCTCTCGAGCGTGGTTTTGGCCACACCCTGGGCAACGCGCTGCGCCGCATCCTGTTGTCCTCAATGCCCGGCTGCGCAGTAGTCGAGGCCGAGATTGACGGTGTGCTCCACGAGTACAGCGCCATCGAAGGTGTACAGGAAGACGTAATTGAAATCCTGTTGAACCTTAAAGGTCTGGCCATCAAGCTGCACGGTCGTGACGAAGTTACGCTGACCTTGTCGAAGAAGGGTTCGGGGGTGGTTACCGCTGCCGATATTCAGCTGGATCATGATGTCGAGATCGTTAATCCCGATCACGTAATCGCTAACCTGGCGTCTAACGGCGCCCTGAACATGAAGCTCACCGTAGCTCGTGGTCGTGGTTATGAACCAGCCGACTCGCGTCAGAGCGATGAAGACGAAAGCCGCAGCATCGGTCGCTTGCAGCTCGACTCTTCGTTCAGCCCGGTTCGCCGTATCGCTTACGTGGTGGAAAACGCCCGTGTCGAACAGCGTACCAACCTGGACAAGCTGGTTATTGATCTGGAAACCAACGGTACCCTGGATCCTGAAGAGGCTATCCGTCGCGCTGCAACCATCCTGCAACAGCAGCTGGCTGCGTTCGTCGACCTCAAAGGTGAAAGTGAGCCGCTGGTTGTCGAGCAGGAAGACGAGATCGATCCGATCCTGCTTCGCCCGGTTGACGATCTGGAACTGACTGTACGTTCGGCTAACTGCCTTAAGGCGGAAAACATCTACTACATCGGCGACCTGATTCAGCGTACCGAAGTAGAGCTGTTGAAGACTCCGAACCTGGGCAAGAAATCCTTGACTGAAATCAAGGACGTTCTGGCCTCCCGCGGTCTGTCCCTCGGCATGCGCCTCGACAACTGGCCGCCTGCAAGTCTTAAGAAGGACGACAAGGCGACTGCCTGATCGTCGTAATCACCGAACGTAGTGTTTGGTAAGGAATGAATCATGCGTCATCGTAAAAGTGGTCGTCACCTGAGCCGCACCAGCTCGCACCGCAAGGCCATGTTCCAAAACATGGCGGTGTCGCTGTTCGAGCACGAGCTGATCAAAACTACTCTGCCAAAAGCCAAAGAACTGCGCCGCGTTGCCGAGCCGCTGATCACTCTGGCCAAGACAGACAGCCTGGCTAACCGCCGTCTGGCTTTCGACCGTACTCGTTCGAAAGCTATCGTTGGTAAGCTCTTCAACGACCTGGGCAAGCGTTACGCTACCCGTGAGGGTGGCTACCTGCGCATCCTCAAGTGCGGTTTCCGCGCTGGCGACAACGCGCCTATGGCGTACGTCGAGTTGGTTGATCGTGCTACTGCTGGCGAAGCTGTATCCGCCGAGTAAGACGTCAGTCTGAAACAAAGAACCGGGCCTAGTGCCCGGTTTTTTGTGCCTGTAAGAAATGCGTCGTCCGTACAAGTTTCTGACATGGTTGAACTGCCACTATGTGCCGGGAAAACATAATTAGTAATTATCTATCGATGCCTGCAAGTTAATGAATTTGTAGCTGTAACGTCGATGATCAATACTTCCCGCCAAGCCCATTAGCCGGCAGTTCAAGACTGACAGAGGAAGAAGACCGCATGAGCCAGACCAAGACGCTTACAACCGCCAGTGGCGCGCCAGTCGCTGACAACCAGAATTCCCGTTCCGCCGGCCCACGCGGTCCGCTGCTTCTCGACGATTTCCATCTGATCGAAAAACTTGCGCACTTCAACCGTGAAAACATTCCAGAACGCCGTGTCCACGCTAAGGGCTCGGGCGCTTACGGTACGTTCACCGTCACCAGTGAAATCACCGAATACACCAGTGCAAAGTTGTTCGAATCGGTAGGCAAACAAACGCCAACCTTTCTGCGCTTTTCCACCGTAGGTGGCGAGCGTGGTTCGGCCGACACTGAGCGCGATCCGCGCGGCTTCGCCTTGAAGTTCTACACCGAGGAAGGCAATTGGGACATCGTCGGCAACAACACGCCAGTGTTCTTCATCCGCGATCCGCTGAAATTTCCTGACTTTATCCACACGCAAAAGCGTCTGCCGCAAAGCAACCTGAAAAGCGCGCAGATGATGTGGGATTTCTGGTCGCATTCGCCTGAAGCGCTGCACCAGGTCACCATCCTGTTTTCTGATCGTGGCATCCCTGACGGCTACCGTCACATGCACGGCTTCGGTAGCCACACCTACAGCCTGATCAACGCCAAAGGTGAGCGTCACTGGGTGAAGTGGCACTACAAGACCCAGCAAGGCATCAAGAACCTGGCGCCAGCCGAGGCCGCCCGTTTGGCCGGTACCGACCCGGACTATGCGCAGCGTGACCTGTTCGAGGCTATCGAGCGCGGTGAATTCCCGAAATGGCGCGTGTGCATTCAGATCATGACCGAAGCGCAGGCGGCGGCTCATTACGAGAATCCGTTCGACGTGACCAAGACTTGGTCGCAGAAGGAGTTTCCGTTGATCGAAGTTGGTGAGCTGGAGTTGAATCGCAACCCGTTGAACTACTTCGCTGAAGTTGAACAGGCTGCGTTTGGCCCGAGCAACATGGTGCCAGGTGTCGGTCTGTCGCCAGACCGCATGCTGCAAGGCCGTGTATTCGCCTACGCTGACGCGCACCGTTACCGTGTGGGCACCAATCACCAGCAATTGCCGGTGAACGCTCCGCGCAGCCCGGTGAATACTTATCAGCGTGACGGCTCCATGGCTTTCGGCAGCAATGGCGGCGCGGCGCCGAACTATGAACCGAACAGCTACGTTGAGTCGCCGAAGCAAGCGCCGCATTACGCGGAGCCAGCGCTGGCCTTGAGCGGTGCCGCTGATCGTTATGATCATCGCGAAGATACCGACTACTACAGCCATGCCGGTGCCTTGTTCCGCTTGATGAGCGACGAGCAGAAAGCATTGCTGGTCAGCAACATTGCCGGCGCAATGGCGGGCGTTTCCAGCGACGTCGTCGATCGCCAGTTGCAGCATTTCTACAAAGCCGATCCGGCGTATGGAGAAGCAATCGCAAAGCTGCTCAACTGACAGCTTAACGTAGTCTAAACGAGAAGCAGAACCGCCCTCATTTGGGCGGTTTTTGCGTTATTTGGCCTGCTTTTCTCAGAATATCTTCGCTTTTATTGCGCGCGGTGAGTGACCTTCCGGTCAGGTTGGTTCAAACTACAGACTTTCAGGAAGGGAGATGTAGGGCGATGCAAGGCCACCCAGATGTAATCGATTACCTCAATACGTTGCTGACCGGCGAACTGGCCGCGCGTGACCAATATTTCGTTCATTCGCGGATGTATGAGGACTGGGGGTTCACCAAGCTCTACGAGCGCATCAACCACGAGATGGAAGAAGAAGCCGGCCACGCCGATGCGTTGATGCGGCGGATTCTGATGCTCGAAGGCACGCCGCGCATGCGTCCGGACGATCTGGATGTCGGCACCACGGTGCCTACGATGCTCGAAGCGGATCTGCGCCTCGAATACAAAGTCCGCGCTGCGCTGTGCAAAGGCATCGAACTTTGCGAGCAACACAAGGACTATGTCAGCCGCGAGATTCTGCGGGTTCAGCTCAACGACACCGAAGAAGATCACACCTACTGGCTGGAAAAGCAGCTGGGCCTGATCAAGCTGATCGGTCTCGAGAACTATCTGCAATCCCACGCGTCCTGATTGCACCAGCTACAAAAAAGCCCCTGGCACCTCAACGGTGACAGGGGCTTTTTCATGCCTGGCAGTTAAGCCCGATCGCGGATCAGCAACGGCTTGAGGTAATGGCCGGTGTGAGATTGCTTCATCTCGGCAACTTCCTCCGGCGTACCGGTGGCAATGATCTGCCCGCCCTTGGAACCGCCTTCAGGACCGAGGTCCACCAACCAGTCAGCGGTCTTGATCACATCGAGGTTATGCTCGATCACCACCACGGTGTTGCCGTGATCGCGCAGACGATGCAGAACATCGAGTAACTGCTGGATATCGGCGAAGTGCAGGCCGGTGGTTGGCTCATCGAGGATATACAGGGTTTTGCCCGTATCGCGTTTGGACAGCTCGCGCGACAACTTGACCCGCTGTGCTTCACCGCCGGACAGGGTCGTCGCCGACTGCCCCAGCTTGATGTAGGACAGGCCGACATCCATCAGCGTTTGCAGCTTGCGCGCCAGTGCCGGCACCGCATCGAAGAACTCCCGTGCTTCCTCGATGGTCATTTCGAGGGTTTCATGGATGCTCTTGCCCTTGTATTTGATCTCAAGGGTTTCGCGGTTGTAGCGCTTGCTCTTGCACACATCGCAGGGCACGTAGATGTCCGGCAGGAAGTGCATTTCCACCTTGATCAGGCCATCGCCCTGGCACGCTTCGCAGCGACCGCCCTTGACGTTGAACGAGAAACGCCCCGGGCCGTAACCACGGGAGCGTGACTCGGGCACGCCGGCAAACAGTTCGCGGATCGGCGTGAACAGCCCGGTGTAGGTCGCCGGGTTGGAGCGCGGCGTACGGCCGATCGGGCTCTGGTCGATGTCGACGACTTTGTCGAGATGTTCCAGGCCTTTGATGCTGTCATGCGCAGCCGCTTCCAGCGTGGTCGCTCCATTGAGCGCCGTGGCGCTGAGCGGGAACAGCGTGTTGTTGATCAGTGTCGATTTGCCCGAACCGGATACGCCTGTCACGCAAGTCAGCAGACCAATCGGGATGTCCAGATCGACGTTGCGCAGGTTGTTGCCACGCGCACCTTTGAGCGACAGGTTGAGCTTCTTGTTGCGCGGCGTGCGTTTGGCCGGCACTTCGATCTTCACCCGGCCGGACAGGTATTTGCCGGTCAGCGAATCCGGGTGCGCCATGACTTCGTCCGGCGTGCCTTCGGCAACGATCCGCCCGCCGTGCACACCGGCGCCCGGGCCGATATCGACGACATAGTCAGCCAGACGAATCGCGTCTTCATCATGCTCGACCACGATCACCGTGTTGCCGATATCGCGCAAATGCTTGAGCGTACCGAGCAGCCGATCGTTGTCGCGCTGATGCAGACCAATGGACGGTTCATCGAGGATATACAGAACACCGACCAGGCCGGCGCCAATCTGGCTGGCCAGACGAATCCGCTGCGCCTCGCCACCGGAGAGCGTGTCCGCGCTGCGATCCAGCGACAGATAGTCGAGGCCGACGTTGACCAGGAATTGCAGACGCTCGCGGATTTCCTTGAGGATCTTGTCGGCGATTTCGCCACGCCGACCGGTCATCTTCAGCGCACCGAAGTATTCGCAGGCATCGCCAATCGGCAGATTGGTCACTGCCGGCAAGGTTTTTTCGCCGACCCAGACGTGCCGTGCTTCGCGGCGCAGACGCGTGCCACGGCAATCCGGGCAGGCCTGATGGCTGAGGAACTTGGCCAGCTCTTCGCGCACGCTCGCCGATTCGGTTTCGCGATAGCGACGCTCAAGATTCGGCACGATGCCTTCGAACGGGTGCGAGCGTTTGACGATATCGCCACGGTCGTTGAGGTATTTGAAGTCGACGTTCTGCGAGCCACTGCCGTGCAGGATGAACTTCTGCTGCTCGGCGCTCAGGTCGTTGAAGGGCTTGTCCAGGCTGAACTTGTAGTGCGAGGCGAGTGAGCCGAGCATCTGGAAGTAATAGACGTTGCGCCGGTCCCAGCCGCGTATCGCACCTTCGGCCAGGGTCAGCTCGCCATTGACCAGACGCTTGATGTCGAAGAACTGCTTCACACCCAGGCCATCACAGGTCGGGCAGGCGCCGGCCGGGTTGTTGAAGGAAAACAGCTTGGGCTCCAGTTCGCTGATTGCGTGGCCGCAGATCGGGCAGGCGAAGCGTGCGGAGAAGATCATTTCTTCGCCAGGCTCGTCGTCCATCGGCGCCACCAGGGCAATGCCGTCGGCAAGTTTCAGCGCGGTCTCGAAAGACTCGGCCAGACGTTGCTGCAGATCGGCGCGAACCTTGAAGCGGTCGACGATCACATCGATCGAATGCTTCTTCTGTTTATCCAGCTTCGGCAGCTCGTCGAGCTCGCAAATGCGTCCGTTGACCCGGGCGCGGACGAAACCCTGCGCACGCAATTCTTCGAAGACAGACAGGTGTTCGCCTTTGCGTTCGCGGATCACCGGTGCCAGCAACATCAGTTTGCTGCCTTCCGGCTGCGCCAGCACCAGATCGACCATCTGGCTGACGGTCTGCGCCTCCAGTGGAATGTCGTGATCCGGGCAACGCGGCGTACCCACGCGGGCATAGAGCAAGCGCAGGTAGTCGTAGATTTCGGTGATGGTGCCGACCGTGGAACGCGGGTTGTGCGAGGTCGACTTCTGTTCGATGGAAATCGCCGGCGACAGGCCTTCGATGGTGTCGACGTCGGGTTTTTCCATCATCGACAGGAACTGCCGGGCATAGGCCGACAGCGATTCGACATAGCGGCGCTGACCTTCGGCATACAGCGTGTCGAACGCCAGCGACGACTTGCCGGATCCGGACAGGCCGGTGATGACGATCAGCTTGTCCCGTGGCAGGGTCAGGTCGATGTTCTTCAGGTTGTGGGTACGGGCCCCACGTATCAGGATCTTGTCCAAAGTGGCCTCGCTTGGCGGGCGTCGAAAACGTAGGAGTATACGGGCAAATACTGGATGGATGCACACTATCCAACGAAGGGCGTTTTGCCGTTCATGAAGAGAGTTTCATCTATACGCGTCATAGCGTCGCGATATACCCCGTCTTCCGATGGGACTGGTAGAATCGCCGCCGGTTCACACGAGGTTTTTCCATGCACGATCCCCACAGCGAACGCATGAGTGGCAGCGAGACCCGCGCGGCGAGCGGTCTGGCCCTGGTGTTCGCCTTCCGTATGCTTGGCATGTTCATGGTGTTGCCGGTGCTGGCGACCTATGGCATGGATCTGGCGGGAGCGACCCCGGCCCTGATCGGGCTGGCGATTGGCGCTTACGGTCTGACCCAGGCAATTTTCCAGATTCCGTTCGGGATCATTTCCGACCGCATCGGTCGCCGGCCGGTGATCTACCTCGGCCTGATCGTATTCGCTCTCGGCAGTGTTCTGGCTTCCCAGGCCGATTCGATCTGGGGTGTGATCGCCGGGCGGATCCTGCAAGGCGCCGGGGCGATTTCCGCAGCGGTGATGGCGCTGCTTTCCGACCTGACCCGCGAGCAGCATCGGACCAAAGCCATGGCGATGATCGGCATGACCATCGGCCTGTCGTTCGCCGTGGCCATGGTAGTCGGGCCGTTACTGACCAGTGCGTTCGGGCTGTCCGGGCTGTTCCTCGCCACTGGCGCCATGGCGCTGCTCGGCATCCTGATCATCATGTTCATGGTGCCGCAATCCACCGGGCCGTTGCAGCACCGGGAATCCGGAGTGGCCCGGCAGGCGCTGATGCCGACGCTCAAGCACCCGGACCTGCTGCGCCTGGATCTGGGCATCTTTGTGTTACATGCCATGTTGATGTCGAGCTTCGTGGCCTTGCCGCTGGCACTGGTGGAAAAAGCCGGTTTGCCCAAGGAACAGCACTGGTGGGTCTACCTCACCGCGTTGCTGATTTCGTTCTTCGCCATGATCCCGTTCATTATCTACGGCGAGAAGAAACGCAAAATGAAACGAGTTTTGCTCGGCGCCGTCATGACATTGATGCTGACTGAACTATTCTTCTGGCAGTTCGGCGACAGCCTGCGCGCTCTGGTGATTGGTACGGTGGTGTTTTTCACCGCGTTCAATCTGCTCGAGGCATCGTTGCCGTCGCTGATCAGCAAGGTTTCACCGGCAGGCGGCAAGGGCACGGCCATGGGCGTGTACTCCACCAGCCAGTTCCTCGGTTCGGCACTCGGCGGGATACTCGGCGGCTGGTTGTTCCAGCATGGCGGTCTGTCGGTTGTGTTCCTCGGATGCGCCGCGCTGGCTGCACTTTGGCTGGCCTTTGCTGTTACCATGCGCGAACCTCCCTACGTGACGAGCCTGCGCTTGCCGTTGTCGCCCGAAGCGATCCGCGAAGCGGGTCTGGTCGAGCGCCTCAAGGCCCTGGTAGGGGTAACAGATGCAGTGATAGTCGCCGAAGAGGCGGCTGTTTACATCAAACTGGACAAAGAATTAGTGGATCGCAGCACCCTCGAACGCCTGGTCAACAACCCGGCCGGGGCTGCGTGCGACGCTTAGGAGAACGTTATGGCCCGTGGGGTTAACAAAGTCATATTGGTCGGCACTTGCGGCCAGGATCCCGAAGTTCGCTACCTGCCTAACGGTAACGCCGTGACCAACCTGAGTCTGGCCACCAGCGAACAATGGACCGACAAGCAGACCGGTCAGAAGGTCGAGAAGACCGAATGGCACCGCGTATCGATGTTCGGCAAGGTGGCCGAGATCGCCGGTGAATACCTGCGCAAGGGTTCGCAGGTGTACATCGAAGGCAAGCTGCAGACCCGCGAGTGGGAAAAGGACGGCATCAAGCGTTACACCACTGAAATCGTGGTCGACATGCAAGGCACCATGCAACTGCTCGGCGGCCGTCCACAACAGGGCGACCAGCAAGGCGGCAACAACTACCAGCAGCAGGCGCCACGTCAGCAGGCTCCACGCCCGCAGCAGTCGGCTCCACAGCAGCGTTCGGCTCCGGCGCCTCAGCAGGCCGCACAGCAACCGGCTCCGGATTTCGACAGCTTCGATGACGATATTCCGTTCTGATTTACCGCTGTAACCGTCTTGAATGAAAAAGGCCCGTCGCTTAAACGACGGGCCTTTTTTGTTCAGGAAATTCCTGGCTACTCGCAATCTCCTGTGGGAGCGAGCCTGCTCGCGAATGCGTCAGATCAGTCGATGCACCTGTAACTGACAGGACGCTTTCGCGAGCAGGCTCGCTCCCACAAGGTAACTTCGTCTTAATCCAGGATCAGGTGCGGCAGGAAGTGACTGGAGTCCTTGGTGATCAGACTGTTGTCCTCGCGAACACCAATCCCTGCCGCCTCATCACCAATCACCCACGAGCCAATCAGCGTGTAGCTGTCGCCAAACTTCGGCAGCGGCGCGAACTCCTGCAGGATGAACGGCGCATCGGTGTAAGGCCCGTCCTCTTTGACGATCAGACCTTCCGCTGTTTGCAGTTCGATGTTGGCGCCTTCGCGGGAAAAGTACGGCTTGCGCACCCAGCCCTTCGGCACGGCACTTTGCGGATTCGGATCAAGGTGCGCAGCGAGCAGATTCGGATGTCCCTTGTGCAATTCCCACAGCAGCGGCAGCGCACCCTTGTTCGACAGAATCGCCTTCCACGCCGGTTCGAAAAACTGCGTGTCGCACTCGGCGATCGCTGCGCCGAACGGTTCGTGGAAGATGAATTCCCAGGCGTGCAGCTTGAACAGGTGCGGGATCCAACGATCCTGCAGATCGACGAAACGACCTTCAGCCGTCAGGCCGATGTCTTCGATATCGATGTGGCGTGATTCGATGCCGACCTTTTCCGCGATCAGCCGCAGATAGTCGGTGGTGCCTTTGTCCTCGACCGAGTCCTTCATCGAGGCAAAGTAGAACGGCCGCTTCAACTGCAACTCGGCGAAGGCCTGATGCAGCTTGGTGTCGATGCTGTTGAACTGGTCGGCATGCCGGGGCAAGGTGCCGCGTTCGATGCATTGTTCCAGCCAGCCCCACTGAAACGCCGCCGCCTCGTAGAGGCTGGTCGGCGTGTCGTAGTTGAGCTCCAGCAGTTTCGCCGGCCCGCTGCCGCTGTAGGAAAAGTCCATGCGACCGTACAGATGCGGATGACCTTCACGCCAGGAGGTGCGGATCATGTCGTAGTACGCCGCCGGGATGCTGAGGCGATCGAGCAACTCCTCGCTGTTGACCACGCGATCCACCAGGTCCATGCACATCTCGTGCAGTTCGGTGGTCGGGTCCTCCAGATCGTTTTCGATTTGCGCGAGGCTGAACTGGTAGTAGGCGCTTTCGTCCCAGTACGGTTCGTCGTCGATGGTGTGGAACAGGAAACCGAGGCTTTCGGCGGTGTGTTTCCAGTCGGGGCGCTCGGCGCAGTGGATCTTTTTCATGTCAGCTGCTCGAGCGTCCGGAACTGCTGCCCCAGCCACCCCAACCGCTGCGGGCGCTGGACTGGCTGCCGAAGCCGCCGCGCGAAGTCGACGACGCAACGTTCACCGGTTTGCTCTTGCTGCTCTCGTAATCCGACTGGCTGCGCGAGGTTGTGTCAGCTCGGCGGTACTGCGTTGAGGTGTTGTACGGCTGGCGCGTTTCGCGATCACGGTAAACGGTGCGTTCGGCGTTGTTGCTCATTGCGTTGCCGATCAGCCAGCCGGTCAGCCAGCCATTGCCGCCGCCACCTGAGCCACCGGAATAGTGCGAGCCGCCGTGGCTGGCGCTGCTGCTGCTCGTGGTGTCCCCCGCCGGCATTTGCGAATTGGCGATGGCATCGAGATCCTGCGGCGTCTCGGCATCGCCCGGCACTTTAAAGCCGCCGAGTTTCGGCACGAAACGGCCATCGGAATTTTTCTGACACCAGCCAGCGGCAAAGTCTGCGTCGCACTTGGCCTTGTCGCTGTAGGCCGGGGCGATGCGCCGGTGCTCGTTCAGGGCGGCGACGTAGGCGCTGGAGCAGAGATCGGCGGCCAATTCGGCGTCGACACACTGTTCAACGCTTTGGAAGTTGCGCGGCTGATCCAGCGCCGCTGCTTCACCGGAAATCGCCATCGCCACCGACGCGGCGAGGGACAATTGCACGTATTTGCTGCGTTTCATCGAGAGGCTTCCTGCCGGTCAGTGGGACGGTGTCATGCACGCGGCATTGAGCATGCCGACGCTGATCGCCACGGCGGCGACATAAATGCCGGCGGCGACTTCGCCGTTGGCGATGCGCTGGGACGTGCCCTTGAGCACCAGCCCGGTCGCAACGAACGCCAACAGCTGCACGACGGCGGCGATGACCGCCCAGAGGACAAAGTCGAGCACGTTGACCGAGTAGGCGATCACGTTGCTCGCCGGAATGGCGAAACCGATGATCGCCCCGGACAGAGCAATGGCGGCGGCAGTGTTGCCGGCACGGATCAGTTCGAATTCCTTGTGCGCGGTAATGCGCGTGTAGACGAATTGAAACAGCATGAACAGCAACACGGCGCCGATCAGGTAGACGACAAAACCGACCAGCGCGGTTTTGTTCAGGGAAACGGCCAAGACTTCCAGCATGAAAAACTTCCTTTTTTAGATGGCGCTCAAATCAGTCGTGTACAGCGAGATGCCCAGCGAGGTGCTCAGGCTGACGGTGCCTTCTTCGTCCTGTTCGACGGAGAACAGCAGCAGTTCGCGGCGATCGGTCAGGCCGGTGTCACGGGCATACAGCATGGCGTGGTGCTTGATGGTGTAGGACTCGTCCGGGTTGACCACGTGTTCGGTCATTGGCACCAGTTCGGTCTGATGTAACTCGGTGCCCCATTCACGGGTGTATTCAACACCGTCGTGGTGGTAGGTCGGCAGACCGATCAGGCTGTTCGGGCCGGCCAGACGCTGCAGTTCGGCGTCACTGTTGACCGTCACGTAGCTGAGGTAATTGAACAGGGTGACCGACTCGACCTGATCATCGCCAGTGACGTGGATCTGCACCCAGAAATCCTCGTCGTTCATGTAGTAGCGGTGCAGCTTGTTGGACTGGCCGAGATCGACCCAACCGGCGCTCCACACCGCTTGATCGAATGGCACCCGCACCGACGTCGAGCCTTCCAGCAGCAATGCCAGGGTCGTGTCGAAGCGCACGCCTTTGCCTTGTGCCATGCCCAGTGGACCGCTGGCGCCGGTGCTCGTTGGCGCAGCGGCCTGCCAATTGCTGGTGCCGAGCAAGTCTTTAAACCATCCCATGGGTACGTTCCTTGAAGCGGGTGGAGGTGTTCGGGGGTGAAAAAGTGGCGGTAGTGTAACGGGCGAAGCGGTGAACGAGCAGAGGCAATTACGCCGCAAAACCATGTGGGAGCGAGCCTGCTCGCGAATGGGTTGTGTCAGTCACTCGATTCTTAGACTGTCACGACGCTTTCGCGAGCAGGCTCGCTCCCACAAGTTACCGTTCAGTCATTACTGCGCGGACTTCTGCTTCAGCCGCTCAAGGATCGCATTGGCGCTGCCTTCGTTCGGCGTGATGCCGGCGTCGCGCAGTTTGCGTTCCAGGTCGTTGCCGGTAGAGGCGTCGGCCAGTTCGTCTGCGGCGTTCAGTTCGGCAGCGCGTTGCTGCTGCTTGGCTTGCAGGCGGTTCAGGGTGCCGACCGCGGTTTCCAGTTTGCCGTTGGCGCCGCCGCTGGCAATCGAGGCGCTGACCTGGGCTTTCTGCACGCTGTCGCGGGCCTTGGCCATGTCCACTTGCTGGCGCAGGCTCTTGATTCGCGATTCGGCTTTGCTGATGTCTTTGCGCATGTTGTCGGCGTAGGCGCCGAATTCATCGCTGAGCTTCTTCTCGGCAGCGAGGTCGTTGGTCAGGGTCGAAATCGCTTCGGCCACTTCCAGCGCCAGGTCTTCACGGCCGGCATTCAACGCGGCTACAGCCTTGGCTTCGAGGTCCTTGATCTTGGCGTCGTATTCGCTGACGCGGTCGGCGGCCAGTTTGTGCTTGGCCATGATCGTCACCAGTTCGCGGCGGGCATTGGACAGCGCGGTGTCGGCGTCGCGGATTTCCTGATCTAGGATGCGCAGTGCCTGCTGGTCGGCGATGGCTTCGCCAACTTCATTGGCGCCGCCGCGCAGTGCGGTGAACAACTTGCTCCAGATGGACTGAGTCATTGGATATTCCCTGTTGATTACTTGAAGAAGTGTTCGAAGGCTTCGCTGGCGCGCTGCACGTTGTCGACCAGGGTTTTCACCTCGGTGACCACGTTGGTCAGGCTCGAGTCGGCGCTGAGGGCGCCGAACATGTTGTAGACGGTCTGCCCGTTGGGCATCGACTCGATCCCGATCGACGACAGCGGGAACATCTCGCGGCTGCGCAGCACGGCATCGTTGAACGCCTGGACGTTGCTGATCGAATCGATGTCCACCAGCACGGTGTCGACGATGATCTGCTGGCCGGCCAGGGCGATGTGAATCGGCAAGCCGCCGAATTCGTTCATTTCCAGCTTGATGCTCGGTTCGGAGCTCTGGATCAGGGACAGCGAAATCTCTTGGGAAGCCACCTCGTCCAGCGCCTTGAGGGCATTGAAGAGGCTGTCGATGGTCCAGTTGTTGCCTGCGCTCATGTATTTCTCCGACATGAAAGAGCCAGCCAGAATCGGTTGGCGTAGCTGTTGCTCCATTTGCTTGAGCAAGCTTCGGTTTTCCGGAAGCACCCAAGTTTCGTGTTTCACATAACCGGCGGCGGCCAGGCCTGCGCGCATCTGCTTCATGTAGAAGCTCGACGGTTTTTTCGCTGACGTCTTGCCACGCTCGCCCTTGGGGCTGGCTGCGGCAGGCGTCGGAGTGCGGCTTGTCATGGCTGGAATCCGGTTATGAGCGTCTCACGCGTGGGCCACACTACAACCAATGCAAAGTGCCATCAATGACTCACGCGTGAGATTTTCATGACAGACGCAAAAAGGCCCGCAACGGGGCGGGCCAGGGGATTGCGCAGTTGTTGCTAGGCGTTGCTGTGCAGGAACTGCTCAGTCGATACCACGCTGGCGTAGGCAAAACCCAGCGCCGACATGAATGCTGCGTGCACATGAGCGGCGGGCACCGTCAGGCCGTTGAATTCCAGGTCACGGCTGGCGCAGGCATCGTGAATCACGGTCACGCTGTAACCCATGTCCGCCGCCGCGCGGGTGATGCCATCGACGCACATATGGCTCATGCTGCCGACCACCACCAGGTCGGTGATGCCGTGTTCGTCGAGCACCGCTTTCAGTTCGGTTTCACGGAACGAGTTGACGAAGTGCTTGAGCACCACCGGCTCGTCGGCGCGGTTGAGCACTTTCGGATGCAGTTTCGCGCCTTCGGAGCCGGGAGTGAAAAACGGCGCGTCTTCGGAGGTGAATTCATGCCGAATGTGCACCACCGGATCGCCCGCTGCGCGAAAGGCTGCGATCAGCCGTGCGGCGTTGTCGGCAGCGGCGTCGGCGCCGACCAGCGGCCACTTGCCTTGGGGGAAGTAGTCGTTCTGGATATCGACTACGATGAGCGCTTGCTTGGCCATGGGATTGTCCTCGAGACGGTGATTGGGTGTGGCCTCAGTATTGACGCTGGCCGAGGATTCGAGGATTGGCCGCACCGACAATAGACGGGGGAAAACTGACAATGGCTGCACAAAGAGCCGCCACCGCTGAACTGGGCGTGCTGATTTACCCCGGCGCGCAACTGGCGGCGGTGCACGGTCTGACCGACCTGTTCGCGGTGGCCAACCGCATTGCCGCCGAGTATCAGGCTGTGCAATTGCCCTTGCTGCGGGTCAGTCACTGGCAGGTCGAGGGCGAGCAGTTGCCGACGCGGGTTTACGACAGTCATCCCGGTGCCGAAGACGCTTTGCTCGCCATGCTGATTCCGCCGTCCCTCGGCGGGTTCGATGCGGCGCAGATGACCGCGAGTCTTGCGCAATGGCTGCGCGATCAGCATGCGCGCGGCGCAACCCTTGGTGGTGTTTGTGTGGGCTCGTTGATGCTCGCTGAAAGCGGCTTGCTCGACGGTCGCAGCGCCACCACCCACTGGACCTCGGCCCAGGCGTTTGCCGAGCGTTACCCGAAGATCAAACTCAAGGCCGACACGCCGATTGTCGACGACGGTGACCTGATCACCACGGCGGGGCTGATGGCCTGGTCGGAACTGGGACTGCGCCTGGTCGATCGCTTGCTCGGCCCGAGCATCGCCACCGCGACCGCGCGTTTTCTGGTGATGGAACACAGCGACAGCGCCAGTGAATGCGGGAGCAATTTCGCGCCGATTCTCAGTCATGGCGACGCGGCGATTCTCAAGGTTCAGCACTGGCTGCAAAGCACCGGGGCGACGGATGTTTCGCTGAACGCGATGGGCGAGCGCGCGGGCCTTGAAGAGCGCACTTTCCTGCGCCGATTCCGCGCCGCGACAGGCTTGAAACCGACCGAATATTGCCAGCACCTGCGGGTCGGCAAAGCGCGAGAAATGCTCGAGTTCACCAATGGCACGATCGACCACATTGCCTGGACGGTGGGCTATCAGGATCCGGGCGCGTTTCGTGCGATCTTCAAGAAGATTACCGGGTTGGGGCCGAGTGAGTACCGGGGGCGGTTTGGTGTGAATCCCGCTCCCAGAACGACGATGAACTAATGTGGGAGCGAGCCTGCTCGCGAAGGCGCTGGATCTACAGAATTGTAGTCGGCTGACACTACGCTTTCGCGAGCAGGCTCGCTCCCACAATGATCGCGGCAGGATGACAGATCGTGCAATTTGCCGGAGTTTTGCGCGCCGTCGTGCAGTTTGAAACAGGCCTCATGCCAGCACATTCACGGCAAACTCCCGATTATCGGGCGGTTCGGCGGGATCGTTGTTTGGCCTGATCTCTGCAATTTCCTTTGAGAACCCATCGACTGATAAAAGGGGAACGCATGACCCCGACACCCAGCAACAAAATCGTCGTGGCCCATTCGGTGCGTGCCGAGGCGCCGCAACATGAAGTCGAGACCAACAAGGCTCTGGCGCGTTGGATGGCGCAGATTCTCGGCTGCAAATTCGGCGGCAGTTACGATCCGGCCAAACATCAGGGCCGCGAGCTGTATCTGCTGCCAACGCAAACCATCGTTGGCGCCGCCCACGCTCAAGCGCTGGGCATCAAAGGCCCCGATGACTTGTGGGGCGGTTACGTCGAATACGATTTCATCTGCACCAAAGCCATCAGCCACGGCTTGCGCAGCCATCTGGCGCACGCGCCGCAAGGCTGGTCGCCGCTGTTTTCGGAGCGGGTGCGCAACGTTGTGCTCGACGGTCTCAGCGTATTTGCCCTGGAAGATGCACGTCCCGCCGCCGAACATCTGCTGTACGCCGGGCCGATTCGCTTGAAGCCGGTTCACGCTTGCGCCGGTCGCGGTCAGGAAGTGATCAAGAGCCTCGACGCGTTCGATGAAATCCTCGCGCGGCCCGAGTCGCAAAGCCTGTTCAGGGACGGCGTAGTGCTGGAGCAGGACTTGAGCAACGTCGTCACCCACAGCGTCGGCCAGTCGTTCATCGGCGGCAAAGTGTTGAGCTACTGTGGTGATCAATACTTGACCGAGGACGGCCAGGGCGAAGAGGTCTACGGCGGTTCGAATCTGCTGGTGGTGCAAGGGGGCTATGACCAATTGCTCGTGCTGGATCTGCCTGATGATGTGCGTCTGGCCATTGAGCAGGCACAGGTCTTCGACAGCGCCGCCAACGAAGCCTACCCGCGCTTCTTCGCCTCGCGGCGCAATTACGATATCGCCCAAGGCCTCGACGCCAGCGG
Source organism: Pseudomonas sp. Sample_14 (assembly GCF_004307515.1). NCBI lineage: Bacteria > Pseudomonadati > Pseudomonadota > Gammaproteobacteria > Pseudomonadales > Pseudomonadaceae > Pseudomonas > Pseudomonas sp. Sample_14. Next base: position 20,636 of record NZ_RCOC01000072.1, on the reverse strand, counting down.
CAACCCGCGCAGCGGCGTGCTCGAACAATCCTGGCGCATGGGCGGTGCCAGCAGCGCTGAAGTGGCGGCGCTGCAAAGCTTCGTCAACGATCCACAGATGCGCGCCATCCGTGTGTCGTCGGTGGAAACCTACATCGATCAGGCGCTGCCGGCGGACGCCATCGAGGTCTATCGCGGCCCGGCGGAAAACAGCGCGTTTCTTCTCAAATATGTGACGGTCCAATCCTATGACGGCTAGAAGCGAAAGCATTCAAATCGACATTGATGACGAACAGATGAGCGGGACTTTTCTCAGTCCCAAATCGAAAGTCCCGGGGGTGTTGTTTGTTCACGGTTGGGGCGGCAGTCAGGAACGTGATCTGGAACGGGCCAAAGGTATCGCCGGCCTGGGTTGCGTTTGCCTGACCTTCGACCTGCGCGGGCACACCGGCGGCACCGGAATTCCGCTGACCCGGGTGACCCGTGAAGACAATCTGCGTGATTTGCTGGCGGCCTACGATCGCTTGCTGGCGCACCCGGCGCTGGATACCTCGGCGATCGCTGTGGTCGGCACCAGTTATGGCGGCTATCTGGCCTCGATCCTGACGTCATTGCGCCCGGTGCGCTGGCTGGCGCTGCGCGTACCGGCGCTGTACCGCGACGAGCAATGGCACACGCCCAAACGCGATCTGGACAAGGCCGACCTGCGCGATTATCGCGGCACGCTGGTGCGCGCCGACAGCAATCGCGCCCTGCATGCCTGCTCGCAATTCACTGGCGACGTGCTGTTGGTGGAATCGGAAACCGACGATTTCGTGCCCCACGCGACGATCATGAGTTACCGCGCCGCGTGTCAGCAGACCCACTCGTTGACCCACCGGATCATCGATGGCGCGGATCACGCGTTGAGTGACCCGGTGTCGCAGCAGGCCTACACCTCGATTCTGGTGGACTGGATTACCGAGATGGTGGTGGGGGAGCGGTTGAGCATTATCCAATCCAGATGATCTGTCGCGTGTACCGCCCCTTCGCGAGCAGGCTCGCTCCCACAGTTTGTGGAGCGAGCCTGCTCGCGAAGGGGCCATCAGCAGCAATGCACGGTCAGGACGGTTTCTTCTCGATGCGCAACGCCTTGGCCTTCGCTTCCACCACCAGATACATCACCACCGTAATCAACAGCGGCAGCAGAAAATAAATCGCCCGATACGCCAGCAATCCCGCGACCAGACTGCCGCGCGATGCCTCGTGCTGCAGCAGCGCCACAAACACCGCCTCCAGCACACCCAGCCCCGCCGGAATGTGCGTGATGACCCCGGCAATCGCGCTGATCAACAGCACGCCGAGCACCAGCGGATAATCCAGTTTGCTTGGCAGCAGAGTGAAGATCACCGCCGCCATCAGCGACCAGTTCAGCGCGCCCAAAAGCAATTGCAGCACCGCCATGCGCAGCGACGGCAGGTTGATTTCCACGCCGCGAATCGACCACTCGCGGCGCTTGGAAAACTGACACGCCGCCAGATAGCCGGCGCTGACCAGCAGCAATAACACACCGACCAGTTGCAAGGCCGAACTGCTGAGTTTCCAGCCCGGTGGCATCGTCACCAGACCGCTGCTGAACACTACGCCAGCGATGGTCATGTAGCCGAACCAGTTGGTTGCCAGGCTCAGGCCGAGAATCTTGGCGATGTTGCCTTTGCTCACGCCCAGCCGCGAATACAGGCGATAGCGCATGGCGATCCCGCCGACCCAGGCGCTGAGGTTGAGGTTGAAGGCGTAACTGATGATGCCCACCGGCAGGATCTGCTTCCAGGTCAGGTCCTGACGAATGTAGGTGCGGCCGATCAGGTCGAAACTGGCGTACACCAGAAAGCTCAGCAGGGTCAGGCTGGCGGCGATGATCAGCGTGCGCACCTTGAAATCGGCAAGGGTCTCCAACACCTCGGCCCATTCGATGCGGGTGGCGAACATCGTCAGCAGGACGATCAGCGCGAGGAAAAACAGGATGGTCAGCGGACGTTTCCAGCGGCTCCATTTCGACGGCGCCGCTTGTGCCGAATGGCTATCGGAGTGCACTTCGGAATGACTCATGGACGCGCACCTCGGAAAGGCTTCAGACGCGGTTTATGCGCCGGCAGCCAACCGGCCATGGCCGGGAAGTGCCGCAGGAAGTGGAACACCAGAAAACCCACGGTCATGTGCCAGATACGCCCACGCGGCAACAGTTTGGCGTCCATGGCCTTGCAGTGGTTCTGGCTGAGGTCTTCGAGGCGTTCGTACAGGTGCTGATTGAACGCGCGGTCGCGGATCAGCACGTTGGCTTCCAGATTCAGCGACAGGCTCAGCGGGTCGAGATTGCTCGAGCCCACGGTGCTCCAGTCTTCGTCGACAAGCGCGACCTTGCCGTGCAGCGGGCGTTGGCAGTATTCGTGAATCTGCACGCCGGCGCGCAACAGATAATCGTAGGTCATGCGCGCCGCCAGTTTCGCCACGAGCATGTCCGGCTGGCCTTGCAGGATCAGCCGCACCTCGACGCCACGGCGGGCGGCGTTGCGGATTTCGCGCAGCAAACGGTAGCCGGGAAAGAAGTAGGCGTTGGCGATGATTACCCGGCGCTTGGCCTTGCGCAGCACCTGCAAATACACGTCTTCGATATCGGTGTTGTGTTGATCGTTATCGCGGAACACCAGGCGCACCTGGCCGTCGTGGTCGGTGAAGGCCATTTCCTCCAGACGCTGGCGCCGGCGTTGCCACCAGAACCGCGCCCGCCCGGGGCGACCGCTTTGCAGCAGGGCGAAGTGATGGATATCGGCGACCACCGGGCCCTGGATCTCCACCGAGTAATCCTGCTTGGCTTCAGGGCCGAAATCGGCCAGGTGATCGCCGGAAAAGTTGATCCCGCCAATGAACGCGATCAAGCCGTCGACCACCACGATCTTGCGGTGTAGGCGGCGGAACCAGTTGGTGCGGATGCCCAAATGCTTTGGCGCCGGATCGAAGATTTGCAGATGCACGCCGGCATCGCTCAAGGCCGACAGATAGCCAGTGCTCAGCTCGCCACAGCCGAAGCCGTCGAGGCTGACCGTGGTGCGCACGCCGCGCTGGGCGGCTTCGATGAGGATCTGCTGCAACTCGGCGCCGACCTTGTCTTCGAAAACGATGAAGGTCTCCAGCAGGATCTCGCTCTTGGCTGCGCGCATCGCTTCGAACACGCGGGGGAAATACTCCTCGCCGTTCTCCAGCAGCTCTACGCGGTTGTTGCTGTGCCATTGATACTCGACGTCAACGTGGCCGGGCTCGCGCACCGGCGGGTTCAACGGGACCGGGTCGACGGCGGATTTTTCCAGTGGCGCACTGTTCATAGTTCAATCTCCACCGATAACGGTGCGTGGTCGGAAAGGTGGGACCAGGGCCGGTTGGTCAAAACTTTCGGCCGGCTGGCCTTGAGGTTGCGTACGTAGATGCGGTCGAGTCGTAGCGCTGGCAGCCGCGCGGGAAAACTGCGCGCGGGTTTGCCGTACTGCTCGGCGAACACTTCGCGCAGGCCACAGGGCTTGAGCTGCGCATCGGCACGCTGGCGCCAGTCGTTGAAATCGCCAGCGACGATCACCGGAGCGTCGGCGGGCAATTCGGCGAGACGTTGCATCAGCAGATCCAGTTGCGCGTTGCGGTGGCTCTCGCGCAGGCCCAGATGCACGCAGATCGCGTGCACTTCGGTGCCGTCGCCAGGCAGGCGCAGCACGCAATGCAACAGGCCGCGGTTCTCATGGCCACTGATCGACACATCGAGGTTGTCGTGGCGGATGATCTGGAATTTCGACAGCAGCGCATTGCCGTGATCGCCCGCCGGATACACCGCGTTGCGCCCGTAGGCGAATTGCGGCCAGAGGCTGTCGGCGAGAAATTCGTATTGCGGCATCGTCGGCCAGTTGTCGTAGCGTTTCGGATGCTGCTCGTGCGTGCCGTGCACTTCCTGCAGAAACACCACGTCGGCGGCGACACTGCGCACCGCTTCACGCAGCTCCGGCAGAATGAAGCGCCGGTTCAGTGCGGTGAAGCCCTTGTGGGTGTTGACCGTCAGTACGGTGAAAGTGCGCACCGAGGGCGCAACCACGGAGCCTTCGTCGGTAAAACCGACCGGTTCGGGAATGCTCATGACAGAACTCCTTCTGCGGCAACTTGCCCGGGAGTCGTGGCGAGGTCTTTATCGAGGTCGAAGCGCTGCAAGAGGTTGCGTGCGTCGTAGGGCGCGCGGACTTTGATGTCGTTGTCGAAGTAGCAGAACACTTCGCGGGATTTGCGCGCGCGGGGTTTCAGGCGTGGCGCTATCAGGTGGGCGTCCTCTGGCTGTTTACCGTGATGCCAGGCGTCGATGCGCTCGGCCCAGCGCTTGAGCGCTTGTTCGGAATAACCGCTGGCGTAGAGCTCTTCGGCGCCGTGCAGGCGCAGATAGACGAAGTCGCTGGTGAGGTCTTCGCGGTACGGCCATTTGCCGGCGGTGTCGGCGACCACCAGCGCGGTGTTATGGCGCTTGAGCAGGCGCACGAACTCCGGGTCGATAAAGCTCTCGTGACGGATTTCCACGGCATGGCGCAACGGCTTCTTGCGCCAGGCTTTGATGCTGGCGTGGCCGGGCAGATGGGAATCGTGCTGGCGGGCGAGGGCGGCTGCGGCTTGGGTATCGTGGGGCAGTTGCGCGAGAAACTGGTCGAAGCGCTCGGCATCGAACTTGAAGTTCGGCGGAAACTGCCAGAGGATCGGCCCGAGTTTTTCCTTCAGCTCCAGCACGCCCGAGGCAAAGAAATTCGCCAGCGGTTTTTCGATTTCGCGCAAACGGCGCACGTGGGTGATGAAGCGCGGCGCCTTGACGCTAAACACGAAGTCATCAGGGGTTTCGGCGTACCACTGGGCGTAACGTTCGGGGCGTTGCAGGGCGTAGAACGATCCGTTGATTTCGATGCTGTTGACCGCGCGGGAGGCGAACTGCAATTCGCGCTTCTGCGCCAGTCCCTTCGGGTAGAAGTCCCCGCGCCACGGGGCGTAGCGCCAGCCTGAAATACCGATGTGAATCGTCGCCATCCCATCCTCCCGTAGAAAGTCCTCGTGTTGCCGATGTTCTGTGATGACTGCGGCGGGGGCGGGAAAGTTTCGGTGGTGTTACGGACGGTCGCGGGTGAAGCGAAGGTCAAAAGCTTTCCCCCTCACCCCAACCCTCTCCCCCCAAAGGGGGCGAAGGGGAAAGGGAGCAGATCTGCATGGTGTTCAGGACTTGAGTTCGACTCAAGACGTGCAGTTGGTGATTTTGGTCAGGCAACTCGGTCGGCTCCCTCTCCTGGGGGAGAGGGCTGGGGTGAGGGGGCTCTTGAACTTGCCGCGCAATTACCGATCAGTTCCTTACCAGGGTCAGCCACGGGAGATCGGAGCTTTGCGCAATTTCAGGATCGCCATTCTGCTGGCAGCGCTGCTGTGCTTGGGCGTCAATACATCGCAAGCCGTCGCGCTACCGGGCGTTCCGGCTGCCGCCGACACGGCGGAGAAATCCGCCGAACCGGAACCGCTGGTGCAGGGCGGTCTGCTCGGGGCGATCAGTACGAGCATCGACGATGTGCAGGAAAAACTCGATCTCAACGAACACCTGGTCGATGCCTGGCGGCTGCGCGCCGACCGCGCGGCGGATGAGGTCGATCGGCTGGTCAAGCAACCGTCAAACCGCTCGGGCTGGAGCGTGGCCGGGGATTTCCTCACGTTGTCGGGAGTCTGGCTGGGCAGTTTCGCCCTGCTCACCGTGCTCGGCAGTCTGTTGGCCAAGCGTCTGCTTGAGGGCCGCTGGTTGCGCACCCGCCAGCGCAGTCAGGATCTGCTCGGTTACGTGCTGCCTTACACCGTGCCGGCGCTGATCTGCCTGCCGCTGACGCTGTATGTCAGCCACTTTCTGCAAGCTTCGGTGGGCCGTGCGCTGGCGTTGTGTCTGGCCTACGCCACCAGCAGCGGCATTTTTTCCACGTCGATGTTGTTGTGCGTGGTGGTGATGTTCAACGTCGGGCACAAGCGCGCCGCCGCGCGAATCATCCGTGAATACTGCCCGCGCCCACTGTTCCTGATCGGCTTTCTCGCCGCCCTCAGTGATGCCCTGACCAGCCCGCAGATCGCCCGACAATTGGGCGGCAATATCACCAGCAGCATCGCCGTGTTCACCGGGCTGATCGCCTCGGTCATCTTCGGTTTGCTGGTGATTCGCCTGCGCCGCCCGGTGGCGCATCTGATCCGCAATCGCCCGCTCGCTCAGCGTTTGAAACAACGGTCGCTGCAGGAATCACTGCGGATATTTTCCGGGCTGTGGTACTGGCCGATCGTGCTGATGGTGCTGGTCTCGGCAGTCAGCCTGATCGGCATTGGCGAGGACAATCAGAAAGCCCTGCGCTGTGCCTTGTTCACTACCGTGCTGCTGATCGCCACGGTGTTTCTCAGCACGGTGTTGCAGCACCTGTTCAAATCACGCAAGGCCGAGGCGATCCAGCGCAGCAGTGCCTACAAGGAGCGCTTTCTCAGCCTGTTGCATGCTTTGCTGCGCATCGTCATGGCGATTGTCTTCATCGATATTCTCGGGCGGATCTGGGGCGTGTCGTTGCTCGATTTCGCCCAGAGCAGCACGGTCGGCCGGGCGATCAGCAATGCCTTGAGCAGCATCGGCCTGATCTTCCTGGTGACGTGGCTGCTGTGGGTGGTGCTCGACACGGCGATTCAGGAAGCGCTGAAACCGCCGCTGAGCAAACGTGCGGCACGCCAGCCGAGCACGCGGGTGAAAACCATCCTGCCGCTGCTGCGCAATGCGATCAAAATCATCCTCGTGGTGATCTGCGCGATTACCACCATGGCCAACCTCGGCATCAACGTCGCGCCGCTACTGGCCGGTGCGGGCGTGGTCGGTCTGGCGATCGGTTTCGGTTCGCAGCAACTGGTGCAGGACGTCATCACCGGGTTGTTCATCATCATCGAAGACACCCTGTCGATCGGCGACTGGGTGGTGCTCGATTCCGGCCACGCTGGCACGGTGGAAGGCCTGACCATTCGCACCTTGCGCCTGCGCGACGGCAAGGGTTTTGTGCATTCAGTGCCGTTCGGCCAGATCAAGGCTGTGACCAACCAATCACGCCAGTTCGCCTTCGCATTTTTCTCGGTGCAGTTCACTTACGACACCGACGTCGACAAGGCCATCGAGCTGATCCGCGAGGCCGGCGATTCGATCCGCGAAGACCCGTTCCTCAAGTACAACCTGCAAGGGCCGCTGGATGTGTTTGGCGTGGACAAGATGGACTTGAACGGCGTGGTGTTGACGGCGCAATTCCGCACAGTGTCCGGCGGGCAATATGCGGTGAGCCGCGCGTTCAACCAGCGCTTGAAGAAGCTTGTGGATAACACACCGAATGTGCATTTTGCGCAGACTTATCCACAGCAGGTTCTGTTGCCGAAGCGGCAGGAGGAGGGGGCGGTGGTTGCGGGTGAGGTGCCGCAGGAGTCGCGGACCTGAAGCATAATTTTGGGGTGGAGGGCCGGCCATTCGCGAGCAGGCTCGCTCCCACAGGGGAAACGGGATTGAACTGTGGGAGCGAGCCTGCTCGCGAAGACGCCGGTGCGAACACTCTCAATGCCGGATCAGCTTGGCATGCAGTTGTCCCATGGCTATCGGATCCAGCTCTACCCAAACCTGCTGCTTGCCGGCAATCACCGCCGCCACCGCCACCCCATCGCGATACACCAGCCGATTGCTCACCAGCGCCGGCACTTTCACCCCGGGCAACAACGTCCCGGCCAGATTCAGCGGATCAACCCCACACACCGCCACCAGGCTGCCGTCCTGCGGGCGTCGGCGTACTTCGCGCAGCAAGGGAATGGCTTCGGGCAAGGCAAACTGCTCGCCAGCCAGACCACTGACAAACCGCCCGCCACGAATCTCGCCCCGCGCTTCCAGACGATGAAAGGTGCGCAGCAATTCCCGCCAGCTCGGCAACCAGTCCGCTTCGCGTTCCAGCAGACGCCAGAACACCACGCCGTAGCGGCGCAGCAGGGTCATGGCGACATGTTCGAGTGTTTCGGCGGCATCGGCTGACGAACCCCGGCGCAGCAATGCCCAGCGCCCGGCATCGTCCATGCCGCCGATAAACGCGCCGCGCCCGCGTCGGCTGCTGCGCTGCTGGCGCTTGCTTGCGGGAGTGATCAGCGCGCGCAGACCGGCGAAGCTGTCGGCGTTCACCAAACCTGCGGCAACCAGTTCCTGCAAAGCGATTTCCAGTTCGCTGCGCAGCAAGCGCGCTTCATGAATCAGCTCATCGAAAAACAGCGCGCCATGCTGACTCAGCGCCTCGAAGACTTTCTGTGTTTTCGGCGATAACTCGCTCACTGGTGTCTGTTCTGCCAATGCACTCCACAAACCCACCTGGCTACGCGGCAGCAGCACGATCGGCGTACTGCGCAATGCCGAGCCGCTGACCTTCTGCCGCGCATTGATGCGCGTCCACACCAGTTTGCCGTTGCGGCACAGTTCATCCAGCCAGCTCGGCGAATAGTCCTTGAGGCGGGCCGGCAGGATGTCGCTGTCCCACGCCGAAGCTGCCGCCGGGTAGCCTTCGAATTGGCCGACAATCGCCGGCAGCACCGCACTGCCCTGACCTTGGGTGGCCGGCGTCAGATGCTGCCAGTCGAACAGAAAACGCATGAAGTCCTGCAATGCCACCGGTTCGATTTCCCGGCGCAGGCGCTTGACCGTGTAGCGATGGATGCGCGCCAGCAGATGGCGTTCGCACCATTCTTCAATCGCGCTGTTCGGCGTGAACTGGCCGCGCAACACATAACCTTCACGCTCCAGTTGCGCGAGGGCCTGATTGACTTGCGCAACTGGCAGGGCGAGCGGCTCGGCAATGGCGGGCAACGGGATTGGCCCAAAGGCGCCGAGGCGGGCGCGGATCACTTCGACCAGCGCCTCATCGAATGCCCACGTATCGTCGAATCCGGGCAGCGCGACTGCTGCGCTTGCCAACGTCGCCTGTGGATAAAGTGCTTGTAGGCAACTCAAGCGTTCGCGGGCCAGCCATAACTGATGCTCGGCGTCGATCTGCAATAGGCAGGCGCGGCCGCTGGCCATCAGCGTTTGCAGCCAGTCCGGCCAACCCGCGTTGGCGCGCGCTTCGGTGTCGCTTATGCAGGCGAGGCTCATCAGCGCTTCGTGCATTTCATCCATGGAATTGGGCGACGGCCAGGCTTCTTCGCGTACTGCGGTGATCGCATCGGCATCGAGTGCGCCGAGATCATCGGTCGACTGCGGATCGCTCCAGCGTCGATTGATCACCGCTTGCGTGCGGCGTTCCTCCAGCGGCGCGTCGTCGAGAAACGTGTACGGTCGGGCGCTGAGGATTTCTGCCGCCAGCGGCGACGGCGCAGGTAAATCCCGGGCGATCAGGCGCACCTCGCCACGCTCCATGCGGCGCAGTAGGGTCAGCCAGCCTTCGCTGTCCATCGCTTCGTGCAGGCAATCGTCGAGGGTCTGTTCCACCAACGGATGCTCGGGGACTTCACGCTCGCCGGCGAGGTTTTCCAGGCAGGCGATCTGGTCGGGAAACACGCTGGCGATGAGGTCTTCGCTTTTCATCCGTTGCAGTTGCGGAGCGACTTTGCGCCCGCCGGTAAAACGCGGCAACGCCAGCGCCACTCCGGCACTCCAGCGCCAGCGCACGCCGAACAACGGCGCATCAAGCACCGCTTGAATGAGCGTGTGTTCGGCGCTGTTGCTGTGCAGGTAACGCCAGACTTCGTCGAGCTCGAAGCTGTGACTGGTGGACAGCGACAGCACGATCGCGTCTTCGCTGGCGGCGGCCTGCAACTCGAAGTTGAAGGTGCGGCAGAAACGCTTGCGCAGGGCCAGGCCCCAGGCGCGGTTGATGCGGCTGCCGAACGGCGTGTGAATGATCAGTTGGGTGCCGCCGGACTCGTCGAAAAACCGCTCCATCAACAGCGTGTTCTGCGAGGGCAGGGCGCCGAGGGTTTGCCGTGCGCGCGCCAGATATTCAACCAGTTGCTCGGCGCTGGCGAGGTTGAGGCCGAGTGTTGCGGTCAGCCAGTCGAGCGCCGGTTGCAGATTCCCGGGGCTGGCGCTGAGCAATTCGTCCAACTGCGCTTGCAGGCGCGCGACGGCCGCCGACAGTTCATCACTGCGCCCCGGCGCTTCGCCGAGCCAGAACGGAATGGTCGGCGGCATCCCCTGCGCATCCTCGACCCGCACTTTGCCGCTTTCCACCCGCAGGATGCGGTACGAGGTATTGCCGAGCTGGAACACGTCGCCGGCGATACTTTCCACGGCGAAGTCTTCGTTGACGCTGCCGATGTTCAAGCCCTGGGGTTCTAGCAATACGCTGTAGTCGGCGTTGTCCGGAATGGTGCCGCCGCTGGTCACGGCAGTCAGTTGCGCGCCCCGCCGGCCACGTAATGTGCGGCTGACGGCGTCACGGTGCAGGTAGGCGCTGCGAATGCCCTGACGGCCGTTGTAACCCTCGGCGAGCATGCTCAGCAGGGCCTGATAGTGTTTTTCGTCGAGATCGCGATACGGCCACGCTCGGCGGAACATCGCCAGCAACGCGTCCTCCGACCATTCCTGGCAACTGACCTCGGCAATGATCTGCTGCGCCAGCACGTCCAGCGGCTTTTCCGGAATCTGCAGCGTATCCAGCTCGCCCCGGCGCACGCAGTCGAGCAGGGCGGCGCACTCGATCAGATCGTCGCGGGTGGTGGCGAACAAACGACCCTTGGGCGTGCCGCCGACCTGATGTCCGGAACGGCCAACCCTTTGCAGAAACGCAGCAATCGAGCGCGGTGAACTGATCTGGCAGACCAGGTCGACTTCACCGATATCGATGCCTAGCTCCAGCGACGCCGTGGCGATCAGCACTTGCAGCTCGCCGCGTTTGAGCCGTTGTTCGGCGTCGAGGCGAAACTCCTTGGCCAGGCTGCCATGGTGCGCCGCCACCGCCTTCTTGCCGAGGCGTTCGCTCAGATGCCGGCTGAGGCGCTCGGCAAGGCGTCGGGTGTTGACGAAAATCAGTGTGGTGCGATGCTCGCGGGCGAGTTCGGCGAGGCGCTCGTACACCAGTTCCCAGACATCGTTGGCCATCACCGCCGACAACGGCACCGGCGGCACTTCGATACCCAGATCCCGAGGGCGGGCGTGGCCAATGTCGACGATTTCGCAGGGGCGATCGTGACCGACCAGGAATTGCGCCACGGCTTCTACCGGCTTCTGCGTGGCGGACAGGCCGATGCGGGTCAGCGGTTCGGCGCACAACGCTTGCAGTCGTTCAAGGCTCAAGGACAGATGACTGCCGCGCTTGCCGGCGGCCATGGCGTGGATTTCGTCAATGATCACCGTGCGCGTAGTGCCGAGCATCCTGCGCCCGGATTCCGAGCCAAGCAGCACATACAGCGATTCCGGGGTGGTGACCAGAATGTGCGGCGCGGTCTTGCGCATGGCGGCGCGGTCTTTCTGCGGCGTGTCGCCGGTTCGTACGGCGGTAGTGATGGTCAGCTCCTGCAGGCCCATTTCGCGCAATTGCGCGGTAATGCCAGCGAGCGGATTTTGCAGGTTGATCTGAATGTCGTTGGACAGTGCCTTCAGCGGTGAGACATAGACCACCAGGGTTTCGGCGGGCAGACCATCGGGCTGTTCCAGACCGCGATGGACAAGCTCATCAAGCACGGCGAGAAACGCGGTCAGGGTTTTGCCGGAGCCGGTGGGCGCGGCGATCAGCGTCGACCGGCGCTGGCGGATCAACGGCCACGCACGGGCCTGAGCGGCGGTGACCGCCGGGAAAGTCTTGTTGAACCAGGCGCTGACGGCGGGGTGAAAGCCGGCCAGCGCACTGTTGGCGGGGAGGGGCAGATTCATGACTGAAGTTATGCGGGCGGGGGCGGGAAGATGCAAGTACCGTTCGGACGCCTTCGCGAGCAGGCTCGCTCCCACCTTGGAATGCGCTCCCCTGTGGGAGCGAGCCTGCTCGCGATAGCGCCAGTGAGGGCGATACAAATCCGCGCATCTACACTTTACGGATGACGGTTGCGCACTAAACCCGCAAAATGCAACGATTCCGGCAATTATCGACGACGGTTCCACGAGAACCGTCGCCAAAGCCATCGTTCCAATCAGACTGGGCCTGCTGACTCTATGCGAATGCGCCTTATGTTACTGGGCGGCGGAAATGCCCTTGGGCAGGCGCTGATTCGCCTCGGTGCGGAAGAAGACATCGGTTTCCTCGCCCCCCGCCCGCCCGAAAACGGCTGGGATGCCGCGAGCCTCACCCAACTGCTCGACGACACCCGTCCCGATGCGTTGATCAACCTCGCCTACTATTTCGACTGGTTCCAGGCCGAGAGCGTCAGCGAAAGCCGCATGAGCGGTCAGGAACGCGCCATCGAGCGTCTGGCCGAGCTGTGCCAGCACCACAACATTGTCCTCGTGCAGCCGTCGAGCTATCGCGTGTTCGACGGCTCACGTGCTACCGCTTACAGCGAAAAAGACGAACCGGTGCCGCTGGGCCTGCGCGGTCAGGCCTTGTGGCGCATCGAGCAAAGTGTGCGCGCGACCTGCCCGCAACATGTGCTGCTGCGTTTCGGCTGGCTGCTCGACGACAGCCCGGACGGCACCCTCGGACGCTTTCTCGCCCGTGCGGAACAACCCGAAGAGTTGCTGCTGGCCGATGATCGTCGCGGTAATCCGACTCCGGTCGATGACGCCGCGCGAGTGATCATCTCCGTGCTCAAGCAACTCGACTGCGCCGCGCCGCTGTGGGGCACTTACCATTACGCCGGCCACGAAGCGACCACACCGCTGGCGCTGGGCCAGGCGATTCTCACCGAAGCACGCAGCCTGCATCCGCTGGCGATCGAAGCACCGACCGCGCAGGCCCATGCCGCGCGCCCGGACGCCGCCGAAGAGCCGCAACACGCGGTGCTGGCCTGCAAGAAGATTCTCCACACTTTCGGGATCAAGCCGCGCGCCTGGCGTGCCGCGCTCCCGGGTCTACTGGACAGGTTTTACCGACATGGCTGAAGGAACGGTTCTAATCACCGGCGGAGCAGGATTCATCGGCTCGCACCTGACCGACGCCTTGCTCGCCAAGGGCTATGCGGTACGCGTGCTTGACGATCTGTCGACCGGCAAGCGCAGCAACCTGCCGCTGGACAATCCCAAGGTCGAACTGGTGGTCGGCGATGTCGCCGATGCCGCTTTGGTCGCCCGCGCCATGCAAGGTTGCAACGCTGTCGCGCATCTGGCGGCCGTGGCCTCGGTGCAGGCCTCGGTGGACGATCCGGTGAAAACCCACCAGAGCAATTTCATCGGCACCCTGAATGTCTGCGAAGCCATGCGTCTGGCCGGGGTCAAGCGTGTGGTGTATGCCTCCAGCGCGGCGGTGTACGGCAACAATGGCGAGGGCGAGTCGATTGATGAAGACACGCCAAAAGCGCCGTTGACACCCTATGCCTCGGACAAACTGGCCGGTGAGCAGTACTTCGATTTCTACCGTCGCCAGCATGGCCTGGAACCGGCAATTTTTCGCTTCTTCAACATCTTCGGCCCCCGCCAGGATCCGTCCTCGCCGTATTCCGGGGTGATCAGCATTTTCAGCGAGCGCGCCTCGAAGGGTTTGCCGATCACAGTGTTTGGCGATGGCGAGCAGACTCGCGATTTCCTCTATGTCGGTGATCTGGTCGATTTGCTGGTGCAGGCGCTGGAAAAGCCTGATGTACAGGAAGGCGCGGTCAATGTTGGCTGGAACCAGGCGATGAGCCTGAAGCAGATGCTCGAAGCTTTGAAATCGGTAATCGGTGAGTTGCCGCCCGTGAGTTACGGGCCGGCGCGTTCGGGTGATATCCGCCATTCGCGAGCCGATAACCGACGCTTGCTGCAGCGCTTCGAAATGCCGCCGCAGACGCCGATGAGTGTGGGCTTGGCGCGCTTGCTGGGGCGCTCCTGAGAAGCCCCTCACCCTAGCCCTCTCCCAGGGGAGAGGGAACTGACTGAGGTGTTTGTGAGAAGTACGCCGACTTGCGATACCCAGTCGAACTCAGGTTTTGAACAACACACAAATCGGCTCCCTCTCCCCCGGGAGAGGGCTGGGGTGAGGGGCCCGGGCCTCCAACGCCCCACATGACTCAGCACCAAATGAAAAAGGCGCCTTTTTCAACAGGCGCCTTTTTCACGGCCGGAATATTGCTATCCCTGTGGCGAGGGAATTATCCCCCGATCGACTGCGTACGGTCTTCGTCAGGTCTGTGCCTGCCCGCCACCAAGCCTCATTCACCACCACGTGAACGTTCGGTAAAAAATCGACTTAGAACTTATAGCCCAGACCGACCATGTAGATGAACGGATCGACGTCCACATTCACCCGTGCACGGGTGCCGGGGGCGACGGCGTTGTTCTCGACGGTCGCGCGGGTGTCGATATCGATGTAGCGCACCTGGGCATTGAGCATGATGTTGTCGGTGATCATGTAGTCGGCGCCGACCTGCCAGGCCAGGCCCCAGGAGTTTTTCGCCTTGAAGTTGCTGAAGCCGTTGGCGCTGGCTTCGCTGCCGACGTGTTCGTCGTAGATCCAGGTGTAGTTGATGCCACCACCCACATACGGCTGGAAGGCCGATTTCGAATCCAGCGGGTAGTAGACGACGCTGAGGGTCGGCGGCAGGTGTTTCAGGGTGCCGAGCTTGCCGTTGGCGGCGGGCAGGGCGGTGCCCTTGAGCTTGACGTCATGCTCGAACGGCGTGGCTGCCAGCAGTTCGATACCGATGTTGTTGGTGAGCATGTAGGCGAAGTTCAGGCCCAGTTGGGTGTCGCTGCTCATGGTCGCCTTGCCGCCCAGATTGGTGCCGCTCAGCGGACCCTGATCGACCTTGACGCTGGAGCTGTCGGCCTTCGGGTTGACGGTGATCGCACCGGCGCGCACAAGGATGTCACCGGCTTCGTGGGCGTGGGCGAGCGGGGCTGCGAGCGCGAGGGCAAACAGCGAGGCGCTGAGCAAGGACTTGTTCATGGGGGCTCCGAAAAGGACATAAAAATTCGATGTCCTAGGGTACGAAGCCGTCTGATACGGTGTTTTGACTCAGCTCAATGAAACAGTGAAGGGGCGGGGTTTTGTGGAACCTTTGAGGGCCTATTCGCGAGCAGGCTCGCTCCCACTTTGGAATGTGATCACCTGTGGGAGCGAGCCTGCTCGCGAAGACGATAGACCAGCCAATACAAAACTACCGGGAATTACTCCGGCAGTTCATACGCATAAATCTTCTCCGCCTCCATCTGATACCCGGCATCGGCCAGCTCACTGCTCGACGCTTTCACCTGCAACGGTCCTTCAACCCAATACGGCTGATACAGCTCGTCGAGCTTCACGCCCAGTTCGCTTTTCACATGGACGATCTGGTTCGACGGCGGTGGCGGTACGTGGATGCAGGCGCCGAAATACGGCACCAGCAAAAAGTCGGTAGTGCGCCCCTCTTCGCTGACTTCCAGCGGCACGATGTAACCGGGCAGGCGAATGTTCTGCCCGTCGAGGCTCTTCACTACCGGTGCGTTGGGCATGTCCTGCTTGGCCGCCGGCGCGGACTCGGCAGAGAGTGCGTCGCCCATCTTCGACAGGTCGTGCAGCGGGGTCATGTTCGGCACTTCCGGCGCGGCGTCCGGCGGGATCATTTCCGACCAGGTCAGGTCTTTCGGCGCCGCTGCCCACACGGGCAGGGCGACCAGCATCAGCAGCGCAAGCAGGGCGCGGGGCATGGTGAACATCCTCATAAACGGATCGACAGGCCATCGGCCAATGATTGGCGATACGCGCGCCAGGCCGGCACGCTGCCCATCAGCAGCGCGGCCGCCAGAATGCCACCGAGCAGCGTCCATTCATACTCGCTCGGCCATGCCAGCGGCAGATACAAACCGTAATTGGCCTGCACGTACCCTTGCGCAGCGGCGATGCCGACGTACAGCAACGCCAGCCCGGCAATCACCCCGGTCAGCGCCAGGGCGAAAGCTTCCAGCACCAGCAGACTTGCGATGTGCCACGGCCGCGCGCCCACCGAACGCAGAATCGCCATCTCGCGGCGACGTTCGTTGAGGCTGGTGAGAATCGCCGTGAGCATGCCGATCAGCCCGGTCAGCACAACGAACAGCGAGACCACGAACAAGGCTTTCTCGGCCGTGCTCATCAGACTCCACAATTCCTGCAAGGCCACGCCCGGCAGGATCGCCAGCATCGGTTCGCCACGGTACTCGTTGATCTCGCGCTGCAAGGCAAAGGTGGAAATCTTGCTGTTGAGGCCGAGCATGAACGCGGTGATCGCTTGCGGGGTCAGGTCCATGTTGCGCGCCTGATCAGCGCTGATCCGCCCGTTGCCGCGCGCCGGCACACCGTTGTGCCAGTCGATGTGAATCGCCTCCATGCCGCCGAGGCTGATGTGCAACGTGCGGTCCACCGGGGTGCCGGTACGCTGGAGGATGCCGACCACGGTGAAGGGTTTGTCGTCATGCTTGACCAGGCTGATCGCCGCCACGCCGTGGGCCAGTACCAGTTTGTCGCCGAGCTTGTAGTGCAGCGCTTCGGCGACTTCGGCACCGAGCACCACTTCGAAAGGATCGGTGGCAAACGCGCGACCGTCGGCCAGCGCCAGGTGTTGCTGGCGCCCGTACTGGTAGTGCTCGAAGTAGGCTTCGGTGGTGCCCATCACGCGATAGCCGCGATGGGAATCGCCGAGGGACATGGGGATTGCCCACTTCACTTTCGGATTGTTGGCGAAGTGTTCAAAGCTGTCCCAACGGATGTTGTTGGTAGCGTTGCCGATGCGGAACACCGAATACAGCAGCAGGTTCACCGACCCCGAACGAGCGCCGACGATCAGGTCAGTACCGCTGATGGTGCTGGCGAAACTGGCCTTGGCTTCGGTGCGCACACGCTCGACGGCGAGCAGCAGGCACACCGACAGGGCGATGGCGAAGGCGGTGAGCAATGCGGTGAAACGGCGGTTGGCCAGGCTGGCCATGGCCAGACGAAACAGATACATCTCAGACCTCGGCGGACGTAGCGGCGCGATTGAGATCGGCCAGGGACAGATGACGGTCGAACAGCGGCGCCAGGCTCTGGTCGTGGCTGACGAACAACAGACTCGATCCGGCCTCGCGGCACTCGGCAAACAGCAGGCGAATGAAGTTCTCGCGGGCGTCGTAATCCAATGCCGAGGTCGGTTCGTCGGCGATCACCAGTTCCGGTTGACCGATCAACGCACGGGCGGCAGCGACCCGTTGTTGCTGGCCGATGGACAGCGAGTCGGCGCGGCGGCTGAGGATGCTTTCGTCTTTCAGACCCAAGTGCGCGAGCAGTGTGGCGGCGGCCTGATCGACGCTGCCGTGGCGCTGTTTCGCCCGTTGCGCACGCAGTTTCGAGAAGTGACACGGCAGCTCAACGTTCTCGCGCACCGAGAGAAACGGCAGCAGGTTGAATTGCTGGAAAATGTAGCCGGTGTGATCGACACGAAACGTATCGCGCTTGCCGGCAGACAGTTCGGTCAGCTCCTGGCCGAGCAGGCGAATGCTGCCGCGACCGGGCTTCTGCACTCCGCCGAGCAGGCCGAGCAGAGTGGTCTTGCCGCTGCCGCTGGGGCCTTTGAGAAACAGGGTTTCGCCGGCTTCCAGACGAAACGCCGGGATGTCCAGCAGCGTCGGGTGACCGGGCCAGTTGAAGCCAAGGTCGGAAAGTTCGATGAGTGCTTGGGTCATGGCACCGATTTTCATGAAGTGAACACATAACCCTGTGGGAGCGAGCCTGCTCGCGAAAGCGCTGGGTCAGACACCCACATGTCAGCTGACACGCCGCCTTCGCGAGCAGGCTCGCTCCCACAGGGGATTTCGGTGGATCCTAGAATTTCAGCGCAGCCGACTTGGCCGTCACTTCGGTACCTTGCTGGCCAGTCGCGCTGATCAGTTGTACCTGAATCTTCTGCGTCGCCGGGAAGGTCTTGAAGATGTTCGTCAGGTTCAGCGTGCTCAGCGCGCCCGGTGTGGCGCAGCTGAATTGGTAATGCGCATGGATTTCGCTGTGGTCGTGGTGATGCTCGTGACCGTCCTTGTCCGCTTCATCTTCGTCGTGATCATCGGCGTCCGGTTTGTCGCCGAACAGCGGGCTTTCCAGTTCCTGACTGACCACCTTGCAGCCGGCCGCAGCGGGCAGGCTGAACAGAGCCAATGGTTTTTCCAGTTGCGCCCGAGCGGCAGCGACTTTGGCCTTGTCGGCATCGGACGTGGCGGCGTGTTCAAAACCGACCAGATTCATCGCCGGGCTTTCCAGCTCCAGCTCCAGGGTCTGACCATCGAGCGCGGCGTTCAGCCGACCCACGCCATGTTCGTGAGCGCCGAGGCTGCCGTGCTCATGATCATGATCGTGCTCATCAACCGCATGGGCAGCGGCCAGCGGCAACAGGGCAAACGGCAAAGCGAGCAACAGACGACGCATGACGGACTCCGAGAAAAATGAAAAGTTTGTTATGTAATCTTATAACGAAAGTGCGCAGAGTGTGCCCGTGCGCTTGAGATTGCGCAAGACATGGCTAAGCACCGCCCGGGATGAGTTCGCGGGCGGTGCTGGGATTGGATGTCATGCTTGCAGAATCAGAAGCCTGCGCCGGGATAGTCGAACCAATAGTGTCCCGAAAGAACATCGTTGATCAGATTTGCGTCGAGCACGCTCGGGGCATCGCGACTGAAACGCTGTCGCCAAGCCGGAAGCCACCAGTAGTTGATGGCTGTTCCGCGCGGAAATACCACCAGAGTCAGCACCTCCTTATCCATTTTGCCCTGCGTGTAGAGTTGATGA
The DNA here is from genome assembly GCF_004307515.1 of Pseudomonas sp. Sample_14. Lineage (NCBI taxonomy): Bacteria > Pseudomonadati > Pseudomonadota > Gammaproteobacteria > Pseudomonadales > Pseudomonadaceae > Pseudomonas > Pseudomonas sp. Sample_14. Next base: position 1,767 of record NZ_RCOC01000072.1, on the reverse strand, counting down.
CTGCGATCCATCAGGGCCATGTACTGGTCGATTGGCAGTCTGAACATAAGTGCCATGGTGAAGATTTTTTCACTCTGACTGAACGCCGGACTCTGCAGTACCCGCAATGCTTCGCAAGTGTGTGAATTCGGTTGACTCGCTATGCTCTGGCCTTCGGGGGTTGAAAGTATGTCAAAACGATCATCCATGTCTCGCCAGTCGGTCCGGCTATTGCGCTCAAAGTAATCACGAATAACAAGGGTCAGTGGACCTGCAGTTTCCCCGTCAGCGGGACAAGCCGAAAGATCGGCAGGCAACCAGATGCGCCATGCCACGATGAGCAAGAGTGGGGTCATCAATAGGGCGTAGTAACTTCGTTTCATTACAGGGTGCTGTGAGAAAAAGGACACTGTAGATGAATGCTCGATAACCGCCACACTGGACAACGTCGCTTGGCGTTGCACAAGTCCCGTGGGAGCATGCAGGTCAGAAAAATGCAGGAGCGAACTCGATGTTGCGGATACGCGGAACGGTCGGCGAAGTGCCGGTGGATTTGACGGTGGAGCTGGATGACAGCGATTGGGCCAGGCTGGGTTCGGCGCTGAGCGGGCAGGCGCCGGTCGTGCAGTCTGAGGCAGTGGCGTCGGCCCCGGCGGCGAAGCCGGTGAATCAGGATGATGCGCTGTGGCAGGTGGCCAAAGACGTGTTGCGCAACGCCGGGCAACTTAGCGGGCCGGATCTGCTGGATCAGTTGGAGGCGCTCACCGGCAGTGCGGTAGCGGGCAAGCGTCTGCTCGTGCGTCTGCGCCATAGTTCCGATGTGAAAGTGGCGAGCGGCGGGGATACGCCGCTCTATAGCTGGATCGGGTGAGGCCTTAATACAGCGCCGCAAACACTTTGCGACGGTAAGCCGTCACCAACGGATGATCATTGCCCAGCAGCTCGAACACCTGCAGCAAGGTCTTGTGCGGCAAGCCTTCGCCGTAGCTGCGGTTGCGGATGAACAGTTTGAGCAAGGCGTCCAGCGCCGCTTCGTATTGCTGGCGCGCCAGTTGCTGGATCGCCAGTTGGTACACCGCTTCATCGTCCTGTGGATTTTGCGCCAGGCGGCTCTTCAGGTCGGCGGCGTCCGGCAGATCGCGGGCGAGGCCGAGGAACTGGATCTGCGCCTTGGCGCCGGCGAGTGCGGCCTTGTGCTCATCGCTCTTGACCGCGTCGAGCACAGTTTGCGCTTCGCCCAGCTCACCGCGCTCGGTCAGGCAGCGTGCGTAAAGGATCAGCGCTTTGGCGTTGGTATTGTCTTCATTGAGAATGGTCACCAGCACCGCTTCCGCCTCGGCGAAGTGGCCTTCGTCGAACATCGCCTGAGCCTGTTCGAACGGGTCGGCAGCGGCCGGTGGCGGCATCTGCACATGCGGTTCCAGCAGCGCGCGCACGGCGGATTCCGGTTGTGCGCCGGCAAAGCCGTCGACCGGCTGACCGTCCTTGAACAGCACCACGGTCGGCAGGCTGCGAATGCCGAAGCGGGCGACGATGTCCTGCTCGATGTCGCAGTTGACCTTGGCCAGCAGCAACTCGCCCTGATAGCTCTCGGCAATGCCCTGCAGCATCGGCATCAACGCCTTGCACGGCGCACACCATTCGGCCCAGAAATCCACCAGCACCGGTTTGTTGAAGGAGGCTTCGATCACCGACTGGTCGAAATCGGCAGTCGTGGCGTCGAAGATGTACGGCGTTTCCTGACTCATGGGGGATCTCGTAAAAGCGTGGATGAGGCCACTATAAGGC